>JAFSSR010000062.1 GCA_017450885.1 Clostridia bacterium | reverse complement strand
GATGCGGTTGTAGCTGTCGGAGAGGAAACTATGCTTATGTACCAAATGTGCGATTTGGCTTAATTGGGCTTCAAAACATGAACGGTCACAGTTCGATCTCATGATCGTGAACGCCGGGGGCGAGGACGAAGTGAACGTCCTTGAGATAGAGGTCTGCGGTGGTGTTGACGGGGATCTCGAAGTGATACTTAACTTTATTCCCGACGCGTTCCCACGACGACCTGATCTTTCCGTAGACGCTGCGGTAACTGCCTTCGGCGCTTGTGACGTGACCGCCGACGGTCGGCTTCAGAACGAAGTGGTTCTCGCCGTCGACCTTGATCCCGAGCATGCCCGCGAACAGCCACTCGACCATCGCGCCTTTGCTGTAGTGGTTGAGCGACGCGATACCCGCCTGCGCGTTCGGACCTTCCCAGCCCTCCCAGATGGTGCCGGTATTGTGGATAGCCATATAGAGCCAGCCGGGCATCTTTTCGTTTTCGAGAAGCTTGTAGGCGTACTCCGGGTCGATATCGGCAAGCACGTCGAGGATGAACGGGGTTGAAAGGAACCCGGTGCCGAGTCTCCATCCGTAGGCGTCGAGCGCCTGAATGAGCCGTTTCTTTGCGTACTCCGTCTGCTCTTCGGTAAGCAGATCCATATAAAGCGGTCTGACCAGCTTAGCCTGCCTGTCCGTGTCAAGGGAGAATCGCGGCTTGGTGACAAGCTCCCGATATGCCCGCTTTACCCCCTCGGAATACTCTCTGAAAAGAGCGATCTTTTCGGTTCTGCCCAGTATCCCGGAGATCCGGGCCATCAGCGAGAGGACGTAGGCGGTGTACGCCATCGACTCCTCCGGATGCGGCTCGGCGAAGTCGGTCCAGACGAACGCCTTGACGTCGGCGGGCTCCGCCCATTCTCCGTACGACTGGCCGGTGTTCACACCGTATTTCCTGTTCTCTTTCGAGAGGCGGAGCGGCTTTGCGTACAGCGCGTAGAAGCCCTTCGCGCCTCCGCATCTCTTTATCATGAACTCGGCGTATCTGACCATATCGTCGTAGTTGTCCGCGAGAACGTTGATATCGCCGTATTTGAGATACATCCTGTAAGGGATCAGCACGCCGACGTCCGCCCAGCCGACCGAGCCGTTCATGACGTTCATGAACCAGTCCTCAGCCGAGTAAGGCGCGATCTGCGGCAAACGCCCGTTCTTGTCCTGACGGTCGAAAACGTCCCTCAGGTGCTTGCGCGCGAAAGCGCCGTATTCAAAGAGATATGACGCCGTATTGAATATTATCTGACTGTCTCCCGTCCAGCCCATACGCTCGCGCGTCGGGCAGTCGGTGGGGATGTCGACCGAGTTGGATTTCAGCGAACGGACGGTGTTTTCATAGAAAACGTTGACGAGTTCGTTCGAGCATGCAAAGACCGAAGTTTCTCTCATTTCGGTGCATATGGCGATCTGCCTGAAAGCCCGGAAGTCGACGTCCGCGTCCGTTTCCACCGTCGCGTATTTGAAGCCGCCGTAGAAGAAGCGGGACTTGTATTCGTTGACCCCCTCTTTGCAGATGAAATCTATTTCCTGCAGGGGCGTTTTCTTTCCTTTGCGGACGCATTGAACGTTTTTCAGGGTAACGTCGCCGTTTTCGTCAAGCATCTCACCCATGACGACGCGGATCCTGTCGCCGTCGTGCGCGTTTACGGAAAAGGAGATATATCCCGCGACGTTGTTTTTGTATTCGAGCGTGGTTTTGCCCGTCTTCGTCTCTGTAACGGAGACCGGCACGCTCTGCTCCGTCTCGACGACGCGGGTGTTGTTTGAACAGGAGACGAGTCCGTCGTATGAGGTCTCGACCGCGTGTCTGTCAAAGGAAGCGGTCATTCTGTTGTCAATGATTTCGCCGTCCTTGAGGTCGGCGAAGCGGATCGGGCCGTCGTTCGACCACAGCCATGAGCCGTCCGTTGCGACCGCCGTCAGGCTTCCGGCGTCGTCCGTGATCTCAAGCTGCGCCGTGACCTTGGTCTTCTTTCCGAAAACGTATGTGAAGCCCTTCGCGCCGATAGAGCCGCGGTACCAGCCGTCGGCGAGCAGCAGTTCGATCTCGTTTTCGCCCCCGGAGAGTATAGCGGTCACGTCGTAGACGTCGTATTGAACGCGAACTCTCGGATCGGTCGAACCGGGGGTCAGAACGGCGTTCCCGACCTTTTTCCCGTTGATATACGCCTCGTAAAGTCCGCAGGCGGAGATATACAGCCGCGCTTTTTTGACGTTTCCGGCGCTGAACGTTTTCTTGAAATGGTCGACGGGATAGCGCCGTTTTTTGCTGACTTTGCAGTCGGCGGTTATCCATTTGGCGCTCCAATCGGACGGGGCGAGCAGTCCGTATTCGAAAAAGCTCTCCGACCATTCACCCGGCTCGCCGTTTTCGTTCCAGAGGCGGACCTTCCATTCGACCCGCTCGCGGCTTGACGCGTCGAGCGGATATACCGCCCGCATGCTTGAGCTTTCGACCTTGCCGCTGTCCCAGCCGCCGGCGATTATCTGATACGCGCTCTGTCTGACGACGCCCTCGCATATCCAGGAGATCCGGGGATGCGCAATATCTATCCCCAGCGGGCATTCAAGGTATTCGACCCGTAATTCGCGCGCTCTCATTCAGCTTCTCCGCGCCTTTCCTTGATCTCGGCCTGTTCTTTTGCGATATTCTTTTCCACGTTGACGAACTTAAGTATGAGCGCGAGCAGGACGCCGGTGAAGACCTCCACTCCGACGAACGCGAGGGTTATCATCCGTCCGACCGCCTCCGGCTGAGCGAACGCGACCGTGTAGACCCCGTCGACCGCCTTGACCGAATCGAGCGCGATCTGCGAGGTGAGCCCGTTAGCCGCGATATACGACGATGCGTCGGCAATGCTTGTGAACTTCTCCGGCGCGATATATCCAGAGACCGAAAGCAGCCAGTTGAAGACGCCGGTCATTATCCCGACCATCGCGACGGCGATAATATTGTATATCGACATCGCGTTGCCGTCGACCCGCTTGTCGGTCTTCCATTCGAGGTGATCGAGGCAGTCGGCGAAGAGCGCCATGAAAACGTAGGCGCAGGGGAGTCCGCCGATGTTCTTGATGAACTGTCCGGTCAGCACGACGACGAGATTGGTTGGGAAGAGCCAGCAGACGAGCGACCCGAGCGCGTAGAGCAGAAAGCCGAACATGGTCACGTTCCGCTTGCCGAACTTCTTTGCCAATGGCCAGACCGCGAAGATGCCGATACCCATCGGAATGCCGCCGATGACCGAGACCAGCATCTGCGTCGTCCCGTCGTTGTAGGTGCCGAGAACGTAGTTGCAGTAGTAGACGAGGCCCATATTCTTGAGACAGGTGCCGACCGTGTAGATGAAGAAATAGAGGTACATCAGCACCATGTATTTGTCGCCGAAGATTATCTTCAGCTGCGAGCGGAAGGACATCTTTTCCTTCGGGCGGTCGGCGGTCTCCTCGGTCACGCGCTCCTTTGTGAAGTAGTATTCAAGAAGCGTGAGCGGCAGGGCGACGATCGAGATTATCGACATGAGCGTGATCCACTTGCTCTTGTCGACGCCGATCATCGGCATTATCACCATCGGGAAGACCAGCGCGACAAGGATGCCGCTCATCATGATGGTGGTAATCTGATTGAAGACCGAAAGTCCGCCGCGCGCCGTGCTGTCGCGGGTGGAGAGCGGGACCATCAGGTTGTGGCTCATATTGAATATCGTATAGGCGAAGGAGTAGAAAAGGTTGTAGGATATCATCACCCATACGGCCTTTACGACGTCGTTCGACTCCGGAACGGTGAAGAGAAGTATTCCCGTGACCGTCACCAGAGGAGCCGACAGGAAAAGCCAGGGGCGCGCCTTGCCCTGCTTCGTTTTGGTGCGGTCGATGACTATACCCATCACGACGTTGGTTATCGCGTCGATCACCTTGGACACCATAGGAAATGCGACGAGGAAAGCGCCGCCCCAGAGAGTGGTCAGCTTGAGTACGTCGGTGTAATAGACGTTCAGATAGGTCGCGAGCACCGCGTTGAGCAGCAGCGCGCCCGCCGGTCCGACAAGATAACCTATCCATTTTTCCTTTCTCGTGACCGTCGGGGATTTGATAAGACTGTTCGGCAGTTTCATTTTACATTTTCCTCCTTCGGGAGTTTCGGCACCTTTATTTTTGTCAGGAACGCTTTTGCTCCTCTTATAAGATGCCCGTTGGAAAGCTCGACGAAGCCGCAGGCATAGTTGTACGGCATCGACGAGCCGGCCGTCATGGACATCGAACGAAGCGAATTTGATTCAAGGACCCTTCGCAGAAAAGCCGCGCCTTTCAGCCGGTTTTCCTTTTCGGGACCGTCCGTAAGTTTCAGCGCTTTTTTCCTTTGCTTTTCGGACACTCCGATCACGGCTTTGAAAAGGATGCGCCCCATGAATGTCTGCCTGAGATCGATAAAGCGCGATTCGAGGGTGATCGGATATTTCGGAGGCTCTTCGGGAACTGTGTATTCGTCGGAATAGACCGTTTCATCTTTTTCTTCCGGGGTGATCGTTACCGTTGCGCTCTCTCCCGGTGCGAGGCGGACCTTTTTGAATCCCGCGAGTTCTCCCTCGATATAGAGCTGAACGACCTCGGCACCGTATCGGCCGCCGGTGTTTTTGACGGTCGCGGAATATGCATTTCCGTCATTTACCCACTCGCTGCGCTCAAAGGTCGTGTAGGAAAGACCGTGTCCGAAGGGATAGCGAACGGGAACGTTGTGTTTCTTGTAGTATCGATACCCGACATTGCATCCCTCGGAATAGACCTCGTTCACGCTCTTCCCGAAGGTCTCGTGCGAGGGGACGTCCTCGTATCTCATCGGCCAGGTCTCAGCGAGCTTTCCCGACGGGTTGACTTCTCCGAAAAGTAGTCTCGCCGCCGCCTCTCCTCCGTTCTGTCCGGGCAGATACATATTGAGGATGGCGCTCACGCCGTCGTTGAAGGGCAGTTCGACCGGCGAGCCTCCAAAAAGCACGATGATCACGGGCTTTCCCGTACCGATCATCCCGTCGATAAGATTAAGATGGGCCTCGGGGAGCTTCATATTCTCGCGGTCGCATCCCTCGCTCTCGTATTCGTCGGTCAGCCCCGCGAAAACGAGTATTTTGTCGCATTCTTCTATGCTGTGATTCTTCACACCTCGCGCATCAAACGCCTGCTCGGGAGTCGTAAGCCGGGCAGGATTGATCATCGAACTGCCAGCCCCCTGATAGCGCATCCTGCCGAACATTTCGCCGCAGATATGCAGTTTGTCGGCAGTATCAAGCGGAAGAACGCCGTCGTTTTTCATCAGCACCGCGCAGTCGGCTGCTATCTCGGCGGCAAGCGCGTGATGGGCGTCGAAATCGACGGGCGTTCCGTCTGACGGCGCAGCGTAATTATCTACCAGAGTGAGAACGTTTCTCACCACGCGGTCGAGGTCCGCCGTATCGAGCGTGCCGTCTCCGACCGCGTCGAGTATCCGTCTGCGGCAGACGGCGGTGTCGCCCGGCATTTCGAGGTCGAGTCCGGCTTTGATCCCCGCGACCCTGTCGCGCACGGCTCCCCAGTCGCTCATAACGAGGCCGTCGAAGCCCCATTCGCCGCGCAGCAGGTCTGTCAGCAGCCGCTTGTTCTCCGAGCAAAACGTTCCGTTTATCTGATTGTACGCGCACATCAGCGTCGCGGGCTTCGCCTTTTTGACGATCCGCTCGAAGACCTTCAGGTATATCTCCCGCATCGTCCTTTCGCTTGCGACAGAATTGCCCATAAACCGGAAGTTTTCGCTGTTGTTGAGCGCGAAATGCTTGACCGAAACGCCTACTCCGCGCGACTGTATCCCTTCGATCTCGCCTATCGCCATTTCAGAAGCGAGCAGCGGGTCCTCGGAAAAGTATTCAAAGTTTCTGCCGCAGGTCGGGTCGCGCTTGATATTCACTCCGGGACCGAGAAGAACGTGAACTCCGTAATACCGGCATTCCGCAGCGATCGCCTCGCCCATCCTGCGGGTATTTTCGGGATCCCATCCCGACGCGGTCGCTGCGGCTGTGGGGAAGGCGGTGGCGGGTTCGCTTTCCGACACGCCGTTGTCGCCTCCTTCGCGCTGAACGCGCAGACCGTGAGGTCCGTCCGATGTGCGCAGCGAGGGGACGCCGAGGCGAGGGACCGGGTTGGTAAACATAAAGTCGGTCCCCGAAACGAGCGCCGCCTTTTCCTCGACGGTCAGTTCCGCAATCAGCCGTTCGATATCCACGGTCAGTCCTCCTTATAATTTCATTTGTTACTACAATTTTATCAATATTACGCCGTTTTGTATTGCATAATAGTAATTATTCTGATATAATCGTAATCAACGGAGGAACAAAAAATGGAAAAGACGGAAAAACCGGATTACAAATATCTTTGCACGGTAATCGGCAACCTGTCGGGGATACCGATACGCGTTTTTGAAAACGGGGAGCTGACCTTTTTCTACTCGCTCGTCCGTCTGCCGATCGACCCGATGTGCGCCTACGCCGAAGGGATAAACGCGATAAAGGACAACGTGAGTTACTACGCGACCGACAGCCATCAATATTACGGAGTCGTCAACTCCGGAGAGGTGAAAATCGTCATAGGCCCGTCTGGGCAGATCGCGCCGAACGACCGCGAGCTTCACGAGCTCGCCTTCCGCGCCGACGTTCCGGCTGACGACGTCGCCGATTTTGTCGCGGGGATGAAGACCGTCGTATGTATGCCGCTCGAGAGCGTACTGCAGATACTCTGCACGCTCAACTACGTTCTGAACGGCGAGAAAAAGACGCTTGAGGATATCGCCATTTACGACGAGGAGCAGGAATCGCTTTTCAGCCGTGATTCGCAAACGAGGGCGGAAGCTCGCTTTGACGCCGCGGACGGAGCGCAGGCGGGACACAATACCTACGACCTCGAGCAACTGCTTATGAGCATGATACGCAAGGGAGACACGGCGGCTCTGCGCGAATGGGTGTCTTCCGCGCCCGCGGTGCGCGGGGGCGTAATCGCTCCCGACCAGTTGCGGCAGCTCAAAAACACATTTATCGTGACCGCAACGCTCGCGTCGCGCGCGGCGATTCGCGGCGGGATGGCGCAGGACGACTCTTTCTCATTAAGCGACTCGTATATTCAAAAATGCGAGTCCCTTTCCGATCCCGGCCGCATCACCAACCTACAGTATCATATGGTGCTTGAATTCACTCAAAGGGTCGAGCGGCTCCGCCTCGGTTCAAAGCCTACAAAGCTGACCGCCGACGTCGCGAATTACGTTCAGCGGCATATCTCCGAGCCGATCACGGCGCAGAGGATGGCGGAGGAACTCTTTATGAGCCGCCCGTATCTTTCCAAAAAGTTCAGGGAGGAGTCCGGGCAGACCCTCACCGATTTCATCCTCAAAGAAAAAACGGAGGAGGCAAAGCGCCTTCTCCGCTATACCGACAAGCCGCTGTCGGCCGTCTCCGTCTATCTCGGCTTTTCCTCGCAAAGCCATTTCAGCCGCGTCTTTCGCAAATACACCGGCGTCAATCCCGGCGAATACAGAGAAAAGCACCAGCTTTGAAAGGTACGACCGGGGCGGACGTTTTGTTCCGGCAAACCGGGATCTGTCTGGTAATCAATACTGACGCAAATCCCTGTTTGCCGGGATGATATATCTATTATTCCATTATTGAAGGCTTTTGTCAAGCAAAGGGGCCAAAAATGCGTTCTCAGCATTTTTGACCCCCTTGAACGGGCTATTTAATGTTCTTAATATGCCGGATATGTAAATGCGATTT
>JAFSSR010000061.1 GCA_017450885.1 Clostridia bacterium | reverse complement strand
CTTGCCCTTGGTGGTTATGCAGATGCAGTCCTCGTCAAAGCCGCCCAGCTCGTCGGCGTGGCCGCCCTTGACCATCTCGATGACATAGTCTACCGACTGCTCGGTCAGGTTGTCGTTGAAGCGGGACATCTTTTTGAGATAACCGACCACCGAGGCGGCGTCGGCGACCCCGCGCTCGTCCGGTCCGGTGATGACTATGGTGTCGCCCGCGCCGGTCTCCGACTCGCGGTTGCGCACGCTGACGCCGAACGCCCGCTCGATAAGGGCGGCGTTGGCGTCGAAGCTGCCGAAGATGTTGGCGGTCTGCTCTATCGTTTCGGTAGTGATCTTTCTTTCAAACTGTTCAGCCAATTTTCTATTCTCCCGTTTGGACTTCCGATATTATTTCTCTTTTCTCGGCTATATCGCATATGCAGCGCACGCGCGCAGTCGCGACGACGCCGGTATCCGTTTCGTTTATCTCTTTGATGACGCTCAACACCCTGACTCCGGGGAGCTGATCCGCTATCGCGCGGTCGAGCCTCGCTTCCGCCTCGGCGCGCGCCTCCTCAGGAGAGACCGGCACCTCGCGCTCCGTGAATTCCCGGCGCGTTACCGTCTCTATCCCGCACGGCAGAGGCTTGCCGTCGGGCAGGACGGGCGACGCGCGGTCGCGGGTCTCCTCCCATCCCTCGCCGTGGCTCCCTTCTCCGAAGGGGAGCTCAAATTCCAAGCCGAAAAAGATGAGAGTGCGGGAGACCTCCTCCCTGCCCGTGAATTCGCGTTCTATGCGGGTGAACGGCGCCTCGACCGTCACCGTGCGTTCGATCTCGGCGTATATCTCGGCTTCCGCTCCGACAAGCCGGTAGCTTCCCTGCAGATCCTCGATGACGCCGCTGACCAGAAGATCGCCCTTTTTGACCACGACTCCGGGGGTGACGTACCCCCTGCCCGAGCTTATCACAAAGCTGTCGATGACCCCGCCCTCGGCGGCGACCACGTTGCAGGGGACGCGGCTGACCTTGTCATCCGGGGGCAGCCTCTCGCGCAGCTCGACCTCGGCGACCGTCCCGTTCATATTGATCGAAAGCCAGGCGCAGTCGTCGAAGGTGGTGAGATACTCGGCGGAGAGCGCCCAGAAATCGCAGGACGGAATGAACGCGCCGGGGCGGACGCCCAGCTTTTCGAGGTTGCTTTCCACCGCCGTCTTGTTGAGGGTGGTGTCGCTCACCACCTCGACCCGCCATATGAACAGGGTGGACAGATACGAGACGGCGAGAAAAAGCGCCGCCCCGACGAAAAAGCCGACCCTTGCGCGGTATCTGCGTATGATAAAGGGCAAACCTCCCCTATATAAACTATACCCCACAAAACCCGATTTGTCAATGATATAGCGCAATTCCCGCATACCTTTTCGGCTCATTTTGAAGGTAAGCGTCCCGTCGGGCAGACGGCGGAACTCTCCGTGCGGGATACCGGCGCGGAAAACGGCGTTTATCATACGCTCCGCCTTTTCCGCCGGGACCTCCACCCGCCAGTATCCGCAGAAAAGATCGAAGATCCCGAATATCCTCATCCGAAGATCACCTCCGTTATCCTGCCGCAGATCTGCACCTGATTTGCGAAAAAGGTCTTCATCGTCAGTCCCTCGCCCGTCACCGTGATCTCGCAGTCGCAGAGCGCGAGGACCACCCGGCAGCGGTCGTATTCCTTTATCCTGCGGCATCCGGTAACAAGCGCCTCGCGGTCGGAGGTCAGCGTCACGGCGGATGTGCGCGGCAAGGTCTCTCCCGGCAGGTCGAACATCCCGGCGAGCGCGTATGGCAGCCGTCTGCGTTTCTTTTTCAAGTATATTTTCCCCCCGCTTTTTCATATAATTCCATAACAATTTATGCGGAAGCGGGGCGGTTATTACTTGAAATACAAAAGCGCAGTACCGGCGGAGGCGGTATTTTACCTCTGCTGTTCGATCTCATTCGGCGCCTGCCTGCTGATACGCGCGGACGTCTGTACGGACGCGGTAAGGGGGGCGGTAAGGCTCTGTCTCGACACGCTGATCCCCGCCCTCTTCCCTTTCATAGTGCTCAACGGGATATTCCTCGGCGCGGGCGGCGCGGAGCTTGCCGCAAGGACGCTCGGACGGGTCTTTTCCCGCGTTTTCAAAGTGTCGCCCTCTCTCTGCGCGCCGTTTTTTATCGGGCTTACGGCGGGATTTCCGTCCGGGGCGGCGGCGGTCGCGCGGGTGTACTCGAACGGAGGATGCTCAAAGAACGACGCCGAGCGGGCGCTGGCGTTTTCGTCCAACGCCGGACCGGCGTTCGCCATAGGCGGGATCGGCGCGCTGCTCGGCGATATTCGCTTAGGCGGCGTTATCTACGCCGCGCAGACAGTCTCCGCCGTCCTGCTTGCGAGACTTCTCCCGCGCGGAAAGAATGAAGGCGCGGGTGATGAAGCGCCCGTCCCGGCTCCGGCGCCCGGACTCCTCACGCGGGCGGTGACCGGGGCGGTGACTCCCATGCTCTGCGTCTGCGCGTTCGTTATCGTCTTCGCGCCGGTGACGGCGCTGCTCGGACGGGGACTGGAGCTCGCGGGACTGCCCGCGCTGCCGCGGAGCGCAATCCTTTCAGCCGTCGAGCTGACCAACGGCGCCTCCTTCGCCGCCTCCGCGCTCACTCGCCGCGCCGCCGCGGCGGTCTGCGCGTTCGGGCTCTCCTTTTCCGGTCTGTGCGTACACGCCCAGACCGCGTCCTATACCACCGACGCGGGGCTGTCGCTCAAATACTTTATCCCCGGCAGGCTGTTTATGGGCGCTCTTTCCGCCGCCATGGTATGGTTCGCCGCCGGGTACTGTTGATTTTACGCCGGTTCTGTGATATAATTAGGCAAAGATCAAGGACGGTGAAGAAAATGAAAAAAACGGAAGTAGAAAAAAACTGCGCCCATTGCGTCAAGGCTCAGCCGCTTGCCGACGAGGAGACCATGCTCTGCGAGCGCGCCGGAGTCGTCTCCGGCGGCCATTACTGCCGTAAATTCAAATACGATCCCCTCAAGCGGGTCCCCGCCCCCGCGCCGAAGCTGGAGAAGGCGGATCTTTCGCTTGACTGAAGCCCCGGCGCGCCGCCGGGACTTTTTCCATTCCTGTAAAGTAATGCGCCGATCTGAACAGATCAGCGCCTTACTTTTTCTTTGAACTTTGAACTTTGAACTTTCCCCCCGACCGTCAGCCCTCTCCTCCGAACGCCGTCAGCTTTATAAGCAGTCTGCGGTCGTCGGGCGCGTCGCCGCGGAGCGCCGCTTTGCAGCGGCGGGCCGCTCCGCATTTTTTGCAGCGGTAGACTATTATGAACTCCTTTTTCGGGTCGGGGAGGACCGAAACGGGCTCCAGCTCGCCGCCGCAGTCGGAGGCGCGGTCGCCGGGGTTGACGTCCACGTGGAGCGACCAGAGACAGTACGGACAATGATCGCGCGAGGTATAGCCGAGCGGCGGGATCTCCCGCCCGCAGTGGGCGCAGGTGAAGCCCTCGTCGTTTTTTGAAAAGCGTTTTATCTCCATTTTAAAGTGTCCCCGTCATTATATTTTATTTTTTTGACGTTTGTTCACACATTATTCATAATCATTTGATAGAATGTTTTAGTATCATATTTGAAAGGACGTCCCTTGCGGGACAAAGTGCAATAATAATGAAAACTAATAAGATCATTACCCTGTTTTCCGTAATTCTCGCATTATTCGTGGTTCTGACCGTCTCCGTCTTCGCCGAGGGCGAGGATGAGACCGACGGCGGAGAAGACATGGTCCTCTTTGCCGCGGATGATACGGCAGCCGACACCGACGAGCTCGACGGCGACGCCCCCGCGCTCCTCGGAGCTGAACCCGAAGAGACCGGCGACGAAAAGGCCGACACCGCGGAAGTCCTCCCCTCCGACGAGCCCGTTCTCACCGTCGGCGCGACCGACGATACCGGAGCCGACTCCGGAGACGACGTCGTAGGTGCTCCCGCCGATACAGTTGACGAAAAGGCAGCCGCGGAAGCCGCCGACTCCGTACTCGAAGCCATCGGCGCCGATTCCGCGAATGAAGAAGAGACTCCCGCCGATACTCAGCCCGCCACCGGCACCTGGGACAATCTCGGGACCTCCGGACTTATCGGCATCATCGTCGCTGTCGTTCTCGCGATAGCGATCGTGGTCGTCATCATAGTTCTTATCCCCAAAAAGGGCGGTCAGAAGAAATAATTTCGGTCAGATCACCGGGAGCTTCGGCTCCCGGTTTTTTATTTGCTCTTTTTTCAGCTCACGTTCCTGCTGTCCGCAAGTCCGTTTTCCGTGACGTACGCCTTGTACGCCGCCTCGGCGAGCAGGCGCTTTTTTATTGTCAGGATGGGGTTGACCGGCTCCTCATAGGTCTCGCGGCTGAGCTTGTTGAAAATCGTCCAGCCGTGACCTTCCGAAAACGCGGCGACCGTTCCGTCCGACGCGGAGCTTACGTGATCGAACACCATGGGCAGCACAACGTTCCCGCCGCGGTCGATCATCCCGATATGTCCGTCCGCGTACCCCGCGGCGGCGAGCCCCTCGCAGAATGGCTGAGCGTAGGTGAGGGTCGGCTGGACCACCCAGCGCCCGGTGTGATCCATATAGCCGTAGAGGCCGTCTTTTTCGAGGAGTATCATCCCGTCGGAGTAGGCGACTGCGTCGTATCCGCCGGGGAGATTGAATATCTTCCCCTCGGTGTTGATAAGGACGTTGCTTTCCGAGAGCACCCTGCCGCCGGAGTTGACCATGACGCGGCGTCTGACGAGCGCCAGCCCGTGATCGAAGGTGAGCATGCCGGTGTTCTCCGGCCCGAATGTATCGGGGAGATAGTGTCCGTCGCGCACGCGGACGTTGCCGAGCTCGACGTTGAAAAATGTGTTTTTGTAGGCGTTGACGCGGACGTTTCCCGCCCGGTCGATAAAGCATAATCGCCCCTTATCCGGCGCCTCGGGATCGGAGATCGCGGCGGGACCGTCAGACGGGAAATCGTACGCGCGGGCGTACTGCGGGGTAAGGAGGTAGTCGCCGTTTTGGTCGACGTACCCCCAGAAGAAGCCCTGATCCTCTTCGAGAAAGACCGGCTCTATCGGCGCGGGCTCCGGCGTCGAAGGATCGACGGTCCCGTCCGCGACGCCCGCGCGGTATGCGGCGATCTCGGCGCTGCGGGCGTCGATCTCCGGCTGGTTGACGACCGTTTTCAGCACCCGGTGTTCGCAGAAGCGGAAGACCTCGGCGCTTCCGTGACGGCTCTCATAGCTCGAATTGAGCGCAAGCCCGTTGAAGTAGTTTTCGTCGACCGTACATTCGACCATCCCGGCGCTTTCGGGAAGGGTCGGCGTGATCTCGGAATAGGGATCGACGTTATAGTAAGCGCCGGGCAAAGTATCCGCCGGGAACTCCCATACGTCGTTCCAGGTGATCCTGTCGGCGACCACCGTGCCGGGAGTCGGTCCGTTGCCGTCGTAGTAGTAGAAATATCCGCCGTCCTTTTTGAAAAGCGGGTGTCCGGAGAGATCGCGGTAGCCGGTGGGGACGTATTCGGAGATATCGCCGAGCAGGGTCTTTCCTTTGGCGTCGAGCAGCTTGATATTTCTGCCGTCGTCGCAGAGGAGATACCCGAAATATGGGGTCAGCACCGGGCGGGGCTTCATTTCGCTCGACTCGGTATAATAGAGGGCGGCTCCGCCCGCCTCCTCGCGGACGACGACCCGGGTCGGGGCGTCGCGCAGGGCGTAATGCTCGGAAAAGCTGTTTCCGCCGACCAAAGCAAGGACGCAGGCGTCCTTGTCGTACAGCCCCCCGTAGAGCTTCATCCCGCTTCTCACGGCGTCGTCCGCCGCCGGCAGAGCGCCGACAGCCGCGTCGTAGTCGGGAAAAGAAGGCTCGGGCGTCTCGGTGTCCGGCGCGGGAACGGTGTCCGGCGCGTCTGTGTCCGGCGGATCCTCGCGGGTGTCGTCGGGATCGGGCGCGTCGGAGGTGTCCCGCGGCGCGGTAGTCTCCCTTTCCGGGCGGTCGATGAAAGAGATATCAAAAACGCCCCGGGCGTAGAGGACGACGACAAACGCCGCGAGCGCCGCAAGGACGACCGCGGTTATCTGTATCGCTATCGTTTTCCTCTTATCCGGGGACATATGTGCTCCTTTGCGTTTTGTATATGACCGAAGTTTGTCGCAAGAGCGGCTGAAATTCCGTTCGGGCGCGGCGGCGTCGGGGGCAAGGAACGGATTGCCGCGGACGCCGGAGGCGTCCTCGCAATGACAGCGCTCGGGTGCGGCGGCGTCGGGGGTGGAAACGGATCGCCGCGGACGCCGGAGGAGTCCTCGCAATGACAGCGCTCGGGCGCGGCGGCGTCGAAGGCGGCGGGGTTAAAACCCCGCCCTACGGGGTCGGGTGCGTCTTGCAGCGTTTCAGCACCCAGCCCTTCTTGCGACCGGCCACGCCGGCGACCGGCGACTTTTCTTTAAACTTTGAACTTTGAACTTTGAACTCTATTTATGATACTTCCCGCCCCCGTTGATATTGAGCGCGCGGTAGATCTGTTCGAGCAGTATCACCCGCATCAGGCGGTGCGGAAAGGTCATTTTCGAAAATGAAAGGCGGAAGTCGCAGGCGTCCTCCACCGCGCGTCCGAAGCCGTCCGATCCGCCTATGATAAAGCAGACGGTCGAATGTCCGTCCGTTGCGAGGCGGTCGAGCTTTTCGGCGAGTTCGGGAGAGGAGAGCTGCTTTCCCTCTATGCAGAGGGCAATCTTGTAGCTGTGGGGAGGGATAGCGGCGAGGATCGCGGCGTCCGTCTCGGCTGTCTCGGTGATCCTGAGCTTTGCGTACGCACCGATGCGCTTGGCGTACTCCGACGCCGCCTCGGTATAGTAGCTTTCTTTATTCTTGCCCGTGCAGGCGCATATCAATTCGATATTGAGCATGATCATTCAAAAAAAGTCGGCATATGGCGGTCGGCGACCGAGATGATCGTGTCGTCCTTGTGCCCGCCTTCGACAAGCGTGCGGCAGGACGCCGCAAGCGCCTTCTCCGGGGTGTTGTTCTCCGCCGAGAGGTGGGCGAGCAGGAAGGACCTGACCCCCGCGTCGGCAAGCGCCGAGACCACGCGGGCGCAGTCGTCGTTTGAAAGGTGTCCGTGATCGGAGCTTATCCGCTGCTTCAGATAGTACGGATAGCTCCCGGTGCGGAGCATGGTCGGGTCGTAGTTGGACTCGATTATCACCCGGTCGCACTTCGACAGCTTCTCGAAGATCCCGCGGGTGACGTACCCGAGGTCGGTGGCTATCCCCAGCGTCTCGCGGGGCGAGGAGACGATATACCCCACGCTGCCCGGGCTGTCGTGGGAAGTGACGAACGAGCGGACCGTGAGATCGCCGACCGACGTTTCGTAAACGCGCGGATGCGTCTCTATCGTATCGACGGCGTATCTGTCGCGCTCCCGCACCTCCGCCGCCGTCTCCTCGGTCATGTGGACCTTCAGGCGGCTCTGACGCATGAGCTGCGCGAGAGCCGACGTGTGGTCGGAGTGTCCGTGCGTCACGAAGATCGCGTCGATATCGAACAGCTCGCCTCCCGCCGCGCGGAGCGAGGCGGCGAGCGTGCGCGCGCTCTTGCCCGCATCTATCAGTATCTTTGCCCCCGGGGACGATATGTATACGCAGTTGCCGGACGAGCCGGAATAAAGCGTATAGACCTTTATATCAGACAATGGACTTTCTCTCTCTTTCTCTTTGTCTCTTTTTCTCTCCCGGGATCGCGTGAGGTCTGTATTACAGCTTCGTCGCTCCCTCGGCACGGACGTGGAGCACGTAGACGCGCCCCTCACCGAAAACGCCCTCCATCAGCTCGCGGAAGGCGGCGACGTCCTCTTCCCTGACGTACGCCTGGATCGTTCCGGCAAATCCGCCGCCGTGGACCCTCCACGCGCCGCCGCGTCCCGAAAGAAAATGGGAGGCGAGCGCCAGCGCGAGAGTGAGTCCCTGCTCGCCGACGTTCTTTACCGTGTAGACGTTCTGCAGGAAGGAAACGCTGGAGTTGCCCGACGCCTTGACCAGCCCGAAGAAGCGGTCGAGATCGCCTTCACGGAGCGCCTTTGCCTGCTCGGTCACACGGTCGTTCTCATCGTAGAAGTGGAGCGCGCGGAGTATGGCGCGATCCCCGCACTTCCCGCGAAGATACGAGGCGTGGGATATGATATCCCCGCGGTCGAGCTCCCGCAGACAGCTCTTGCCGAACTGCGCGGCGACCTCCTTCATCTCCCGCGGGACCGACGCGTAGTCGTCGGTCAGATCGGCGTGGTTGCCGCCCGTGTCGACGATGCAGAGCGAATAGCCCCGCGCGCCGAGATCGAACGGCAGCTTTTCGACCGCCGGCTTCTCCGCATCGGCAAAATCAATGTAAACAAATCCGCCCGCCGCGCAGGCTATCTGATCCATCAGGCCGCACGGCTTGCCGAAAAACTCGTTCTCCGCGTACTGCGAGATCTGCGCGAGCTCTACCGCGCCGATCTTGCCCCCGTTGTAGAGGTGGTTCTGCAGATTGACGCACATGTCCTCAAACGCCGCGGACGAGGAAAGCCCCGATCCCTTCATTACGTTCGAGATCGTGCAGGCGACAAGCCCGCCGACCTTGTACCCGCGCTTGAACAGTCCGTCCGCCGTTCCGGCGACGAGCGACGCCGAATGCATCCGCTCCACCCGGTAGTCGTCAAGCCGCGCGATCTCTATATCGTCCGGCTTGAAGCCGACGCTGGTTATCCTGATCCAGCCGTCGTCAGACGCCGCCGCAACCGCGATTATGTCGAGATCTATCGACGCCGCAAGCACCTTTCCGTGATTGTGGTCGGTGTGGTTGCCCGATATCTCGCTGCGCCCCGGGACCGAGTAAAATCCCGTTCCCTCCCGGTCGCCGTACTTGCCTAAAAACTCGTCGGTCAGCGCCGCGTATCTCTCTCGCTGCGCCGCCGCGTTCGACTCTCCGTACAGCTCGGCGAGCCGTCCGTCGTATTCGCCCGCCAAAAGCGCGGCCTTTAGTTGCATTGTCGTCATAACATTATCCTTTATCATTTATTTATTCGGGGAAACTTTTCGAAGAAAAGCTTTCCCCGAACCCCTTCAAAAGCTTTAACAAAGCGCCATTTTTGACGCGTATTCAAGGCGGGTAAAGGGGCAGTCACGCTCCGCAGGAGCGCGACGGTCGGCGTGAGCGGACAGCCGTCTCCGAAAGCTCGCTTTCGGGAGCGGCTCGTTCCGCGTCACGCCTGTCGCACAAACGGCAAAGCCGTTCGTGCGGGAGCCCCTTTACCGCCGCGTAAGAACGACAGCGCGGGAGCGCCGGGGGAAAAGTTTTTGGGGGTGCGGACCCTTTTTCCAAAAAGGGTCTGCGATCAAAAATCTCAATAGTAAATCTCAATAAAGCGGATACTTTTCGCAGAGAGCGGTTATCTCGGAGCGGATATAGTCCGCCTTGTCGTCGAAATCGGTGGCGGCGAGCTTGATCATCCGCGCGATGAGGCGGACGTCGTCCTCTTTGAGGCCGCGCGAGGTGACGGCGGGGGTACCGATGCGGATGCCGCTGGTAACGAAGGGCTTTTCGGGGTCGTTGGGAATGGCGTTTTTATTGACGGTGATATAGACCTCGTCGAGTTTCTTTTCGAGCTCTTTGCCTGTTATATGGAAATTGCGGAGATCGAGAAGGATGAGGTGATTGTCGGTGCCGCCGGAGACGAGGCCGAAGCCCTCCTTGAGCAGCTCGTCCGCCATCGCCTTGGCGTTTGCGACGATCTGCTTCTGATACTCGACGAATTCCGGCTTGAGCGCCTCGCCGAAGCAAACGGCTTTTGCGGCGATGATGTGCATAAGGGGACCACCCTGAGTGCCGGGGAAGATAGCCTTGTCGATCTGTTTTGCGAACTCCTCGCGGCAGAGGATCATACCGCCGCGGGGACCGCGCAGGGTCTTGTGGGTGGTGGTGGTGACGACGTCGGCGTACTTGACCGGATTGGGATGGAGCCCGGCGGCGACGAGGCCGGCGATATGCGCCATATCGACCATGAAATACGCGCCGACGCTTTTTGCTATAGCGGAGATGCGCTCGAAATCTATGATGCGCGGATAGGCGGAAGCCCCCGCGACGATCAGCTTGGGATGATGCTCGTTCGCCAGCTTTTCAAGCGCGTCGTAGTCGATGCGCTGATCGGCGTCGGAGACGCCGTAGGGGACGAAGTTGAAGTACTTGCCCGACATATTGACGGGACTGCCGTGGGTGAGGTGTCCGCCGTGGGCGAGGTTCATACCGAGAATGGTGTCGCCCGGCTCGCAGAGAGCGAAATAGACGGCGAGATTAGCCTGCGCGCCGCTGTGCGGCTGGACGTTAGCGTGATCGGCGCCGAAGAGTTTTTTGGCTCTGTCGCGGGCGAGGTCCTCGACCACGTCGACGCACTCGCATCCGCCGTAATATCTGTGCGCGGGATATCCCTCCGCGTACTTGTTGGTCAGCACCGTGCCCATGGCGGAGAGCACAGCGGGAGAAACGACGTTCTCGGACGCGATGAGCTCAATGCCTCTGCGCTGTCTGTCGAATTCCGCGCGTATCGCCGCGCCGACTTCCGGGTCAAATTCCGCGATAAAATCCATATTTTCCTGTACCATAACTGCCTCCCGGTAAAGAATTTCATAATGTAAAATCACAATTTATTATATAATATTTTGTCCGATAATACAAGTTTTTTAAAAGTAAATTTACACTTAAAAAGGCTTCCGCAAAGCGAAAGCCTTTTTTGTTCACCAAACGGTGCAGAGCAGCCAGATAAACAGACCGAAGACGGCGATAAACACGCCCGCGATCAGCAATCCGGCGCCGACAGCGCCGAGGATATAGCGGAAGGTGTCCTTTCCGCTCATTTCAGCCGCCTGACGGCGGCGCGCTTCGAGCTCGGGATCGTCGGGATCGTTTTTCCGGCTCGAACGCATAAGGGAACGAAATCCGAACAGCGAGGGCGCGGCGGGTTCGACGCCGCTCATATCGGCGATGACTCTGCCGTCGTCCTCTTCGGTCTCGTGAGTATAGTCCTTATTCTTCGCCATTGTCCTTTGCGGTCTCCGCGGCGGGCTCTTCCTTTACCTCCGCTTTTTTTGCGTCGATCACGTCGCCGGTGGTGGTGGAGGCGACGTCGTCGTAAAGGTGGCAGACGACGTAGTGGCCCGGCTCGATCTCGCGCTGAACGGGAGCCTCGTGCTTGCAGCGCTCCATGCAGTTGGCGCAGCGGGTGTGGAACTTGCATCCCTTGGGCGGATTAGCCGGGGAGGGGATGGAGCCCTCGAGCACGATGCGGTTCATCTTGACGGTCGGATCGGGGACCGGTATAGCCGAGAAGAGCGCCTTGGTGTACGGATGGAGCGGATTTCTGAATATGTCCTCGGTGGAGCCGTACTCGACAAGGCTGCCGAGGTACATTACGCCGACCGTGTCGGAGATGTGCTCAACGACGGAGAGGTCGTGCGAAATGAAGAGGTAGGTCAGCTTGTACTTGTCCTGAAGATCCTTGAGCAGATTGATTATCTGCGCCTGGATCGAAACGTCGAGCGCCGAGACGGGCTCGTCGCAGACGATGAACTCGGGGTTGAGAGCGAGAGCGCGTGCGATGCAGATACGCTGTCTCTGTCCGCCGGAGAACTCATGCGGATAGCGGTCCTTGTGGAAGGGCTGGAGGCCGCAGTTGTCCATTACGGTGTCGATATAGTCGTTGAACTCTTCCTTTGAGACCAGCTTGTGCTCCTTGACCGCTTCGCCGATGATGTCGCTTATAGGCAGACGGGGGGAGAGCGAGGAGAAGGGGTCCTGGAAGATTATCTGCATATGGGTGCGGAGGTCGCGCATCTCCTTGGGAGACATATCGTAGACTTCGCGGCCGTTGAAGAGCACCTGGCCGCCCGTCTTTTCGCCGGAGAGACGGAGGATGGTGCGTCCCGCGGTGGTCTTGCCGCAGCCGGACTCGCCGACGAGTCCCATGGTGGCGCCGCGTCTGAGGTTGAAGGTGACGCCGTCGACCGCCTTGACGTAACCGACGGTGCGGGAGATGAAACCGCCCTTTATCGGGAAGTACTTTTTGAGCTGATTGACCTGAAGGATGTACTGCGGATCGGGCTCAAGAGGAGTGTAATCGTCGACTATGGTAAGTCTCTCTTTTCTCTCGGCGCGGGCGGCTTCCCTGGCCGCCGCCTTTTCCTCCGGACTGAGTTTGACTTTATTTTCCTTGTCGCTCATTCCTTCTCACCCTCCTTTTCGTAAAATCTGTAGCAGCTCACCTTATGTGTGGGCGAGAGGCTGATCTCGCAGGGATAGTCGTGATCGCAGCGGGGCAGGCGCATCTCGCAGCGGTCCCTGAAGTAGCAGTAGTTGGGCATATTGACCGGGTTCGGGACCTTGCCGGGGATGGAATAGAGCTTATCCACCTTCTTGCCGACGACCGGCTTGGACGCCATAAGTCCAATGGTGTAGGGGTGAGCGGGGTTGGCGAAGATCTCTTCCGCGGTGCCCTTTTCGACTATCTTGCCGGCGTACATGACGACGACGTAGTCCGCCATCTCGGCGATGACGCCGAGGTCGTGGGTTATGAGCATGATGGAGGAGTTGATCTTATCCTTGAGGTTGCGCAGAAGATCGAGGATCTGCGCCTGGATGGTAACGTCGAGAGCGGTGGTGGGCTCGTCGGCGATTATCAGCTTGGGATAGCAGGCGAGCGCCATAGCTATCATAACGCGCTGGCGCATACCGCCGGACAGCTCGTGCGGGTACATCCGCGCCACGCCCTTGCTGTTGGCGATGCCGACCATCTCGAGGAGCTGGATAACGCGCGCGTCGACCTCCTCCTGGGTGCGGTTGTCGTCGTTGTGGAGGACGAGCACCTCTTCGAGCTGATCGCCAATGCGGAACACGGGGTTCAGCGAGGTCATGGGCTCCTGGAATATCATGGAGATATAGTTTCCGCGGAGCTTCTGCATGGTCTCGGTGGGTGTCTTTGCGATATCGTACGCCTTGTTTCCGAGGTTGAAGCGGATCTCGCCCTCGACTATCTGGCCCTGCGGACGCTGTAAGAGCTGCATGATGGAAAGGCTGGTGACGCTCTTGCCGCAGCCGGACTCGCCGACCACGCCGATGGTCTTGCCGGTGGGGACCTCGAAGGAGATGCCGTCGACCGATTTGACCGTGCCCACGTCGGTGAAGAAGTAGGTGTGGAGGTTTTCTATCTCAAGAGTGTTGGCGGGATCGTGCATCGTGGTGGAAAACTCCGACTCGGGCACGTTCTTGCGCTTATGCTGTTTTTCGAACTTGTTGGTGACTTTTTTATTTTCGCGGGAGATCCTTCTCGACTCTCTGGCGGAAAGATATCCTTCTTGCTTTTTCTTTGCCATGTCGTCTCCCTCCTTAACGCTTCATCTTGGGGTCGAAGGCGTCGCGCAGACCGTCGCCGACGATATTGAACGCGAGAACGGTAAGCAGCAGCAGAACGCCCGCGGGGATCCATACGTTGAGGTAGTTCTGCAGAACGTACTGGTTGTTGACGTCGTTGATGATGTTGCCCCACGACGCGAACGGGAACTTAACGCCCAGACCGAGGAAGGAGAGGCTCGACTCGGTAAGTATCGTGCCGCCGAGACCCATGGTGACCGAAACGATCAGCTGCGGGATGACGTTGGGGATAAGGTGATGGAATATCCTGCGGCGGACGCTGAGGCCGCTCGCCTCGGTCGCGGTCATGAACTCCTGCTCGCGCAGGGAGAGGATCTGGCCGCGGATCATACGCGCCATGCCCGGCCAGCCGAGCACGCCGAGGATGAGCATCAGGTAGAGCATACGGATCTTGGGCTCGACTCCGGCGTTGTCCATCGCCGCGCCGAGGATTATAAGCAGCGGCATCGAGGGGATGCAGTAGAATATATCGACGATACGCATTATCAGGTTGTCCACCCAGCCGCCGAAATATCCGGAGATACCGCCGAGGATTATCGCTATAAAGGTAGCGATCGCCTCGACTATGAAGCCGATGACCAGAGATACGCGGCCGCCGTACATAAGGCGGGTGAGCATATCCATGCCGTTCGCGTCGGTGCCGAGCCAGTGCTCGCTCGACGGAGCCGCGTACTTATCGAACACGCGGGACGCTGTGGCTTTGGTTATCGAGTATTTCTCGGTGGAGGGCATGAACTTTACGAGATACTCGCACTCGCCGTCCTCGTCCGTGTAGGTGAACTTTTCGGCTCCCGCCTCGAGCTGCTCGACCGCGTATTCCTTGAATTCACGGGTGAGGAAGACGTCGGGCATGAGCGCCTGGACGACGTAGTTGCTTATATATCCGAAAGGCGTGCCGTCCGCGAGGTTGACGGAGCCTTCCTCGTCCACGGTATACTTGACTCCGTTCGCCTCGAACGAGGTCTCGTTGTTGGAGAAGGCGGAGAGCGCCGTGATAAGGGTGGTGAAATCTATTTTGGTATCCGCCTTTTCGGGGCTGAATATCATCTTG
>JAFSSR010000011.1 GCA_017450885.1 Clostridia bacterium | reverse complement strand
GAGTACTTCGCTTACACCTACTACATCCGCAACGAGGGCGAAAGCATAGTCGACTACGAGTGGGATCTTGAGCTCACTTCCGAAAGCCTTAACCTTTCGACAGCCGCCTGGGTGATGCTTTTTGAGGACGGCAAGATGCGCTTCTACGCTCACGCCAACTCAACTACGGGCGAGGCGGAGGCGCTGCCCCCCAAGGACGACGACACCCGTGGATACATAGATCTGCCGATCATGCAGCTTGCCCCCGACAGCGACCAGTTTGAGGTCGTCCGTTCGGCAAACGGCGTGACCTACTACCGCATAGTACCTGACAAGTTCATCTCGCCCACGCTGATAGCGCAGGGCGGACAGACGCAGGTCAAACAGAAGGAGGTGCATAAGTACACCGTGGTGCTCTGGCTTGAAGGAGACGACGTCGACACCGACAACTCCAAGATAGGCGGACACCTGGGCACTATGATGACATTCCGTCTTAAGAGAAGCGAGGCTCAGACGACAGGATGACGACCATCGCTTCACCCGCGAGAGCGGGACCGGAAAAAGGATATTACTCGCTTCCCCCAAAGCGACTAATATATACCCCGGCGGGGGAAAAACACGCAGAAAATCAATTCCGAAAGGAGAAACAAAATGGCAAATTCCACAACAAAGCGGAAAGAAAAGAGCACCGTTTCCATTAAGCGTCGTCTTTCCGCGGCACTCGTCATGTTGCTGATCTCCACTGTCATGCTGGTCACTTCGACTTACGCGTGGTTCACACTCTCCACGGCGCCCGAAGTACGCGGTATTGATACGTCGGTGGTAGGCAACGGAAGTCTTGAGATTGCCCTTATGCCCTCAACCGGATTGTTTAGTGATATTGAATCCGGACGTGGCGATTCGGGTACGTACGCAGGAGGGACCAAGTTGCCTGCTGATGCTAACATCACGTGGGGAAACATCGTAAACCTCAATGATGCGGCATACGGACTTGAAGACGTTTGGCTTAAACCCGCAAAACTGAATGCCGTCATGGCAAATAACGAAGCGTTCGTTACAGTTACAGTGGGAGAAGGCGCTTCAGCCTATACCTCTTACGTAAACGCAGATGGCGACCCCATTCAGGACAACGAAGGTAATTACATTCAAAAAGCCAATAGCGAAGAATTCTATACTATTGATGATGCAAAGAAGGTAATTACTCAGGTTCCCACCGGAGCCCTTGGGGAACACATCTTCTCGGTTCCCGAATTTGGCTTCGACGGACGAATTGTCGATCTCATTAACACCGATCTTAAGTCCTATAATTCCGAAAGCGGCGAATACACCGGAACCGGATACGGCGTACGTGTGATAGTGGATGAAGATGGCGAGACCTACGGTTATGTGATCGACCTGGCGCTCCGTCTCAATGCGGTGAACAAGTCGGAAGATACCGTATCCAACGGAAAGCTTCTTCTTCAGGTAGAGGATGCGCAGCGTGTTTATACCGACAGCAGCTCGGATATCACACGTGGAAACGGCAGCAATCTTTGGTTCAAGAACGACCAGGGTGAAAACGTTGAAGGCGATGACCAGAACGTTGCTTCTCAGTACCTGAAAGCGATCAGGGTCGCGTTTGTTCAGAATCTCGGCAATGCCCAGAACGTTGGAAATGCGAGAGTTCTTTCATACGCGCGTGCCAACCTTAGTACAGGTGATCTTTATCTCTGTGACTATTCCGGCAATCCTACCAATTCCACGGTCATCCTCGACTCGATGGCGAAGAACACCTCCTATCAGATCAGTGCGATCGTTTGGCTTGACGGCGAGGCGGTCACCAACGCAAACATGGCGGTTTCCAACGACGTGCTTGACAAAGCGGTCTTTAACCTCCAGTTCGCTACTGACATCACCCTCGTTCCGGCTCAGAATACCGATCTGAAGGAAAATCCTCCAGCCGCTGTGACTGAGAACAACACGCCTGAGCCGACTCCGACTCCTCATACCTATACGGTAAGTGAACTCGCAACAGCCTACGGTGATGCGGAATCGGAATACAACACCGCAACAGCAGCCGAAACTCCTACGCAGGAGCAGACAGCCCTTATTACTCTTTATGAAACGATCAGAGACGGGCTTTCTGCAAACGGGTATGACGAGTATTCTTCCGAGCAGCTCGGTGCTTTGATCGCTCAGCTTAATGAAGCGGTCACTGCTGCACACGATAGTGTCAATCCGTAATGCGCGGTATGAATTTGACCAACAACCGAACGCTCCGGCGGGAGCAAAAACACGTATCTAACTTATTCCGAAAGGAGAACACAAAATGACAAACACCGCAAACAGCCGGCGCAAAATTCAGATGCCTAAAGACATCCGTAAAAAGTTTGCCGCCGCACTGTGCATGCTTCTGATCGCAGCGATCATGATGGTCGGCTCGACTTACGCGTGGTTCACGCTGTCGACCGCTCCCGAGGTCACCGGTATCACCACCAATATTGGTGCTAACGGCAACCTTGAAATAGCGCTGCTCAATAATAGGTCCTTTATGGATACTACCGACAACCTTGGTATTTTATCCGATATCGGCGATTCTATGGCCAAAGAGGGAAAGGACGTTAAAGAGTCCAATGAGACATGGGGTAACCTTGTAGACCTCAGCGATCTTTCATACGGACTCAAGAATATGATCCTCAACCCTGCCGCTATGAATCTTTCCGGTGCGGGTACCCTTGCTTCCGGCAATGAGAATTCTGACGTCGGAATCACGGGTGGACTGAACACCCTGCTTCTTGCTCCCAACTATGGTTCCGACGGACGTGTCATCAACGTCCAGAAGGCTACCACAGTCGGTAAGTATGACGGTAGCGCTTTCAAAGCTATTGGCGATAACGAGTATTTTGGCGGCGTCCGTGTAGTCGGCGTTTCGTCCGGAGTTACTTTCCGTGTTTCCAGTTACAGATCGGCGACTGCCGGGGTTATAACCTATATTAACTCCGCAAAGACTTATGCGCAGAAATCGCTGGTTGACAACGGTCAACAGCTGGCCAACATGGTCCTTGCTTCCGTACAGGATCCGAATTATGCGTTAACTCAAGAAGATGTCAACGCACTGAATGCTGTTATCACTAATCTCGGTAAATCGATCAACTCTATCGGCAACGCGATAAAGTCGGTCGCTCTCGCCTATGCGTTGAGCAGCGCCAATAGCGCGGAGCTTACTGATACCGATGTTCGGACTTTGATCGAAAATGTCGATGGTCTGACTACGATCACCGATAACAGTCTTTCTGGCGAACTCGGCGTAACTATCGACGCAACAGCGACTCCCGCGATCCACAAAGCTATTGAAGAGTATAACGCCCTCAAGACCGCGTTCTCAAACGCTCAGGATGGAATAGGTAGCTTGACCGTCGGCAGTACGTATAGTCAAGCCGAAACATCCGGCGTCGGAGATCTTCTTGATAAGGAATATCTGACTGTCAACGGAGTCAGAAATCCTGGCACCGCTGACGTAGGAACTGTTGCTTCTAACCTCATTGCACAGAATCAGATCGTTGTTGAGATGAATCCCGGCTCCGGTATATATGCCGATATCGCTGCCCTCGTCGGAGATTACACCGCGTCCGGCTTGACTCTTACGGCTGAGTTCAACGGCATTGCTGTCGAAGATCTGCCTGCAACGATGGTCACCAAGGTCATCGGGTACGTTGCTCCGACCGTAGAAGACGAGGAAACTCACGAAGTAACAAAGGTCGGCGAAGACGGTCCTACTGTAGCTTACGTTACCAGCGCTTCCAGAGAAGGCGCCGCGGGCGACCCTGTTTCCGGCGGTACCCTTACGGTGGACGATCCTTACGGATATATCATCGACTTCGGTGTTCGCACCAATGCTGCCGGTTCCAACCTGCTGCTTGACGTCGACGGTTCACAGCGTGTTTACGATGAAGAGAATTTCGATAATGAAAGCACTCAGGGCGGCGGAAGCTATCTGCAGTTCTCGACTGCCGATGTCGATCTCTTCAGCCTTGAAGACGTTAAGGCTTTGATGAGCGCCGTTCGAGTTGTATTTGTCTCGCCTAATAATGACAATTCCGGATACGAGGTGCTCGGCGTTGCAGCTCCTGACATTAAGGTCGGAACTGACGATGTTTCCGGAGCACGCACCGTTACTGCCGGCGATACTGTTTCCGTGATAGGCGAAGATACCGTCAAGGCTAAGCTCGTTCTGTTCAATTCTACTGTTACTGAGATCGTTGCAAACAAAGAGTACTCGGTAACTCTCACTACCAAGAAGACTACTACCGACGAAAACGATCAGACAGTTGCCGACAACACTCTCTGCGCCCTTCAGCAGAACAAGGCAAAGAAGGTATCCGCTCTTGTTTACCTTGATGGCGATTATGTTGACAATACTATGGTCGCTAACGCTAAGACTTCAATGTCCGGTAAGCTCAATATCCAGTTCAAGAGCAGTGCCGAACTTAAGCCTATGGACGTCAGAAGTATGAGAGAAGTAAGCGAGTCTGGTAACCAGAACCAGAACACTCCCACTATTCCGGACAATGTGACCTTCGCACAGTTCACAACTGCTCTCGGTAAGGTTACAAGCAGCAGCACTTATACAACTGCAGTTGCAGCTGAAAACAAGACCGAGGCTCAGACTAACCTTATTAGCGCAGTTAATACTGCAAATGAGGTAACTGAAGTTGCTGATAAAAACTACAAGACTGAGCTCACAGCGCTTGCCGGCGCTTTCGTGAATGCTGGCGGAACACTTGCAGATCTTCTCAGCTAATTAATCAAAAATTATTCTTTAGCCTTTAGGTTAAACGGCAAAGCCACACTCCCCTCCCCCGGGGAGTGTGGGACAGCCGACGCAACGTCGCTTCGGATGGGGGATAGCCGAAGCGGCGTTTGTGGTCGGTCCGCAGGACCGATCCGCGTACACAACCGCGACCCCTCGCGCTTGCGTACGCAGCTGAGTCCTGCAACACGGACCTCTTCGGAAAAGACACCCGCGCGCATTTTTGTGAGGAAATCAATTTTGAAAAAAGACGCCGAAAGAAACCGGAAAAAGAGAACTTTTATATATTTGTGGATCCTTATCGCCCTGTCGGTTTTGCTGGTAGCCGCAACCTATACGTGGTTCGCGTTGTCGCAGACGCCGCACGTCAACGATATGGCGCTCTACGTCAACGCCGACTCCGGACTGGAGCTTGCGCTGGCATACGACGCTCCGGACGAGGAGTGGGGACAGAGGCTCGACTTCCTTGATATGGTAAGCGAGGATTATCCGCTGAAGCCTGCCACATGGTCGAACGCCAGACAGAGCCTTGTCACCATCCAGTACGGCTTTGACGGCCGCTCGACCGGCAACTGGATCGAGCTGACCGACGAGCGCAACGCCAATCGTCAGGACGGTGACGGGTACTACGTCGTGGGGACCTTCTACGCAAGGAGTTTTTCTCCCTGCAAGGTCTCGCTCGCCGAGGCAGTCGAGGTCAACGAGGGCGAGAACGGCGCCGGGACCTACGTCATAGGCACTCCGGTCTGGGATCCGCAAAGGATAATCCACTCCGACGGAGGCGCCGGAGCGGAGACCGCCATACGTCTCGGTTTCCGCATCACCCCGGTCGACGCGGAGTCCGGTCAGCCGAGAGGCATCCCCGAGTTCTTTATCTATGAGCCCAACTGTAACGGGCATGAAAGCGGTGAGGCCGGATACACGCCTACCCCCAGCATCGACGGTTCCGAGACGCTTATCAACGCGGATCACCTGATCCTGCAGGAGAGGTCCACCTGGACCGAGGCCGATCCCGTTCAGCGCGGGGTGACGATCAAGGACCTGGGCAGATTCGTTTCCAACAAGGAGCTCTTCCCGCTCGAATCGGGAGGAAAGGTCAAGATAGAGCTTTATATCTGGCTCGAAGGTCAGGACGTCGACTGCATTTCGCGCATCGACAAGGCTGAGATCCTGGCAAGCATACAGTTCCACGTCGACTACTCCGGTCAGTCCGGTATGGACGACATACCCTGAAAATAAACGGATCATTCCGTAATTTATAAATATCTTTTAGGTTTGTTAATCATAGGAAGGAGATATTTCATGAAAAAGAAATACGACCAGACAAACGTTCCTGAAGACAACGCACCCGAAAAAGAGGTCAAGAAGGGCAAAAAGATCGCCAACATTATTATCAACGTGATTCTTGTCATCGCGATAATCATCGCTGCGGTCGCAACCTACGTCTCTTTCGTCAGCACGTCAGGCAACGGAGTACCCAGCATCTTCGGACGCTCGATACTCAGTATCCAGACCGAATCAATGTATCCGACCCTTGAACCCGGCGACCTCATTATAGATAAGGCCGTTAAGGACACCAAGACTCTCAAGGTCGGCGATATCATCACCTACTGGACCGTCATCGACGGCGAGCGTGTTCTTAATACGCACAGAATTTTCCAGATCTACGACGGCGGAAACTATCTCATCTTTGCCACAAAGGGTGATAACAACACCAACGAGGACCCGCTGACCGTTCACGAGTCAGAGGTCGTCGGTCTTTACTCTACCAAAGAAGGCGACAAGGACGTAGGCGGAACCAGGATCAAGGGCGCCGGCAAGGTGTTCGATTTCCTGCAGACCTCTACCGGATTCCTTGTTGTAGTCGTTATCCCGGTAGCAATATTCTTCCTCTTCCACCTCGTTCAGTTCTTCCGCGTGCTCTTCGAGTACCAGAACGTCAAGAACCGTCTCCGCTACGAGCAGGAGCGCGGCACCGCAGAGGATATGCTTGACGAGGAGAAGCAGAAGTTCGAGGAGACCAAAAAGGCGGAACGCGAAAAGCTGGAATCCGAACTGCGCGAACGCCTGAAGAAGGAGTTGCTTGAAAGCAACGCTCCCGCGGAAAAGTCCGCCGAGGAGATCGCCGCGGAGGAAGCCGCAAAAGCTGCCGCAGAGCGTGAAAAGATGGAAGCTGAACTTCGCGCCAAGATAATGGCGGAGCTTGCCGCACAGAAGAACGAGGAGCCCGCAGAAGCTCCCACCGAAAACGGCGAAGACGCCCCTAAGGCAGAGTAACATTCCGCCGCGCAAAGCGGCGTCACCGAGGTAACTATGGGTAACTTTTTGAAATATCTCGCGGCTGATCTCGGCGAGCTTGGAAAGGCATTCTGGAATATCTTCGTAGGTATTTTCAACTTTTTCAAGATGCTGTTCAACTTCCCGGAGAGACTTAACCTCATCCGCGAGTACGCCCCCGACTTTTCAACTCTCGAGTGGGTGTTCCTCATCATCACCGAGGTCGTGCTGATAGCAGTCGCTCTCGTGGTCATTTGGCTTGTCTTCAAGCTGCTTAAAAAGCTGCTTCGGTTCCGTGTTTCGGTAAAGAAATACGACGAGCTGGCAAAGCAGGTCAAGAATTTGCAGCGCGATCTGCTCCGCGCCAACTACGAAAAAGACAAGCTCCTTCAGATGAAGGTCGCCGAGCTGGGCATCCCTCAGGACCAGCTTGAGGACGAGCTCAAGGACGGTTCGGAGAACGAAGGGGAGGACGGAGAGGAAGAAGGCGACAGCTTTGTCCCCAACGCCAACCGCAATACGATGCAGTCTCCCTGCGTCAATCCGGAGGACAGCCGTTTCTTCCGCCTGACCACCGTCGACAACTACTACAAGACGGAATATCAGCCGCCGGTCTACGACAACGAGATCACGCTTTCCGAGTTCTGCGAGAGATTCAGAAAGTACGCGGCTTCACAACTCAAGCTCTATTACGATATCGATATGATGCGCTATTACGTCGCCTCGATGGGCGCGGCGCGCATACTGATACTTCAGGGTATATCCGGTACCGGTAAGACCTCGCTTGCGTACGCCTTCGGACGGTTCGTCGGCATAGACACCACGCTTTGCTCGGTCCAGCCGTCCTGGCGTGAACGTACCGAGCTTTACGGCTACTACAACGAGTTTACCAGGAAGTATATGGAGACCGACTTCCTACGCGCCATCTACGAGGGCAACTTCTACCGCGACCCGCACTTTGTCATTCTCGACGAGATGAACATCGCGCGTGTCGAGTACTACTTCGCGGAAATGCTGTCCATACTCGAAATGCCGCGTAAAGAGGAGTGGAAGATCGACATAGTCACCGCTACCTGGGACAACGACCCCGCGCTTATAAACAACGGTACTATCCAGATAAGCGACAACATCTGGTTCGTCGGTACGATAAACAACGACGACTCCACATTTGCCGTCGCGGACAAGGTCTACGACCGCGCGATCCCGATCGACCTCGACAGCCGCGCCGACGCCTTTACCTGCGAGCTTACCGATCCGGTGCATATCACCACGGATCACCTTGAGGAGCTCTTTGCGCAGGCAAAGAAGGATTTCCCCGTTTCCGCCGAGATGCTTGATCTCCTTGAAGATATGAACAAGTATCTGATAAAGAACTTCCGCCTTGCTTTCGGTAACCGTATCATGAAGCAGCTCAAGGACTTCGTTCCCTGCTTTATCGCCTGCGGAGGTACCGAGATACAGGCAATCGACTTTATCGTGGCGAAGAAGGTGCTCCGTAAGTTCGAGTCGTTGAGCTTGGGCTTTATGAAAGACGAGCTCACGAAATTCAACGCATATCTCGACAAGACCTTCGGCAAGAATATGATGCCGATATGCAAGGAATATGTCGATCTGCTGAAGAAGAACAACTGATGAAGTATACTACAGGATCCGTAACGAACGCGTACGGGAGGTGAAAAGATGGCTGACAAGGACCTTAAAACAGCGCAGGACGGAGAGGAACAGAACTCTCTTATCGACCCAATATATCAGAAATTCGTGAAAGGCGTCGTTCGCGCCATCGGAAGCACCGATTTCTACGAGTTCTTTATGGACGCCATTTCCAAGGCGAACAACGAGTTCCAGTTTTCCAACAGGAAGCTGCAAAAGATCGTCGACCTCAACTGGGTCGACGGCATCGACGAGACGCTCAAAGCCTTCCAGAACATAGTCGACAACCCGAGAAACGTCATTAAGGAAGAAGAGCTGATCGTCAACGTGGCAAACGCCAAGAAGGCGGGACCGGAAACGGTGCGCCATCTGGCTCAGCACGCGAGTCTCGTTGAGGATTACGATCCTGACAACGGCAAGATCCGTCCTTCAAAGCTGATGCAGCGCTATCGCGAGGACTCCATAGGTCAGTACGAGAATCGTCTCGTTTTTACCACGATGGAGTACGCCTACCGCTTTGTCAAGATCAGACACGACGCTCTTCTCGAGGCGATGAGCGAGGAGTTCGGCGCCAAGCTGAAGGTCAAGTCCGATATGGACAGCGCAAGCGAGCACGTCCATATGGACCTGTTCCTGCACATCAGGCAGAACGACGACGCGCTGACCACCGACGATAAGAACGCGGAGGTGTTCGCCCGCATCTCCAAGATATATCGCATACTCACCGTGTTGATGAACACGGAGTACGCAAAAAAACTCAGCAAATATCCCAGAGTAAAGGGCAAGATCAACAAGACCAACGTCTTAAAGAAAAATAAAGACTATAAAAAGATACTTGAGCTGTTTGAATTCTTAAGAAAATACGATGATATAGGATATTCCGTCAAGGTCGTCGAGCAAAGCCCGGTCATAAACGACAGGATGCAGGAGGATATCTATCATAACATCCTGTTCAACTATCTTATCCTCAAGGGATATCTCCAGGACGAGGCCGACCGCAAGGTTCCGACGCCTCTCAAGGAAAAGCGCAGAGCTCTCAAACCTAAATTCATAAAGCAGATCATCGAGGAGCTGACGGAGGATTACGATCTCCCGGACGTCGAGGTCCGCAAGGTGCTGATCGAGGAACTCACCAAATCCGACCTTCTCAAGCAGGAAGCGGAGGAACGGCGCAAGCTTGTCGAGGAGCGAGAGAGACAGAAGAAGGAAGAGGCTGCGCGCCTCCGCGCCGAAAAGGCGGCGGAACGCGAGCGTATCCGCGCGGAGAAAGCCGCCGAGCGCGAACGCATACGCGCGGAAAAAGAAGCGGAGCGCGAACGCATCATGCAGGAGCGTATGGAGCGCGAGCTTGAAGACAGACGCAGGAGCGGACTGTTTATGGCGGCGGTCAACGCTTTCAACAACAAGCTGTTCGAGCAGCAGCTTAAACGCGACGATGTCAAGGCGGCGCAGGAAGCGGCGCTTACCGATTTTGCCGACGCCGCTGCCGTCATAGAGGAAGAAGAACAGCGCAAGAGAGAAGAGGCCGAACGCGAACGCCTGCGCAGACAGGAGGAGCGCGAACGGCTCAAACGCGAGCGTATGCTTGCCGATCAGAAGGCAAGGGAAGAGGAGGAAAAACTCCGCCTCGAAAAGCTCGCGGAAGAAGAACGTCTGAAACGGGAAGAGGAGGAGCGTCAGGCTGCCGCTCTTGCCGCCCAGATAGAAGAGGACAAAAAGTCGCTTGAAGGCGTTATCTCCGAGATAACGGTCTTCTCCAGACAGCTTTCCGACCGCCTTGAGGCTCGCCGGAGACTGGATGAGGAGAGGCAGCGCGCCGAGGAGGAACGCGAACGCAGACGCCGCGAGCGCCTTGCGCGCAAAGCCGGCAGACGGTGATCGGATATTAAGAGGAAAGGCGGGTGAGGATCAAAAATGGATATAAGGATGAAGCAGATCTATATGAAGATCCTTGCTGCTTTCTTCACGCTGGTCATCGTTGTCACAATGGTCGTTTCGGTATCCTACGCCTGGGTCACTCTTTCAAAAAGCCCTTCGGTCAGCGGAGCTCAGGTGGCGATCTCCGGAGGGACGACCATCCTGCTCGCGCCTGACGTCACGGAGACGGTCGAGGTCGACGGTGAGGAGGTCACACTGCATTATCCCGGATCGTTCAGCGACAACCTTGTCTTTTCCAGATACGATTCCTACGATTATCTCGGCGAGATCTGCGGCATCACCCCGGTTTCCACCGCCGACGGAATAAGCTGGCTTATGCCTGCCTACGATCGCTCTACCGGGGAACTCAGGGGCGAAAACGATTTTACCATCGACAATACGCTTGAATATGCCAACGTCACCGACTCCCAAAAGGGCGGCAAGTACGTATATCTCGATTTCTGGGTCGTATCTCCCGGCTCTGAATACGAGCTTCGTGTTTCCATGGACCGCAAATCGGGAGAGGGCAGTTCGCTTCTGGAGCTTCCTTCCGCTGTGAATGACGACAGCACCATCTCCGGCTTCGCGCTTTCCGGTACCACAGGGGATATCGCGTCTATCGCGCGCGTCGGCTTCCTTGTCAATACGGATACCGCGCGCAGCCGCGATATGCTCGCCTATTCCCGCAGCGGGGATTACGATTCCAGATACAAAAAGATGCTCGGCGTCTATCAGAACGCCGGGGACAACTCTATTCTGTTAAACGAAAGCAAATTCACGATCTACGAGCCAAACGGACTTCTTCACGTCGCTCCCGGGCTCGATCAGGGCGACTACGCAATAACGGAGCCGCTTGCATACGACAGGTATATGCGCAGGGTCTCAAGGGCGGATATCAGCGACCGGCTGACAGTTCAGACCCAAAACGTATGGTCTCCCGTCGACGGTGAACGCAAGATCGACCAGATATTCCAGGCAGGGGTCAGCGGCGTCAGCGGACTGACCGCGGAAAACGCGACTTCCCGCTTTTACAACGATTATCTTCAATGGAATATCACCTCGCTGATCACGGCGGGCGAGTTCTTTACCAGCACCGAAGCGCTGTACGCCAACGCGACGGACGGAGTGGTCCCCGCTTCCAGGATTGCGGCAAACGTCGATATTTCCGGCGCGACCGACGACGTCGTCATTACAGAGCTTGAACGCAACGTACCGCAGCGGATAAGGATGTTCATATGGCTGGAGGGGCAGGATATCGACTGCGTTTCGACCAGCTCTGCCGTTACCGATTTCGCCCTGAACCTTGAGCTTGCCGGAGCAAGTAAATAATGATCGAAAAAGAACCTGCGGAGACGCGAAAGAATAAAAAACATCGCAAAAAAAGCTCCCGAAGTTTGGTTATAGTTTCCACGACGATACTCGTCACAGCCGTGCTTCTATGTCTTATCGTAATGGTACAGACACTTGCAACGGGGTATACCAGCTTTTTCGGATACAGCGTTTTTCGAGTAGTGACCGGAAGCATGGAGCCGACCATCCCGACCGGGGCGGTGCTGATCTGCAAGTCTGCGGATATTGAGGATATAGAGGTCGGGGATATAATATGTTTTCGTTCACGGGAGTCGAGCCATTACGGGGCGATCGTTACCCACCGTGTGGCGTCGATCCAATACGACGAAAACGGTGAACTCTACCTTGAAAGCCGCGGTGACGCAAACTATTCATCCGACCCGTATTTTGTACAGAAGTCTAACTTCATCGGCAAAGTGACGTGGTATACTGGGAAAGAAGGTGTGTTTACAAAAGTGTTATCTTTTGTTTCGGGAAAAATAGGCTTTATGGCTATCATAGTCATCCCCATCTTGATAATCGTCGCGCTGATCCTCCAAAACGCGGGCAAGAACATCAGGGGCGAGCTTGACGACGCCATCGAGAAGCTGTCCAAGCGGGAACAGCTCCCGGACGATATGGTGCTTCCGGGATTTAAGACCCTTACAAAACGCGATTACGACGAAATTTACGAGTCACTAAAACGGGAACTTGGGAAGGAACTGATCTCACGTGTTAATGCATCTGAAGGAAAAACTGAATATCCTGAGGGGAAAGAAGATTGACGCGGAGCAAGGAAAGACTCTGACCGAAGCGGAATCCTCCGATTACGCGCGCGTAAAAAAGCTCGTGCGCCGTCAGGCTATCCTTGCCATAGGTACGCTTATCGCTGTCGTCGTGCTGCTGTTTGCAATGACCAGCGCCTGGTATACCAACGTCTCCAAGGCAAGCACGCTGGTCTTCCGCACCGAGGTATGGGGCTTTGATTCCGCAAACATCACCGTTTCGGACGCCGCCATCCTTGTCGCTCCCGGCAGATCCGGCGTAATACCGCTCAGCGTCGACAACGCCGCTTCTAAAGACGGTATAACTATATATCTCACCGTCTCCAAGGCGCCTATGAGCGCAAACGAACTCCGCCGCAGGATATATTTCTACGCAGATACCTCGCGCAGGATCAATGATGAAAACGTCTCGCGCATCTATCTCGGAAGCACGGAAGACAATACGTTTTCCTATGACATCCTGCCGGGCAGACAGCTTATAATGTCCGACGATTACTATAACGACGTCCCGATCAAATGGGAATGGGTATACGACGTGGAGGGTTACTACTTCCGCGGAACTGTAAACGGCTCGGGCGTTACGCTTGACGAGTATCTGCGCCCTATCGAGTACGATTTTGACAACGCGGTATTCGATCTTGTCGGAAATCTCAACACCGGAAAACTGCTCTCTGTCGGAGGCGTCAGCACGGCTGATTATCTCGCCGCGATATCCGCGGCCGACGGCTACGAGGGCACTATCGACGTGCTTGACGCCGTAACGGTGGGGACTTCCGATTACTATCCCGTCGCCGTAGACGAAAACGGCAACGGCGTCTGGGCTTATCTTATGACGTACGGTGAGATCGAAAGGGAGATAGAGTACGATACCTCTATTTCGTCCTCAGAGCATCCGCTCCAGATCACCGCCACGCTCAACGTTTCGGTCGTCAATATACCGTCCCGCTCGCAGCCGGTCGGAACCGATACCGAATTCTACAGCGCGATCAGAGATCCAAACGTAGAGGTGGTCGAGCTTACGAACGATCTTTCGCTCTCGATGCCCGTTTCGGTAATAAACGGAGATGAAGCTACCATAAACTTGAACGGGTACAATATAACCTATACCGGCTCGGAATCCGAATATTCCGCTATAGTCGCAAGAAACGGCGCTAAACTGACTATTATGAACGGCGATATCGTCGGCAACGGCAACGGAAGCGGACGCGAAGGCGTCGTTTCCAGCATCGGCGTTTCGTCGATAGGCGGAGAGGTGACGCTCAGCAACGTCAACATCCGCGATTTCGATACCGCGGTCTACGCCGCGGACTATGCCGGCACGGGCTCCGATACGATAATGAGGATCTATCACTGCGACCTCGAAACGGAAAATCCGACCATATTCTTTATGGGCAACGGCGACGCCTCCGAGGCGCTCTCGCAGCTCATCATACAGGACAGCCGCATTAACAGTACCGGTTACATCGGTATCAGCGGGCAGGGTTCAACAAACCGCTGGGGCACCGATGTCGTTATCCTCGACAGCGAGGTCAGCGGATATTACGCCGCATATTTCCAGCCGCAGCAGAGGTCTACTGCTCTTATCAGCCGCAGTACTCTGACCGGTATCACCGGGATTGCGGTCAAGGGCGGTACTGTGAACATTGTTGACAGTACGGTGACCGGTACGGGACCGCATACCAACGCGGCGGCTACCGGCAACGGATGGACCGATACCGGCGACGGCGTCTATCTCGAAGGCGCGTACAACTGGAACGCCACCATCTCGATAGACGGCAACAGCACCATCTCCAGCGCGCACTCATACGCTGTCGAAATGGTCGGCAAGCAGGGCGCGGGAAAGGGAAAGATAATCATCAATGACGGTACGTATACCGGCGCTCTTGGCGTCGCCAACTGGAACGAGATCGGAGAGTTCTCGATCTACGGCGGCAACTTCGGCGCTGCGGTGATCCCGGAGAGCATATCGAGATACGACCTGCTCCCGACCCCCGCCGAGACTGAACCCGCCGAGACTGAACCCGCGGAGACGGAAGGAAACGGTTGATATGGGAAAGGAGACGTCACGCCGCACAGCGGTGATAAGAATTGCAGCCGCGGTACTGTTAGTGCTGATAACGGCGGTCGTCACCAGCGGCGTCGCCTATGCGAGATACCGCACCAGGATCAATTCCGCCTCGCAGATCAGTATGGAATACGCTTTCGCGCCGGACAGCATCTATCTTCTTGCCGACGGCAGGGATGAGAACGGGGACTACACCCACGCTCCGGTCGCGGACGGCGACGGTCAGCATTATTTGTCCCCCGGGGACTGGACGATGATCTCCGCGGACCGGGGGGTGTATCAGATAAAGATGCTGCTTTCAAACGTCAAGCAGATCGGCCATCCGGTACAGTACAGCCAGAAGGGATATATAGAGATATTCGCCACGGCCGGTATCCCGGGCGCGGACGATCTGATAATCCAGCTCAACACCGAGGGCGGCGTCTTCACGGCGTCCGGCACGGCGGTACAGGAGGGCAGCTCCATATATGAGGCTTACGGCCCCGGCTGGATCTATCGCTTTACCAATACGAGCGGCGAGCCGATCACCTGGGATCTTCCGGGCGGCACACCGGTCACGTTCCCGGTGGAGATCACGGTCTGGGGAGAATTCGACACCCCCGGCGCATTTACCGTGATAGCCACTGGCATACCGTCGGATTGACGGGCAAATAACGCCATCAACGATTTTTGACATACAATTCCGGGAGAAAGGAGCAAGGCGCTTGAAAAACAGAATAGCTGCGGCTTGGCTGACGGCTTTTGCGCTGCTTGCGGGCAGTGTGGGTTGCCTGATTGCTCCGTCCTCGGCAAGAACGCTCAACACGGATACCTGGAGCGGTCAGGTCGGTCCCTACGAAAGGCAGGGAGCGTCAAAGGTCGAAAGCCGGCTGCTAAAAAGCGGCGGACAGCAGGTCCTTCTCGATATGAGGCGGGACGGCGTAGTCATTCCGGTCGACCTTACGGCGCTGGAGGCCTGCACCGGCAGGATAACCGTCACGGCTCCGCAGAGCGAGTGGTTCACGGTATATCCTTTGAGCGCCGACGTAACGCTGGAGGCAGGCGAATCGCAGACCGTTGAACTGACCGTGACGATGATACGCGACTCGGCGGGACCGGCGGTCACCACATCAGCGGAAACGACCGTCGCCGGAGCGGTAGACGTCGTACCGGAAGAGCCAGACACCGGTCCTGCGGAAACGACCGGAACGGCCGATCCCAACAGGAGGTACGTCGACGGCGGAGCCGGCGGAGAATTGGAAGAAGACGACGACGATGAAGAAATAATCGGCGGCGGAGACGGAATGATCGAAGACGACGACGATATCGACACTCCCGAAACCACCGCGCCGGAAACCACCGTGTCGGAAACCACCGCGCCGGAGACCGACCCCGCCGAGACCGAAGAACCGGAAGATCTGACTCCGGACAGGCTGACCTTTGAAATAGCCTGGACGGACGCGACTTCAAGCCTTACGGCTTCGGTCGAAATGATAAAAGAAGAGACGCGCAATTCGGAGTTCATTGAGGAACACCTCCTCAACGGAGTATTTACCGACCCCCTCGGCTGGTACTCCTCGCGATATCCGATGCTGCTTACTCTTTCCGGAGCGGCGAGATTGAAGATCTCACCCGAAGGAGAAATAGAACCGCAGAAGTTCCCGGCGGGAACGATCTACGAGTTCGAGGGAACAAGGACGCTCCTCTACGACCCGGGATATATTGATATCGACAGCGGAGGAAACCTGCTGATCGACATCTCCGGCACAGACTACGGCGGAACGCTCAAGCTTTACACCGACTCATCCAATTTCGAGATACGCGAAATAGACGCTATCGAGGACAGGGAAGGCGGGCTCCCGGTGACTGCGGTCGCCGACGAGACGAGCATCGGGCTGCCGTACAGCTGGGGAGGGGTGACCCCGGACTTTTCAGCTGAAAAGCTGGTCGTCCAGCAGGACGGCAGCGCGATATGGAACATCGCGCAGGATATTACGATTTCGTCTGACGAGGACGGCTGCATCTCCCTCAATACAGCCGGCGTCCCCGCGGGCACATACAAAATCAATTTTTCATGGACTGTTAATGACAACACCTTGTACGCGACGGAAATGATAGTTTTCGTCCGTCACGGATAAGGTGCATAAGGAGGAAAATCAAGGTGAGAGCCGAGACTAAAAAGAAGATAGAACTATATGAGCGCTGTCTCCCGGGTATGAAAGAACGTGTAGCCGGAGCTGTGTTAATGCTCGTGGTTGCTATCACGATGATGGTATCCGCGACTTTCGCATGGATCACTCTTTCTTCTAAACCGGAAGTTAATTCTATCAATACTACCGTTTCTGCAAACGGCAGTCTTGAAATCGCCCTTGTACATGGCGACGGGACTGAGTACCCGACATCCGGTCGTGGTGATTCTTCGGCGGTCGATAATGATATTGCCCGCGCGAATATTACGTGGGGAAACCTTGTCAACTTGTCTGACCCGGTTTACGGTATCCAGAATATCTCACTCCGCCCCGCGACACTTAACGCTGACGGACTTAATAATAACCCGCTGTTCGGCGCGGAATACGGTTCGGACGGACGTATTACCTCTCGGGATACAAACTATATGTTTGCGTCTTGGGACGGTTATCAGTTTAAGGCTATAGAAGGCGATGGAGACAAAGGCGTTCGGGCTGTTGCTGCATACGAAGAGATAGTCGCAGAAGCTGATACACAAGCGCTGCTGACAACTATATCCCGTGCCAATCAGAGAGTCAAAAATGCAATAACAGCGGTTGGCATTCAATATAAACAGAAAGCCCTGTCTGCCGATAATATTAACGGATTAAAGTCATTGCTTTCTATTGTTATCAGCGGAAAAGCCAAGGAAAAATTAAACGGTGATGAAGACGCGACTGCGAATACTGTAATATCTAAATCCGATCTTGCAAAAATATATAATTTATATAACGAATTTTATAAAGCAATGGAATTGCAGAAAACCACATTTACGGAGCTTGCCAACTTCCAGCGTTTTGTTAATTCGTTGTCTCCCGATGGGAAAGAATACGTTGAATTGACTTGGGAAGAGATCAGCAGAGACAAAGCAAAGTATAACACGAAGACGGTTAACGCCGTCAGTACAGACAAGATAGTATCATTGACCGGTCTTACCGACTTTATTACATCCTATACCCAGGCAGGGAAGGACCTTGCTACGTTGAAGACGATGAAGGAGGATAGCGAACAGAATAATACGGAATATACATTCGGACAAATTGATGATATTATTTCAAGGCTTACGTCCGCCGGTACTGCTACTGTTAACGGTACGCCGATAAGCAGTATCGGTACTTCAGATGCACTTGGGATGACAAACTCACCCCATGTGGTCTTGACCAACGGATATCTTAAACAATTCGAGCAGATTGCCGTCCCGGCAAGTTATAGGATGGATATCACTATGACGATACCCCTGTCGGGCGTACCGCTTTTTTCCAAGATTAATAATGCCAATCTTAAGACAAACGCTTCCGGTAATGCATACAGTGAATCAAATTCTGCTTCTGCCGAGGAGAAGGCTAAGCAGCTCACGCCGGGCCTAAGTAAGATAGCGACCGATAATTACGGACTTGCGCTCGATCTTTGGGTTCGGACAAATATCGACGATTCATATCTTCTTCTTGACGGGGCTGCGGACGCTGAGGAACGTTTTGTAAGAGTGATGGGCTATGACGGGGATGGAGTTCAGGTTCCTCTCTATACCGCAAAAGAAGATCACAACGGCACAGAGATCGAAGTTGACGTTTATAGAAAAGACGGAAAATGGTATAGAAACGAGACTAACAATGAAGTAACGGTTATCGGAACGCCCTCGGAAAAGCAGAAGCTTGAAACCACGGTTTCCGGGTACCAGGGATCTAACCGTATCTGGGATAATGACGACAACCTTCTTATCACCAATGACAGTACAACTCAGGGAAGCGGCAGCTGTTTCATATTCTATGCCGATTCTCCTGACGATCAAGGACGCTTCCTTAAACTGCTGGATGCATTCCGCGTAGTATTTATTGACGCTGACGGAGTTCTCCTTGCAACCGCAAAGCTCAATGTAGAAGATTATTACGCCGTAAACGGAAAGGTCACGGTCCCTCTCGTGATCACAGAACCGCTGACGGTCAAACGCCTTCCCAATGAAGGTGAAGAACCCAATGAGGGAGAGGAATATATTTCAGAGCGGGTACTCGACGGAGAAGGCAATCCTATATACGGTATCATGCCTTTGCAGAAAAACGTCTCCACGATGTTGACTGCGTTGATATACCTTGAGGGCTCGATGCTCGGAAATGAAGACGTTATGGCGTCGTCCAATATCCAGGGTCAGCTCAATTTCCAGTTTACATCTTCTGAAAAATTGTACCCCGCCGGAGACTATGCTCTCGAAAATGCAAAGCGTGTCATAAGCGCCTCGGTAAACAAAACCGAACTGGTGTACGGAGAAGACGATCTTAATGTCAAGGTCACGTTAACGGTCGAGGGTGATTCCCCCGCAAACGTTTCCGCATTCTTCCAGAGAGCGATCAACAGTATGCAGGGTAAACGTATGCCCTCCGAAACGTTTACTGACAAGGGCGACGGGATATGGGAAGCAACATACACATTCAACGCGCCGGGAAACTATTATCTCCGTGAGGTCATGCTTGACGGCGTTAAGTATTGGCTCAATGATCCGATAAGCGTTAGCATTACCGGATTTGCCCCGGAATACGTAATGTGGGGAGAGCCGGAGAATTACGCCTCCGTATATACTGCAGCAAACAACTATCCGGAGAACCTCTATATCAGCTTCGGTTCGAGTGAAGCGGTGACAAGCTCTTCTTCCGTAAGGGCGGTGTTCAGCAGTTCAACCGGAAATAACGTCAGCGCAAAGATGGTTTTCAACGCGGTTACTATGCAATGGGAAGGCACCGCAAACTTCGGAACGTCCGGATTGTATACGCTTCAGTACGTAGTGATAGACGGCGAGTGGTTCGATTTGAGCAGTTATAGCTCGGCGTTTGTCAAGGTGCTGAAACTGTCGGTCGGAATTACGGCGGAGATCGAGACAGACAGCGGAACAAGAGACTTCTTTGTGGCAAATCAAACATTTGCAAAAGATGTTACCGTGGTCCTAAAAGACAACTCAGGTCAGGAACTTACCAATCTGGACGGGGCGGTCCTGACTTATTCCAGAGGAGGATCCGGGACCGATACAGTTGATACTCCTCTCGAATGGGATAATGAAAAACTAAACTACGCCGGTACGCTTTCTATCATTAGACCCGGTATATATAAATTCTATGACGTTACTATCGGAAACAACAGGATAACCAGCGCATCTTCGTATCCTACGTTTACGATCAAGAACCCCGATCCCGTAACTTATAATACGTCGTCGGCAAGCACTTATCACGGAGAGGATAACGTTCAGTTTGCTCCGGTCTCGCTTGACGCGTTTATCGGTCCTATCAGGATCAACAACTCCGATACAGCGTTCATTTCCGCGGTAGTTCATAACAGTATTTCCAACGAGGATTATGAGATAGTTCAGAGCGCCGACGCAGGTAAGAAAGGCACGATCTATTATACCGGCGGCGCATGGTACATCAATCTTCCCACATATCGTCCGGAGCTTGAAGACGGAAGATTCGGCGACCTTACACAAGAGGGCTTATGGACTGTCAAGAGCATCAGCTTGTGGGACGTTATGGATACTAATAAACAAGAACACACTATCAGTAATAAGCTGGTCTGGACAGACGGAGAAGGAGGATACGATTTTGAACCGCTCTCGACCATAGTCTCATGCTCGGTCAATCTGGAAATGATCGTAAGCAGCTCGACTGATCTCGGCGGCAGCAATTCCGAATTTATGTCAGAGCATCAGATGGCAAGAGAAACGGGTATGTCGGTGTCCCTGCTTGATAACGATGGCCGCGCTATTCCCGGAATGAAGGTATCCGATATTACTCTCAATCTGAGCTATGTGGACAACACCGATCGTAGTTACGGATATATCGTGTCAGGCTATTCACGTAAGCCCAGCATCAAGTTCAACACGGACGGGACCGACGGGACCTGGTCTGTCAGCCAGGACTTTGCCGCTCAGTATGTCGGTGATTATACAGTAGAATCCCTTGTCCTTACTATGGCGGATAATTCCACCTTCTCCGTAGGACCGGGCGAGCACGGCGTGCCTCAAAAGATCACGATCAAATCTAAGGGACCCGAGAGCAATCTCAAGTATACGATAAGACAGAGGGGCCTTGTACTCGGAAAGACCGACGAAACGGTACACGGGCTGTTCCTTGCCGCTCAGAATCCGGATATTACCGTCACCGCTCGTGTTACTTACTTTGATAAAGCGGGCGTTGAACGTACTGCAGAGTACGCAAAACTGGATGATCTGGCCATTAAGCTGACATTCACCTACAAGGACGGAAAAACCGCTCCCAACGGAGGGTACAGCTGGTCGGGCAATAACGACCTTGAGAATATTACCGTTAATCTGACCGCGGGAGGCAATACTTCAAATGGTATACCGTATACGACCGGTTCGTACAGCTTGCTGGCGGGTAAATACGGCGTCACCGGAAAGGTTTATCTTAACGGAAACGAGGTCGACCTTGACTATAACTTCTCCGACTTCCAGGTCTACTCATTAAAGCCTACTGTAAAGATCACCGGAGTAAGCCCGAGCGTTTCGGAGGAGGTTACGATCTATCAGGCGACCGATGATCAGGATTATCTATGGAATTCCAATAAAACTCTGCAAGTAAAGAACTTCTTCAACGACTACTATGTAAACGCCTACATTTCCGCAGATAATTCAGGCGACCAGATACAGGTGGGCGAGAACGAGTATAAAAATGTCGTACACTACACTCTGCCCGAAGTTACGGCTTCTCTTTCGAATATTGGTTCGGCGTTTACGTCGGCGTCGTTCACCGTTCCCAACGCTGCAAGTACCAGTAATTCAACTTCATATTCGTTCAGCCCGAGTTCTTTCAGCAATACAAAAGAATTCGGCCATATCGATACAGATACAACTAAAAACGGAGGATGGTGCGACGACTCTGATTTCACATACGAGATGTGTAGATTTGCAGGATCACAGACTGTAAGCAGTATCAACGTGGTGTCGGGCGGAGTTACGTATAACGCAGAGCTTGCACATTCCGTTACGTTCCATCAGACCAACGAGACGCCTCCTTCCATCTCGTTTACAAGAGCGATAGGATATGCTTCAGTTGAGGCGCAGATAAGCGAAGACGGCTTGCCGTTTGAATGTGTTCTTCCCACGGACATCGGTGAGATTTCCGGTCAGTCTGTAGAAGCTACCGGAGACGCTGAGTGGACTCTTAATAATACGACAGAGACCAATCTGGGATATATAAGCGCAGTTAGTTATAAGGAGGAATCTTCTGGTACTTGTACTAAGACTTATTACTCAACACCTACATTTACTTGCAAAGTCTATACCCGTGTGACGAAGTCCTATTCCAAGACTACGACTGCAACGACCTATGACGTTGTAAATCATTTGGTCGGATGGATGATCAACGGCGTAAGGTACAATCCCGGAGATACAGTTACTGTTTCCGGCTCATTTGTGGCAGATCCTATCATTGGGGCAAAGAGCAAGGTAATGGTCGATGAGAGTACTGAAACATTTACTACACAGACTATTCAGGATATCAATCCCATCACCAAAACAATTACTGGAAGTAGGCAAAGCAGTACCGCAAGTCAAACGGCTGCAAACACAGCCGCAAGTCAGGCATATCCTAAAAACCCGTCGAGCAATGGCTTTGGATGGGGCAATTCAAGCGATCCGTATGATAATAACTGGATCAGAACGGCAGAACCTACTTTGCCAAATTAATTCAGGACTATTGATGCATACTTCTTCCTCATTAGAGGAAGAAGTATGCATACTCTGTAAAGAAAGGATATGATTATGAATTTGGAGAGAATCATCCCGCTGGCAATCGGAACTGTGCTTATGATAATCGTAATGGTGATTTGCAGAAGATGGATAAAGATTCCTATCTGGAAAATTCCGATTATCAATATTGTGTTGACTGTATCCGGAACCTTTGGCGCATATTTATTATATTATATTGAAAACGGTCGCTGGAGCGGGATCTCATTCTACGGATCAATATTGTTGATTCCTGCTTGTTTTATTTTTGTTTCACTCTTGATCAGGATGAAATACGGTGAGCTTATGGACGCCTGTGCTCCGGCGGTCTGCGCTATGCTTGCGTTGAACAAGGTAAAATGTCTAACTACCGGATGCTGCAAAGGAATGGTCTTACACGTTGGCGCGGATGGAGTGGAAAAAAGATTCCCAAGTCAGTTGGTCGAAATGATCGTGGCGATAGTCCTGATGCTCATTCTGATCGTCTTCATTGCCAAGGGGGCTTTCCGCGATCTTGTCTATCCGGTCTTCCTCATCTTATATGGAGTTACACGTTTCGGCCTTAATCTGCTCAGGGAAACGACGCCTTTTGTCTGGAAGCTTCCGGCAGGCAATTTCTGGTCGATAGTTGCGGTGCTGATCGCGATCGCCTGGATCGTCTTTTACCGGTTGATAAACAAAGGCAATAATACGGACCCTGTCGCGGAGAGTTCTGTTGAAGACAGCGTATCCGAAAACACCGATACGAAAGAAGAATAGTTAAAAACAGCGTAGGTTTTGTCTTTATTCAGTTTAGCGGTTGCTTTAATTTGTTTCTGTATTTAAAGGAAAAACAATGAGTTCTTCAAGAAGAATAAGCGTGCGCTTAATGATCAAGAATACTTTTGTCTTGCTGTGTGCGGTCGTAATGTGTGTCTTGATGTTGCCGCGTATGGAGGCGTCTGCCGCAGAAAACGGTTCGTGCGGAGATAATCTTACATGGACATATAACGGGGGCAGACTGACCGTTTCCGGTTCGGGTGCAATGACAAATTTCTCCGATAATAATATGCCGCCCTGGTATAAATATGCAGATGAGATAACGTCTGCTGTCATTGAGGAGGGCGTAACCACTATCGGAGAATTGACATTTTTTGATTGCAAGAGTCTTGCCAACGTAGTTTTGCCGTCCACTCTTCGCGAAATAGGCATACGTGCGTTCAAGGGCTGCGTTTCACTTGCATATCTTAATCTTCCCGGAAATGTCTTTGCTATCTCAGAATCGGCTTTTGAAAACTGTGCTTCTTTAAACGGTATACGTCTTGAGGAGGGGATAACGGTCATCGGGGATAAAGCGTTTTACAGATGCTCTTCTTTGACGTCTATTATCATTCCGGAATCGGTTGATTTTTTCGGAATGGTCGTATTTGCTTATTGTGAGAACCTGATTCGTGCCGATATTCGTTGCCCTATAGAAAAGCTTCCGGACTGGACCTTTTACGGGTGCAATAATCTAACAGCCGTTGGATTACCGGATAGTTTGACCAATGTCGGATCTCTTGCGTTTTATAATTGCCCGTCTCTTACTACTATCTACTATAAAGGAGAGGTAGTGGATAATATTTACGACCAGATTGTAAACCATAATGACGACATTATTTCAAACGGCGGTATCGTACAGGACGACGTTGACCCGAATGCGGGAACGGCTTCAGAAAACAATGAGGATAACGAGGTTTCGCACACGACTGTTATAGAGTCTGATAATTCGATCATAACGGTGGGGGATACCGTTTCGTACGATGAGGATTATACTCCCACGATCCGGGAAGAAGAAATTGTTGTAACTATTGTAAATGAAGATGGTTGGAATGAACTCGAGGAAGTTCTTGACGAGATCATAGAACGGGTAAATGATTCCAATAACGGCTTAGATCCCGGTGCATCAGAAGATGTACCTGTGATCACTGTAACAGTTCAGATCCCGGATAGTACCGTTCCCGGAGAGTTTATCTCTGAATATGCGGGGGAAAATATCATCGTCGAGTTTACAACATCTGATGGATCGTCCTGGCAGATAGATATGAGTCAAGTCGATAAAGAGATCATTGGTGCAGATGAGGTCTATGATTTCTCGTATGTTTTGAAAGATATTGAAGAGTCGATCGAAGGAATAGACAGTGAAAGAGTTTACGGTATCAGCTTTGGATCCGATCACGATTTCAACGTCAAAGTCAAAGTCAAACTTGGCCTTTCCAATGCGGGTCGTTACGCTACTCTCTATCAAAAAAACGGTTCGGATTATGAGAACATTCAGAATGTTTGGATAGATACATACGGGAACGCCTGGTTTTATCTTGCAAATATTGATAAGCGTACTGACTATTTCATCGGGATAGATGTTAAGGGAGTTTCGCGTGATAATTCAATAGTGCCTCCTTCAATGTATGGTGAGTATGGCGGGAGCGGTCTTGTTGACTCAAACGGAAATCTCTACAAGATCACCGGCAGAACCTCTCGCTGGGGGATTACGGGCGGACAATTCGCGATGTACGTTGGAGTCGCGCTCGGCTTAATGATCCTTGTAGTCGCGGTGATAATGATCACCCGCAATCATATGCAAAAGAGCCGCGCCGCGGCGAAGGCGTCGGCGGGTTCGGAAAAAGCGATGACCGATGAGGATCTGCGCGACAAGATCATGCGCGAAATGCTTGAAGAAGCGCGCGAAAAAGATAAAAAGCCCGTTCCGCAAAAGAAGCCGGACAAGGCCGTAAAACGGTCCGCTCCGAAAAAAGAGTCAGGTAAAGGTAAGAAATAAACTTACAAATAACTGTTTTTTTGGACGCGTCGCCGGTCTTAACGACTGTCATCCCTAGTGTAAAGGCTGTCGTCCTGAGCGAGGCGAACGATCCGTTAAGTCGGACGCCGCCTTGAACAAAAGCAAAGGATCTGCAAAACCATGTCGGTCGTTGCAGATCCTTTTTTATCACCGGAATAAGTCTGTAAACGGACGCGGGCCTCAGTCATCGCAAAAACAAGCTTTTCGGAGAATAATCATACATTTCTACAAACAGGCATAATCGTCCATTTTTTTAAATAGGTCTTGTAAAGTCCGTTGCCTTTGTGCTATAATACCTTTGTTATACTGTAAAATAGAGGCTTGCGATGTCATTTGTCCAATTAACGCTTTTGTCGGTCGGGCTTGCGATGGACGCCTTCGCGGTGTCCGTCTGCCGCGGGCTGAAGATGCGGCGCATCAACTATAACCACGCGCTTGTGATCTCGCTCTTTTTCGGCGGATTTCAGGCGCTTATGCCGCTTATCGGATGGCTTGTGGGGAGCAGCTTTGCCTCCTATATTGAAAAGTTCGACCACTTTATAGCCTTCGGCCTGCTCGCGCTTATCGGCGTAAAGATGATAGTCGAGGCGGTGCGCGAAAAGGAGGAGGACGAGGAAAAAGAGAACTCCCGGCTTGATATCAAGGAGCTTTTCGTTCTCTCAGTCGCCACCTCTATCGACGCGCTCGCGGTCGGTATCACCTTCGCCGTGCTGCCGGATATCAACATCTGGTGGTCCATCGCCGAGATAGGCGTAGTCACCTTCCTGCTCTCCGGCGCGGGCGTTGTGATAGGAAACAAATTCGGCGCGAAATTCAAATCAAAAGCGGAGATCGTCGGAGGGATGATACTCCTGCTTATCGGGATAAAGATACTGCTTGAAGGGATAGGCGTAATCTGACGGTGGAAAAAATGAAGCGTGAAAAAGAAAAGACGTGTCATATAGTCGGCGCCGCCGACTTTGCCGCCGACCGGTTTCGTCCGGCGGAAGGGGATCTCGTCGTCGCCTGCGACGCGGGAGCCGCTCTGCTTGAAAAGATCGGTTTTAAACCCGATCTCATAGTCGGCGACTTCGATTCTCTCGGATACGTCCCGCGCGGAGACAACGTGACAGTTCACCCCGTACGCAAGGACGATCCCGACTCGGTGCTGGCGATCGACGAGGGGCTCCGCCGCGGATACGGGCGGTTCATCCTGCACGGATGCACGGGCGGGGAGCGCTTCGACCATACCGTGGGGAGCCTCCAGGCGCTCGCCTACGCCGCCGGTCACGGAGCGTTCGCGATGCTTTTCGACCGCGCGTACACCGCGGCTGTCATACGCGGCGGACTGCTCCGCTTCGGAAAAGGCGCGGAGGGCGAGATATCGGTTTTCGCTTACGGCGGCGAAGCGCGCGGAGTGACAGAGACGGGTCTCGATTACGCTGCTGACCGCGTGACTCTTTCCCCTTACCGCCCCGTGGGATTGAGCAATTCCTTCACCGGAGCGGAGTCGTCGATCTCCGTTTCGGACGGAGCGCTGCTTGTCGTATGGCGGGATACAGGGGCTATACCGGAAGAGAAAAAAACAAACGGAGAAAAAATATGAGCATAAAAGGTGTTATATTCGATCTCGACGGGACGCTCCTCGACTCGATGTGGTATTGGGACCGCTTCGGCGAAGAGTTCCTCGCCGAGCGTGGAAAGGTCCCGCGCCCCGATTTCCGGGATAAATACTACGTTTATTCCACCGAGGCGACCGCCGAGATGATAATCGAGGATTACGGGCTCTCCGAAACGCCGGAAGAGATTATACAGGGCATGATGGACACCGCGGCGAGGTTCTACCGCGCGAGAGTTCAGCCCAAGCCGCACGCGCTGGAGCTTATGGAGCGGTTGAAGCGCGCCGGCGTGAATATGGCGATAGCCACAGCGACCGAGCATATACTGGTCGACATAGCGGTCGAACGTTTCGGACTTGACAAATACGTCGAAAAGATAATCAACTGCACCGACGTCGGCGCATCCAAGACCGAGCCCGACATATACCTCAAAGCGCTCGAATACGTCGGCGCGCCCATCCCCGAGACGGCGGTCTTCGAGGACGCGCTTATCGCGGCGCAGACGGCGAAAAAGCTCGGATTTTACACCGTGGGCGTATATGACGGCACCGCCGCTCCGAACGAGAAGGCGATGCGCGAGCTCTGCGACGAGTACGTTTACGATTTCTCACAGCTTTCCGGAAAATTCGATCTCTGATACCGATAATAAAATCTCCGTGAGCGATCCTATAGGATCGCTCACGGAGATTTTCTATTTGACCGCCGATTAATTTTTCGAGCTTTCAAGCAGAGCGCACAGAGCGTGGTACTCCCGCCGATGGATGCAGAAATTTTCCGCGTCTTCGTCGCCCTCCGCGTCGCGCTTGAGTATTTCAAGCAGGCGGTCGATCCTGATCCATTCGGGCGCCGTGTCGGAACTTATCTCGCGCTCGGTCATCTCGATCTTTCCTTCGCCTGTTGACCGGCACAAAAAGTAGGCGTGCTGATAATTTGCGTCGCCGTAGTGTTCGTTTACAAGGGCAAACTGTCTTTCGACATCGACGAGGACGCCGGTCTCTTCCTCTATTTCACGCGCGCAGCATTCTTCGAGCGTCTCGCCCTTTTCGAGCCCTCCGCCCGGAAAAAGCCACTGATCTGTCTCTCTTTCGTGCGACATAAGGATCTCGTCTCCGCGCAGAACGGCTCCGCGGGCGGTCAGACGGAGGTATTCGAATTCTGTTTTGTGATCGAACCTGCCGTATAGATCTATTTCGCTGTACTCCCGCTTTTTTCCGTAGAGATACTCGTCGATCGCCGAAAACTCGCGCAGGAAAAGGTTGCGCGTGTCCATGTCGGTATCCCGGTAGTTCTCATAGCGGGAAAAACGGTCGTATACCTCGTCGAGCGGCATCCATTCCGGTCTCATTCCGTTGCGTATCTCCGACTCGGTATAGCCGGTCTTTCCGTCCTCGCGGATCGGCCCGCACTCGAAGTAGTAGTTGATATAAAGCATATCGTCGAGGAATTCACGCACGGTGGCGATATACCTTCCCGGATTTACGATACAGCCGGTCTCCTCTTCGACCTCGCGCACGCAGCACTGCTCGAAGGTCTCCCCTTCGTCCATACCGCCGCCCGGGGTCTCCATGCGCTTTACGTTGACCTCGTTGGATATGAGTATCTTCCCGCCGCGAACGATGATGCCGCGGCATCCGACGCGCGTCCTCGACGCCTTGTTCCGGTTGCGTCCGATGAACTCGAAAACTCTCATTCTTATCGACCTATCCTTTGAAGTATATTCCCTGATAACTGTTTCGTTTTACGAACGTCTTGTCTATCTCGTTCAGCACGACCAGCTTTTTGAGCGTCCAGCTCGGAGCCAGAAGGGAAGAGCGCTCGCCGTCGCCGGTCAGACGCCCGATGACTGTCTCGGGCGGCAGATATTCGAGCTGATCGCAGACCGTTCCGACGTATTCTTCCCGAGTGAGGAGCGGAAGATCTCCTCTCTTCCACATTTCGGCGATCGGGGTCCCATCGGTGACGTACAGCATATGTATCTTTACCATCATCGGGCGGAGCCGCGCGATCTCCCGCGCGGTGGCGAGCATCATTTCCTTATCTTCGCCCGGCAGTCCGTTTATGATATGCAGGCAGACGTTGAGTCCGGCGAGCTTGTTATACCCGGCGAGGAAGGAAGCGTAGTCGTGACCGCGGTTTATCCGCACGGCCGTCTCGTCGTGTATGCTCTGAAGTCCGAGCTCAATAACAAGGAAGGTCCTGCGGTCGAGCTCGCGCAAAAGATCGACCGTTTCGTCGGATAAGGCGTCCGCGCGGGTGGCGACAGCCAGTCCGACGACGTCGGGAAAGGAAAGGGCTTCTTCAAAAAGCTGGCGCAGTTTTTCGGTCGGGGCGTAGGTGTTCGTTCCCTCGTTGAAATAAACGACGGACGCGCTCCCCGGCCACTTTGCGCTCTCGACCGCTCTCCTTTCGGCGAACTGCTCGGCAAGCGGGGCGACCGTCCTGCCGCGCGTCAGCGGAGCGGTGCAGTAGACGCATCCGCCGGTCCCGCTCACGCCGTCTATATTAGGGCAGGAAAAACCTGCGTCGAGAGTGATCCGGGCGCATTTACGCCCGAATTTCCGACGCAGATAATAGTCGTATGTGTGATAACGCTTGTTTGTGTCCGAATAGGGAAACGGGCTGCCGGCGCGCGGGCTCATTCCGCCTCGCCGAGAAGCGCGGCGCTGTCGGGATCGAGATAGAGCGTCGCGTCCTTGTGCCCTCTCATGCAGGTCGCGGGGCAGGTCTCGTCGCACTTTTCGTTGTGGATGGTATCATACACCGCCTGCGCCTTTGTCGGCGCGGGGACGCTGCATATCAGTTTTCCCGCCTTCATAAAGACGGGGATGGTGAGCGAAAGAGCGTGAGTCGGGACCTCGCCGATCGACGCAAAGCATCCGTCGTTGACCTGCTGATTTCGGCAGATCTCGTCCAGCTTTACCACCTTGATGAGCTTCGGATCGTTGAAGTCGGCGACAGGCGGATCGTTGAAAGCTATATGTCCGTTCTCGCCTATGCCCATCATGATGACGTCAGGCTGATACTTTTCGAGCAGGGCGGAGTACTCGCGGCAGGTCGCCTCGGGGTCGTCCTTGTCGGGCTTGATGTAGTTGACCGACTTGAAGGGGAGAAGCCCGAAAACGTGGTCGTAGAGATACTTTCCGAAACGCTGCGGAGCGTCGGGGGCGAGCCCGATGTACTCGTCCATATGGAAGGCGTTTACGCGGGACCAGTCTATCCCCGGCTCCTTGACGAGCGCGGCGAGCGTCTCGTTCTGGGAGGGAGCGGCGGCGAATATCACGTTGACCTCCTCCTTTTCGGAAAGCAGGCGGCGCAGCGCTTCCGCTGCGTCTGCGGCGGCGGTCTTTCCCATCCCGACGCGGGAGTCGGAGATCTTAACGGTCAGATTGTCTTTTTTGAATGTTTTTGCCATGGTGGGTTCGTGTCCTTTTCAATCCTCGTAGTTGTGTCCCTGAACGGTGTAGAAAGCCATATTGGGCTGGCGGGTATCAAGCCTGCCGAACACCGCGAAAACGGGAAGGTCGCTGTTCAGAACAAGCGCGTACTGACCGAAGGGGACCTTGTAGCCCTCGTCGCCCACCGGTCTGTCGAGACGGGTGCACTTTACGCGCTTCGCGTCGACGTGCAGGGTCACATTCTCGACGGGATCGCGATCCTCGAAGAGGAATGTCGCCTTTACGGTGGCGGGCTTGTCGTTGAGGTTGAGGATCATAAGCGACTCGTGCGCCTCGATCGCGGTGCCGTCCTTGGGCGGAAGCTCGCCGTCGGCGAACACCCAGTTCTTTTTACCCAGTTCTGCCATTGTATATTCCTCCGGAGATCAATATTTCTGTCTTTCCTTGGCTTCTACCGCGGCGTCGCGCAGAGCCTTTGCGACCTGCTCGTCGCTCTCGTTGTCGGCGGCGTGGAACATGGCGTCGAACTCCGCTCTGGTCGCTATGCGGGAGAGGGCTTCAGCCGCCGCGAGCTTGACCTCGGTCGTTTCGTCGGTACGGAAAACGGCGAGAAGGGAGTCGACCGCTTCCTTCGCGTGCAGATTTCCGATCGCCTTGTAGGCGGCGATACGCGCGTTTTCGTCGCCGTTGGTCTGCGCTATGTCGATCAGCTTTCCGAGGTGTCCTTTTTCGGCGAGCGAGTCGATCTTTGCGAAAATGTCTTTTTTACCGAATAACATGGTTGTTTACCGTCCTTTATATGATATTTTAAATTACGCTGTTTTATTATGAAATACCTTCTTGTTGGCGTACAGCATCTCGTCCGCTTCTTTTATATAGGAGGATGTCGAGCGCCGCGGGTCGGCGCAGATCGCGTATCCTATGGATACGGTCACGGTGTATTCCTTATACTCCTCGCGGCAGCGGTCCTTGAGCGCGGAGTTGATGGCGGATATCACGCTCTCGGGAGAAAAGTCTTCCTTTGAGGGGCGCCAGGTCCAGATAAACTCGTCGCCGCCGTATCTCGCGGCAAATCCGAAATTCGCGGCAACGTGTTCCTTTAGTACGTTTGCGAATACGACGAGCGCGTTATCTCCTTCGATATGTCCGTACTTGTCGTTGATCTTTTTGAAAGAGTTAAGATCGCCGATAAAGAGATAGAACGGATTTTGCTCCGAAACGTTCTCGAGCATATCGACGAGATATTCCTCCGATCTGCGGCGGTTGTTCAGCCCCGTCAGGGCGTCCGTATAAATGCTCGACTGCTGGATGTTGATAAAGAGGAAGAATATGACCGAGAAAACGGCTATGGGTATGATCGTTATCCGGTCGAACTTGGCGTCGAGGAGCACCCATACGATAAGGAAAACGACCGATCCGATGATGGAAAGCGCGTTGCGCCGCGAGCTGTTCGAGCGGACCTTGAACGCTTTATATACGGCTACGGCGGCGATGACGATAAAGTAGACGAAAGAGCAGATCGGAAGCGCGATGTACGCGGGGCCGTTGACTATATGTCCTTCCGGAGTGACGGAGAATATCATTCCGTTACGGAGCGAGACGAGAAGCATGACGAACGCAGCGGCAAGCGGCATAAAGCCGAGGATATTCGCCCACTTGCTCCTTGAGACGGCAAGGTTGAAATGGATAATGGTGTAGCAATAGAACGCGAAGGCGATGTAGGCTACGCTTGCGAACGACAGCAGGCACACCGTTGTGAACAGCTTGTTGGGCAGACGTATGACCTCGAACTCGCAGAGCGTCCAGACGGTGTTCATCAAAAGATAAAACTGGAAGGAAACGATAAAGGCGCGGAAAACTATGAACTCGCTCTTTCTCAGCACGTCGCGGCTGAGCTTAACGAAAATGTAAGCGGAGAATATGAAAATAAAGGCGCTGACTATGACGTAGTATTCCAGAAAATAGGTGTTTTCCATGCTGAACTCCCGATTTCTTTGACATCAAATCGAATGAAAAGGCGAGCGAGTTACCAAAAAACCAAATTATCAAATATTCGATCACTTTATATTATATAATATATATTTTCAAAAAACAACAATCAAAGCGTAAAAAAATCCCGGTTTTTTCGGATTTTTTTACAATACCCGGATTTTTTCGCGGGATAAGCGGCGCCCGCCTTTGGCATCTTACCTTCATCTTTCATAAAATAACCTTTGGAGGTGTAAAAATGAAGGATGTTGTGATCGGACTTTCGGTGCCGTTTATCGGCACGGCGCTCGGCTCCGCCTGCGTGTTTTTGATGAAAAAAGACCTCAGCCTCCGGGTGAGGCGGGCGCTTACCGGCTTTTCCGCCGGGATAATGGTTACGGCGTCGGTCTGGAGCCTTATCATCCCCGCGATAGAACGGTCGGCGAGGCTCGGCAGGCTGTCTTTTCTTCCGGCGCTTATCGGATTTTGGGGCGGCGTGCTTTTTCTCAAGCTGATCGACCGGCTTGTCCCGCTTTTTGAGGCTGAGGACGCGGGAAAAAAGGGAGGGGTAAAAGGGCTGACCATGATGGTCTTTGCCGTTACGCTGCATAACGTCCCGGAGGGGATGGCGGTTGGAGTCATATACGCCGGACTCATCGGAGGCTCGGCTGACATTACGGCGGGCGGAGCCTTTGCGCTCGCCCTGGGGATAGCCATACAGAATTTCCCCGAGGGGGCGATAATCTCCATGCCGCTGCGAGCGGACGGAAAGAGCAAGCTGCGCTCCTTTTCTTACGGCGCGCTTTCCGGAGCCGTTGAGCCGGTCTTCGGCGCTCTGACCGTGATCGCCGCCGAGGCTGTGACTCCGGCTATGCCCTATCTTCTCTCGTTCGCGGCGGGAGCGATGATCTGCGTGGTCGTTGAAGAATTGATCCCCGAGATGTCCGCGGGGGGCAGGTCGAACACGGGAGTCATGTGGTTTGCCTTCGGCTTTACTCTGATGATGGCGCTCGACGTCGCTCTGGGATGAATTGAACATATATGACAGTCCCGCGGACCCGCGCCGCGGGATCTTTTTTCTCTTTGACCCGGACCGATATTTGAACTGACGGTGGATTTTTTCCCGGCTATATGATATAATAGCGATAAGCGGCGTCAACGCCGCCCGACGCCCTTTCCCGAAAAAACAGGAGCGTCATTTCCGACCAAAGCGAGGCGCGGTGATGAGAGAAGAATACAAAAACAGGGTGGAGAACGACCCTTCCGGATTTGTCGTACTTGCGGATTTCGTTCCTCATATAGTGCAGGAGATAAGGTATTATTCCACCTATAATTTCATAGGCGAGCGCATCGACGGGTATGAGGAGCCGGTCGCCCTCCTTACGGTGGAGACGGCGCGCGCTCTGAAGGCGGTCAGCAGCGAGATGGCGGTCCGGGGATACCGGCTCAAGGTGTTCGACGCCTACCGTCCCGCCTGCGCGGTCAGGCATTTCGTGCTGTGGGGAATAGAGGATCAGGATATCCGTATGAAGCCGTATTTCTATCCCGAGCTCGAAAAGCAGGAGCTTTTTGCCGAGGGATATATCGCAAAAATGTCCAGTCACAGCCGCGGCAGCGCGGTCGATCTCACCCTCCTTGATATGAAGACGGGGAAGGAGCTCGATATGGGCAGCCCGTTCGATCTTTTCAGCGAGGTGTCGCATCCCGGCTTCCGCGGGATCACCGACGAGCAGTATGAAAACCGCATGACGCTCCGGAAGGCGATGATCCGCAGCGGCTTTGAGCCCCTGGAATGCGAGTGGTGGCATTTCCGGCTGAAGGAGGAGCCCTACCCGGACACCTATTTTGAATTTCCGGTATCCTCCGCGTACCTGAAAAGATGAATATGACCATCAGAACGGAAACGGTAAAAACGGGTGATTTTGAGACCGACTTTTTCCGCTTCGGAAGAGGAAAAAGGACCATGGTCATCATCCCCGGGTTGAGCGTGCAGAGCGTTATGCTGTCGGCTGACGCCGTGGCGCGCGAGTACAGCGTGATGGAGGATGAATTCACCGTCTTCGTTTTCGACAGGAGACGGCCTCTCCCGGCGGATTGTTCGATATCCGCTCTGGCGCGCGGCTCCGCGGCGGCGTTCGACGCACTCGGACTTCGGGATATATGCCTTTTCGGCGCGTCCCAGGGAGGTATGATATCTCTCGAGATCGCCGCAAGCCGTCCCGATCTGGTAAAAAAGCTGGCGGTGGCGTCCACCTCGGTCAACGTGACGGAGGAAAACGCAAAAGCCGTCGGAGAATGGATCGAAAAAGCGGCGCGCGGGGACGGGGAAGGGCTGTACCTCGCGTTCGGCGGCGCGCTCTATCCTCCCGGATTGTTCGCTATGTTCAGGGACGCGCTCGCCGAGGCGGGCAGAGCGGCGACAGGGGAGGAGCTGGAACGCTTTGCCGTACTTGCAAACGCGGCGAGGGGCTTTGACTTCAGGGACCGCGCGGGGGAGATACGCTGTCCGCTCTTTGCCGCGGGATCGAGCGACGATATGGTGCTGGGCGGCGGCGCGATAGAGGAGATAGCCGGCGTTTTCCGCGAAAAGACCGATTTTGTTTACCACGTTTATAAAGGATACGGACACGCGGCGTACGATACGGCCCCCGATTTCAGAGACAGGCTGTACGACTTTTTTACACGGCGTATAATATAAAAGACGCGGGGAAAACATAGCGTTTTCCCGCGTCTTTTTTGTATATCGCGGACTCACTCTTCCGCGGTCTTTTCCGCGCCGCCTTTTTTCTTTGCTCTCGCCGTTTTTATCATAGAGATAAAGGTCGCGGCCGCTACCACCAGATTTGCCGCCACGCCGACGTAATTGGATATCACAAGGCTGAAAGCGGAGAACATTATCAGATTGACGATCAGCGCGATCTTCAACAGTTTTTCGTTGTCCTTGAAGCGGAAAACGGCTATCGAATATTCGAGATTTGCGACTATCGGCAGAAATCCGAGTAGCCCGCGGTTGTTTAAAACGATACCGAGCACGACTCCGAGGGCGATAAGCGACCACTCTATCGCCTTGCTCTTGATCCGCTTCATGGCGGCGAGGTTGCGCAGCACCGCCGCCGCGTTCTGCGCCGTGCTGCTGTATCCCTTCAGGACTATGGATCCGGCGGCGTAAAAAAACTGGCTGATTATCTGTATGCCGAGTATCTGATCGGTCTTTTTGCGCGTTCCGGCGATCGAGTCGGACGCCAGGGCGCAAAGACTGCAGACGTTGCCGATGATTATTTCGCTTGTCATTCGGGAGGTCTCCTTTGATCTACAGGTCCTTTACGTCGATCACCCTGACGCCGTTTTCGCGGAGCAGCGAGGCGAACACGCCGGAACCGGGGATCAGCTTTCCCGAAAAGCTGCCGTCATAAATCGTCCCGACGCCGCAGGAGGGACTGCGCGACTGGAGTATGACAAGGTCCGCCCCTTCCGCTTTTGCAAGCTCGAGGCATTTTTTCGCCCCGTCGCGGAACTCCCTGTCCCTGCTCGTCCCGGAGGAGTCGAACACTTCGCCGCAGACTATCTCGCAGGGAAGGCGCGGAGTCGGAAGTCCGCCCGCCGTTTCCGGGCAGACGGGGATGACCTCGTGTCCGCTTATATACTCGATCACCTTTTCCGAATAATTGTCCCCGCCGTTGTATTTGCATTTTTCGCCCAACAGGCAGGCGCTGACCATTATTTTCATTTTCAGATCCTCTCCGGTCAATCGGTCGCCGACGCCATTATCACCGCAAAGCGGTCAAGCGCCTTATCGTATACGGTCAGGCAGAGAGTCCCCCACCACTCGTGTCCGTCGTCAAAGTAATCCGACCAGTCCGTCGTCCACTTATAGACCTCGATGCCGTCCGTTCCGCGCGGGAAGAGGGCGGCGTTCACCTTCTCGAAGTCGGCGCCGGTATAGCGGTTTTTATGCGGCGGATCCAGAAACGCCGTACGGTAAGTAAGCTCGCCTTTTTTCTTCTCGCGGGAGAAAAGCTCGTCCGCGCTTATCTTCTTCGCGTCGGCTTTACTGACGTCGAAGTTCCATAACGTCTCGCCGTCCTCGTCGATGAACAGCTTGCGGCACGCCCATACCAACGCCATCCAATGCGCGTTCCGTCCGATGTCGTTTTCGCTGCTTACGATGCAGTAATCCACGACCGAATCGGGATACCGGGCGATAAGCTCGTAAAACGGATCGTCGGGGGTGCGGTCAGGACCGTGTGATCCGGCGGCATTTTTTGCGCCGGTCTCGTCTTCGTGATTATCCGGAGAGGACGTCTTTTCGATGCCGGGCGCTTTTCGGCGCTTGTTTTTCGGACGGTCGCCGAACACCGCTTCCGCGTCGCTGATGCTTATATCCATCATGCCGGCGGCGTATTCCGCCATACGGCAAAAGTCCGCAGCGTCGTACTCGAAACCGGTTATCGAGGTCAGGATATCGCCTCTGTGAAAGCATTCGAGCACGTCGAACGGGTCGAAGGCGTTGTGTACCGCGGTCATGTTCCCGTTTTTATCGGTGATATAGAGGCAGGGCTCGTAAGGGTGGCAGGTCAGAGCGTATTCCTCGCCGTCGGCAATGAGATAGGGACGCTCGTTCTTTTGTCCGAGGGTATATCGTCCGTCCCGATAGACGACGATATCCTTACTTGCGTCCCACGGCGGGATGAACGGGGAGTTCGCCTTGTCAATAAAATGCTGACGCTCGTTCGGCTTCACTTCGCCCTGCTCGATCGCGCGGTCGAGGAAAACGAGATATTCGTCAAAGGATATCTCGTAGAATGTTTGTCTGAACTTGTGCGGATCATATTTGTCGAGGTTGACCCACACCATGAGGATCTGTCTGCCCTCGTTGTCGCGCCCCACCGACTTTTCTATACGATACCGGCATCTTCCCGTTTTCCACGCGCCGCCGTATTCCTCCTTGTCTACCCAGAACCAGGAGCTCCAGTCGAGTCCGGAATGGTCTTTCAGTTCTTTCATCACGATCCACCCCCGGCGGTTTTTTCAGTCTTCTTTCTGATACGTTTCCAACGTAAAACAGCAGCCTGACGGTTGCTGTTTTTTCAGTATTTACCGCGGCGTTCCTTCCGCTTTTATCCCGAGACGGGCGAAATACTCGTCGTGCTCGGTGTGATACAGATCGTTATACCACTCGTCGCTGCCCTGATGCAGGGAAGAGATATACATATGCGCCTGCTTTGACACCTCGGGGCTTACGCGGGCGACTATCGCAACTCCGATATTGGAGCAGGAGTCGGAGATGTACTCCAGATTTGACATGACGTCGAGGAAGCACGCGCCCGCCTCAATATTGCAGGTGCCCTCGCGGAGCCGTTCGATGTGGTTGTCGTGCAGGGCGTTGACGATATCGTCCATGACCTCTTCATAGGGCTCGATATGCTTCGCCGCGTCGAAGTCGCGCTTCTCGAACGCGGCCTCGGAATAATCGAGTATCTTTGAGAGCAGATCGACGGCTATGCCTATCTCGCGGCAGGCTTCGTCCGAAAAACGGGCGTTGGCGGCGTTGAGATCGCGCGCGATGATGGAAATGTTCTTCGCGTAGTCGCTCAGCTTCTCGAATTCGTTTACCAGCTTGTAATACTGGTCAAGTATCAGGACGTGGTCCTGCTCGGTTATGTGCGGCGACAGGCGCACAAGATATTCGCTCACCCGGTCGGCGAGGGTATCCATGTTGTCCTCTTCCTCGTCGATCTTATCGTATATCTTCTGATCGAATTTGAAGAGCAGGGAGATCGCCTTGTCGATGCTGCCGCGCGAGACCGTCAGCATTGTGCGGAGCGCGTCGTAGCAGCTTTTGAAGGCGAGCGCCGGGGTGCTGAAAAATATCGGGTTGAGGGCGTTGATGTGGGTGGCGTACTTGTTTTCCGGCCCGGGTTTATCCTTTATCAGCTTCTCGCTGATCTTTGCGTAAACGTTGACCATCGGGAGCAGGAGTATGGCGCATCCGAGGTTGAAGATGGTATTGGTGTTCGCGATGCTGCCGGGAGTGAGGTTTTTGTCCCAGAGTCCGTCGAGCCAGCCGAAGCCGTGGGCGAGATTGACAGCGACAAGAACGACGACCGTCTCGCTGAGGTTGAAGAGGATGTTGACCAGACCTACGCGCTTCGCGTCCGCTTTAGAGCCGATCGAGCATACGATGGCGGTGGTCACACAGTCGCCGAGGTATATTCCGACGATTATGATGTATACCGTGTAGAAGGGCAGATCGAAGCTGGTGGAGAAGGCCTGCAGGATACCGATGGTCGCAGACGAGCTCTGGAGGACGAAGGCGACTCCCGCGCCGGAGAGATAGCCGAGAAATGGGTTGTCGCCGAGGTTGGTGAAAAGGTTGCCGAGTACGCCGGTCAGCCCGCTGACCGCGCCGGTCATGTTGATAAGTCCGGTGAAAAGAATACCGAAGCCCAGCGCGATATTCCCCACGACCTGCGACTTCTTCATGCGGATGAACATGATAAGCACGATGCCGATGATCAGCGCGACAGGCGCGAGCGTGGACGGTTGGAAGAACTGGAGGAACGAGCCCTCCGCGTTGATGTCGAGCAGACGGATGATCTGACCGGTAACGGTGGTACCGACGTTAGCTCCTATGATTATCCCGAGCGACTGGCGGAACTTGATAACTCCCGCCGAGACAAGTCCGGAAGTGATGACTATGCAGGCGGTCGACGACTGAATTACCGCCGTCACCGCTATACCGAGCAGGAAGGCCTTGACGGGGTTGTCCGTGACCTTCTCCATCACGATCTTGAGCGTTCCGGACGAGCTCTCTTTTAAATTGTCGCCCATCAGCCTCATTCCGTACAGGAAAAGAGCCAAGCCTCCGAGCAGCTTGATTACCGTAAAAACGATTTCCATAGGTCTCCAATCAAAGGTATAATTGATCGTCATTATTATACGCGAGGCGGGCGCGATTGTCAATATACGATATAATAAAAAAGCGCGGTATGTTTTTTCGCGGGATGACAGTATCGAAAGCCGTACCCGGCGAGGCTCGATGAATACTAAAGACTTAAGAATGAATAATACAAATCGAAGACCCCGCCGACGACAGTCGGCGGGATCTTCGATTTGGTGGAGATGAGGAGAATCGAACTCCTGTCCGAAAACAAATCCACAGGGCTTTCTCCGGGCGCAGACGGTTTATAGTCTCCCGCGCGGGTCGAAGCCGTCAAATGACCCGTACGGCAGCTTTTTTATTCCTGAGTGTTAGAAAAGCGAACTCGCACTTCATGTTCGCCGCATAATCGACGCCCTTATGAGAGCCGCGGCGCTCTCTCACAGGACGGGCCGCGTCAGGCAGCCTGTGCTACAGTATCGTTAGCGTTTATTTTTAAAAGTTGAGACTGTTTAAGGAGGTATCCCACCTCCGCCCGCTTACCCGGCTTCATCGTCCCCGTCGAAACCATTGCATCCCCGTGGACGGATGGGGTATAACGTACTGTATCAGATCGAGATCCTACTCTTTGCCGCGCGTCGCGCGTTCGATGTCGCGTTTCGCCGACTTTTCGGCGGCTGCGTCCCGCTTGTCGTACAGCTTTTTGCCCTTGCAGAGCCCCAGCTCGACTTTGACGCGCGAGCCGGAGAAGTAGAGCGAAAGCGGTATCAGCGTAAGTCCCTCGCGCGCGACCTTTCCGGCGAGGCGAAGTATTTCGCGCTTGTGCATGAGCAGCCGCCTGTCGCGCAGGGGATCGCGGTTGTAGATGTTGCCCTGCTCGTAGGGGGAGATATGTATCCCGTGGGCTATCATCTCGCCGCGCACCACCGTGCAGTAGCAGTCCTTGAGGTTCACCGCCCCGGCGCGGAGGCTCTTGACCTCTGTCCCGCAGAGCTCGATGCCCGCTTCAAAGGTCTCCAGCACGAAATAGTCGTGATATGCCTTTTTGTTCGGCGCTATTACCTTTTTCCCTGTGTTCTTTGCCACGGGCGCACCTCCTTCTTCCGGTTTGGGATAGTATTATAACATATACCTCTTATTCTGTCAACCGATTTTTGTCGGGACGATGTTGCATTTTTACCCGCCGTGTGATATCATATTATCAAGATAAAACATCGGAGGCGTTTATGGAAAAATTCAAGGATCTGAAATACACCCGACCCGACCCGGAGGAGATAAAACGCGATTTTCTCGGATACGTCAAAAAGTTCAAGGCCGCGAAGAGCTTTGAAGAAGCCGACGCCGCTTTTCTCGGCTGGCATGAGGTGAGCGAAAAGGTGATGACGCAGTACGTCATCGCCAGCGTCCGCAACACAATGAACATGAAGGACGAGTTCTACGACGGCGAGATGGAGTTCTTCAATAAAGAGGTCCCCAAAATGATGATGGTCTTCAAAAAGGCGAACACCGCCATGCTGAAGACCCCCTTCCGCGCGCAGTTCGAGGAGAAGTACGGCGCGCAGATGTTCCGCGACGCCGAGGCGCAGGACAAGCTGGTCAAGCCGGCTATCGTCCTGCCGTCCATCAAGGAAAACAAGCTGACTACCGAGTATTCCAAGACGGCGGCGACCTGCTCGGTCGAATTCATGGGCGAAAAGTGCAACTTCTACGGACTGCTCAAGCATATGCAGTCGACCGACAGGGAGGAGCGCCGCGCCGCTTTCGTCGAGTGGGCGAAGCTGTACGAGGGCATCTCCGGGAAGCTGGACGAGCAGTACGGAAAGCTGGTCAAGGTCCGCTGCTCGATAGCGAAAAAACTCGGCTTCGACAGCTATATCGACTACGTTTACCTTTCCCGCGGGAGATACGATTACGACGCGAAAAAAGCCGCCGAATTCCGCGAGGCGGTGCGGAAGTATATCACCCCCATCTGCGAAAAAATGTTCGAGGAGCAGCGCGAACGCATTGGCGTCGATAAGCTGTGCTGGTATGACGAGTCCCTCGTCTTCCCGGACGGCAACGCCGCCCCGATCGGCACTCCCGAGAAGCTGACCGAAAAGGCGCGCCTGATGTACGAGGATATGTCCCCGGAGACCGGCGAGTTCTTCAACTTCATGGTCGAGCACGAGCTGTTCGACTTCGTTACGCGCGAAAACAAACATCTCGGCGGTTACTGTACCTCTATGGCGGAGTACAAGGCGCCGTTCATATTCTCCAACTTCAACGGCACCTCCGCCGACGTCGACGTGCTGACCCACGAGGCGGGACACGCCTTCGAGTCGTACTACGCCTCGCGGCGGCTTCCGCTCGCCGAGCTCGCCCATTCGACGAGCGAGATCAACGAGATACACTCGATGTCCATGGAGTATTTCGCATATCCGTATATGGAGAGCTTCTTCGGCGACAAGGCGGACAAATACAGATACGCCCATTTCTGCGACTCGATAAAGACCATCCCCTATCTCGTCTCGGTCGACGAGTTCCAGCACCGCGTATTCGAAAATCCGTCCTCCGGTCCCGCCGACTGGCGGCGTTTTTGGCGTGAGATCGAAAAGAAGTATATGCCCTGGCGCAGCTACGACGGAAACGAATTTCTCGAGGGCGGCGGCTTCTGGATGCAAAAACAGCACATCTTCCTCTACCCGTTCTACTATATCGACTACGCGCTGGCGCAGATGGGCGCCGCCTCGCTCTACCGCAAGAAGGTCGAGGGCGGGGACGCGTGGGGAAGCTACCTCAAGCTCTGCTCGATGGGCGGAATGTACGGATATTTCGAAACGCTCGAACGCGCCGGCATCCCCAACCCGCTCGACCCCGAAACGGTAAAAGCGACCGCCGAGTTTGCCGAAAAGCAGGCGGAAGCGCTAAAGGCGAAGATTGGGTGAAATTGAGTTTTGAACAATTAATGGGTCAGATTATATCTGACCCATTAATTGTATCAGTTTTTCATCTTGAGTGTTTTTAAATCATCTGTCAATCCGATCAAATAATCGGCGGAAAGATTATAAAATCTGCATAACAAAATAAGGTCATCTATTTTCAGTTCAGCTCGTCCGTTCTCGATGTGATTGTATCCTTTTTGGGTCTTATTCAGAATAGCTCCGATTTGCGCTTGAGTATAATCTCTGTCTTCTCTGACTTCTCTTATCCGTTTCCTGTAATTCATAAGCACCTCCTGTAATTATTATAAAAACTCAATCTTTGAGTATTGACAAATACTCAAAGATTGAGTATAATAATTAAAAAAGGCTTTTTGCCGGATAAAAGGAGAGTATAATTATGTTTTGCAGAAATTGTGGAGCAGAATTGAACGAAAATGCGGATTTTTGCGTAAAATGCGGAGCGTCGAAAGGAAAAGGAGAGAATTTTTGTCAGAATTGCGGCTCTCCGACAAATTCCAACCAAGCGGTATGTATTAAATGCGGAGTCAAACTCGACTCTAATAGATCATTTATGCAGACATCTCCGTTAAAGGTTTCTACCGGGAATAAATTCGTAAGAGTCAAAAACGGAAAAATCTTGGGAGGAGTCTTTTCCGGTATCGAAAAGTGTTATGGCATGAATCGCTGGATCGGACGTGCGATAGCGGTTTTAATTCCTTTTTGGCCAATTTGGTTGATCGCATATATTGTGATCTGTACGCAAACAGAAATGGTAGAAGAATAATCGATAAAGATTTATCATAAAAAAGAGACTGTTCTGAAAACTTCCAAGCGTGTCATCCTGATAATTAAATCGACGAAGGATCTGCGAGAATTTAAAAGAATTCCGTAGATCCTTCGTTGCGTCTAGGATGAAATTCTGAGTTTTTTAACAGTCTCTTTTAACAGTATATGATTTGGTAATCTAATAATTATCTCACGCCGAACAGTATGTCGCCGTAGGTGGGGAAAGGCCAGTATTCGCGCCCGACAAGCGTCTCCGCCTCGTCGGCGTATTTGCGCAGCTCGTCCATCGCGGGGATGATCCTGTCGCGGCAGTATTCGGCGGCGGCGAGCGTATCGCCCGCCTCTTTCAGACCGTCCGAGGCTTCGGAAAGGGCTTTTTCCGACTTCCAGATAAGCGTTCCGAGCTTCCCGAGG
>JAFSSR010000060.1 GCA_017450885.1 Clostridia bacterium | reverse complement strand
TGCGTCGTCCCGCTCCGTCAAAACTCTTCGACCTGAAAGGGATGTACTTTGCGAGCAGATTTGCGTGCGGAGGACGAAGGCTGGTAGGTACCAGCCGAGGACGACAATCACAAAGATGCCGCAAATACGCCCTTTCAGGCGCGCCGGGACCCGTCCCTGACGGGCAGGGAAGCTTTTCTCCGAAAAGTTCCCCCGATAATAAAGATAAAGGATATTAAAATGACAGATTTTGACCGCGCCGTTGTGACGCTTGAATTTGATAAGATACGCGAGATGCTGCGCGACTGCGCCCTGACGGACGGGGCGAAGGAGGCGGCGCTGGCGCTGACGCCGTCGGGCGACCCGCACGAGGTCCGGCGGCTGCAGGAAGAGACGACGGACGCTTTTCGTCTGGAGTCGGTAAAGGGCAAGCCGCCGTTCGGCAGCGTGCGGAACATAGTTCCGTCGCTTGAGCGGGCGGAGAAGGGGGCGACTCTTTCGCCGCGGGAGCTGCTCGACATAGCGGGGGTGTTCACCTCCGCCCGCCGTATGAGGGAATACGTCACGGCGCAGAAGCAGTTCGACACGGTGCTCGACGAAAAGTTCGGACTGCTGACTGCCGACAAGCGGTTTGAAGACCGCGTCGGCAAGACGATAATCGCGGAGGACATGATCGCGGACGACGCGTCTCCGGAGCTTTCGGACATCCGCCGCAAGATCCGTCAGGCGAATTCCAAAATAAACGAGATACTGCGCCGCTACACGACCGGCGGCTCGAAATACCTTCAGGACAACATAGTGACCACGCGCAACGGGCGGTACGTCATCCCGGTAAAATCGGAGTACCGCAACGAGATCAAGGGACTGGTCCACGACACCTCGTCGTCGGGGGCGACTTTGTTCATCGAGCCGATGGCGGTGGTCGAGGAGAACAATAAATTGAGCGAGCTCACCTCGGCGGAGCGCCACGAGATCGACCGCGTCCTTGCGGCGCTCTCGGCGGAGGCCGCCGACCGCGCGCCGGAGCTGAAATACAACTACGAAAATATAAACGACCTCGCGCTGATCTTCGCCCGCGCGGAGCTCTCCTCCCGCATGAAGGGGGTAAGCCCGCGCATCAACGAAGAGCATTTCTTCGATCTGCGCCGCGCGCGCCATCCGCTTCTCGACAAGAACAAAGCGGTGCCGATCAACGTCAAGGTCGGCGGCGATTGGGACGCTCTGGTCATCACCGGGCCGAACACGGGCGGCAAGACCGTCACGCTCAAAACTCTGGGGCTGTTCGCGCTGATGGCGCAGTCCGGACTGCATCTGCCCTGCGACCCGGCGTCGAGCGTGTGCGTCTTCGACCGCGTCCTTGCCGACATAGGCGACGAGCAGTCGATAGAGCAGTCGCTTTCCACCTTTTCGGCTCACATGACCAACATAGTAGACGTCCTCGACCGCGCCGACTCGCGCAGTCTCGTCCTTTTCGACGAGCTCGGCGCGGGGACCGACCCGGTAGAGGGGGCGGCGCTCGCCACGGCGATAATCGAGGAGGTCCGCTCCCGCGGGGCTCTCTGCGCGGCGACCACGCATTACGCGGAGCTGAAGATCTACGCCCTCGAGACCGAAGGCGTATGCAACGCCTCCTGCGAGTTCGACGTGGCGACTCTCCGCCCGACCTACCGCCTTATCACCGGCACGCCCGGCAAGTCGAACGCCTTCGCCATCTCCGGCAAGCTGGGTCTCGATCCAAAGATCATAGAGCGCGCCGAGGGTTATATCTCGGGCGACGACAGACGCTTCGAGTACGTTATCGAGCAGCTCGAAGAGACCCGTATGCAGATGGAAGCGCAGCGCGACGCCGCGGCGGAGGAGCGCGCGCGGTTCGAGGAATGGAAGCGCGAAAGGGAAGCTGAGATAGACCGCGACCGCCGGAAGGCTGCCGAAACGCTCGAAAAAGCCGAAAAGAAGGCGCAGAGCATGGTCCAGTCGGCGCGCGCGTCGAGCGAGTTTATCATGAACGAGCTCAACGAGATCCGCCGTCAGAAGGACAGCGAGAACCTCGCCGAAAATCTCGACCGCGCGCGTGACCGCGTGCGCAAGACGCTCCGCCGCGCCGACGAGAAGTTCAATCCCGTGCTGGAGGATAAAAACGAGGACTACGTCCTCCCGCGCCCGCTTCGCGCGGGCGACCGCGTGCTGATAGTCAATATCGGCCGCGAGGGGGTGGTCTCCACCGCCCCGGATAAGGACGGCAACCTCACCGTCCGCGCCGGGATAATCAATACCAAGACCAAGGTCGCCAACCTCCGGCTTATCGAGGAGGAAACGACCGTCACCACCGGAAGCGGAGTCAAACGCGCCGCCCGCGAGTTCCGCGACGGAGCCGCGGAAGGCGTCTCTATGGAGCTCGACCTGCGCGGCAAGAACGGCGACGACGCCTGGTACGCGGCGGACAAGTACCTCGATCAGGCGATAATGGCGGGGCTCCGCTCCGTCACCCTCATCCACGGTAAGGGCACCGGCGCCCTCAAAGCCTCGCTGCGCAATAACCTCCGTCACGACAAGCGCGTCAAGTCCTTCCGCGAGGGAGCTTACGGCGAGGGCGACGGCGGCGTGACCGTGGTCGAGCTGAAATAACAGACAAGACTTAAGCGGACCCTTTTTGAAAAAAGGGTCCTGCCCGTCAGGGACGGATCCCGGCGCGCCTGAAAGGGCGTATTTGCGGCATCTTTGTGATTGTCGTCCTCGGCTGGTACCTACCGGCCTTCGTCCTCCGCACGCAAATCTGCTCGCAAAGTACATCCCTTTCAGGTCGAAGAGTTTTGACGGAGCGGGACGACGCATCCGGCAAGGCAAAAGCCGTAGGTAATATAAGATATTGTCAAGGCTTTTAACGCAGACGGGGTGCCGCCCCGCCCGTCAAAACCGCGCCTTGATCCGTTCCTGAC
>JAFSSR010000059.1 GCA_017450885.1 Clostridia bacterium | reverse complement strand
TCCAGCTTCTCGGCGGTCGCCTTTGCGGCGGCGGTCTCCTCCTCGACGCGATGCGCCTGAGCGGCCTCGCGGTTCTTGATATCGTTCATCAGTTTGGCGTCGGCCTCGGCGGCGAGTCCGCGCGGGAAAAGGAAGTTGCGGGCGTAGCCGTCGGACACGTTGATTATCTGGTCCTTTTTGCCCTGACCTTTAACGTCTTTCAGAAGTACGACTTTCATGTGATTTATCTCCTTGTGATTATTATCCTAAATACTCGTCTATCGCGGCGCGAAGCTGTTCGAGCGCCTGCTTGACGGTGACGTCGCGGAGCTGTGTGGCGGCGGCGTCGAAGTGGCCGCCTCCGCCCAGCTTTTCGAGTATGAGCTGGACGTTGACCTGCCCGGCGGAGCGCGCGGAAATGTGGATGGTGTCGTCGATGGCGCAGACGACGAAGGAGGCGGAGACCCCCTCGACGGTCAGCAGCCTGTCGGCGGCTTTGGCGGCGGAGGTGCGCGCGGCGGAGCCGGCTTTTCCGGCGTCGCCGTTGGCGATGGCGATACAGCCGCGGTAGATGATGGCGTTGCTCTCGAAGGTCGCCTCGCTCATCAGGTCGTCGAGATCGGTGGAGAAGAGCTCCTGCGCCAGAGCGGGATTAGCCCCCTCCTGACGGAGCCAGAGGGCGGCGCCGAAGGTGCGGCTGCCGGTGTTGCGCATGAACCGCTTGGTGTCCAGCATGATGCCGGAGAGCAGCAGATCCGCCTCCTCGCGGGTGAGTGTCCCATCGGGCAGGCAGTGCTCGAGCACCTCGGCGACCAGCTCGGAAGCGGACGACGCGGCGGGCTCGATGTACGCCACCTCGGGCAGATAATCCTGCTCGTCCTCGGGCTTGCGGTGGTGGTCGATGACCACGATCCGCGCGGCGTTGCGGGCGAGGTCGGGCGCCTGGAACTGCTTGATGTTGTTGACGTCGCAGATGATGAGCAGAGTGTCGGAGCGGAGCATATCCTGCGCCTCGGAGGCGTCGACGAAGATGCCGCCGCCGTACTCGTCGAGGGCGGACAGGCGCTCGCGGCACTTGATGAAATCGGGGCCGGAGAGGTCGGCGACCACGTTGACCGGCACGCCGCAGTAGAAGCAGAGGCGGGCGACGCCGATGCTGGAGCCGATGGCGTCGAAGTCGGGGCGCAGATGGCTCATTATCAGCACGTTGCCGGACGACGAGATCATGCCGGCGAGCTGTTCGGCAAAGACGCGGGCGCGCACCTTTGTGCGCTTCTGCGGGGACTGACTGCGCCCGCCGTAGACCAGATTGTCCCCCTGCATACGCACGACCACCTGGTCGCCGCCGCGCTGGAGGGCGGTGTCGAGGGCGGCGTGGGCGTTGCGCTCCTTGTCGCGGAGGGTGTCGCCAAGCTGGGAGATGCCTATCGAAACGGTGACGGGCAGGCTGCCCTCGCCGACGCGGACCTGACGCACGCGGTCGAGGATATCGAACTTGCCCTCGGTGAACTGCTGCATATACTTGGAGGCGAAGAGGAAGATGAACCTGTCGCGCTCGTATTCCTTAAACACGCCGTCGACCGAGTCCGCCCAGTCCTTCAGGATGCTCTCGACCTCGGCGGCGGCCGAGCGCGATTTCTCCTGCGCGTACTGCAAAAGCTCCTCCAGATTGTCGATCGTGATGTAGGCGACGACGGTGTCCTCGTCCTCTATCAGGCGGCGGCAGGCGATGAGATCGCTCTCGTCCTGCCATACGGTGATGGTGAAATCGCTCTCCTCGCTGCGGGTGGGGTACGCCTTGACGGCGAAAAACGCGCCGAAGGTCTCGATTATGCATCCGTCGGCGGGAGCGGCGTCTGCCTGACCCTCGCCTTTGGCGTCGGGCAGGCTTGCGGCGATCACCTCGGAAAGCGGGACGGGCGAGAAGCTCTCGAACTTTTTGCCGTACAGCACGCTCTTGGAGCCGGTGCGGGAGGCGAACTCGCGGTTGTACCAGACCACCCTGCCCCCGTCGTCGAGTATGAGCACCGGCAGATCGAGCCGGATCATCAGGTCGAGGGTCATGTTGCCCATCTGCGGGTTCATCTCGTCGCTCATGACCTGCGCCGAAAGCGAGAAGAAGCGGTAGGCGATCACCACGCCCGCCTCCGCCGCGGCGCAGACCGCCGCGCCGATCAGCAGGGTCGCGGGGACCGGCGTCCCGGCAAAGCTGATCAGCAGCCAGCAGACGATAAGTCCCGCCGCGCTGACTCCGATGTTGACCGCAATGGGCATCAGCCCGTATTTTCTGCTCTTGTTGAACATGTCTACCTCGTGAAAATCAGTCTGTATGAAAGCGTATAAAGCTCGTGAAAATCAGTCTGTATGAAAGCGTATAAAGTTCGTAAATTCCTCTCGTATATAGCTCGTAAACTAAATTATCTTTCAAATACAGAAAGTAGAAAATAACCTTAAATATTTAAAAGAATAAAAGGGTAGAATTTATTATAACACATTTTCCCGCCGTTGTAAATAGATGTAGTGATTTTTTATTTATTGACATGTAGTGATTTTTTATTTATTGACATGTAGTGATTTTTTTCTTGACATAGATCGTCGCCTTCCCTCGATGGGGAAGGCGACGGTAAATGTCGCTCCGCTGCACCCAACCCCGTAGGGCGGGGGCTGGCTCGCTTTGCTCGCAGTGATATCGCGCATCGCGCGGTGAAATTTGCCTGCGGCAAGTGATATCCGACTGCGTCGGGTGATATCCGCGCATACGCGCGGATGCACGCACCCAACTCCGTAGGGC
>JAFSSR010000058.1 GCA_017450885.1 Clostridia bacterium | reverse complement strand
ATCAATTTTATCATACGGCAGGTGCAAAGTCAATGAGTAATGACGATATCGGACGGTCAGACCGTATATTTTTAAAAAACTTCTGTTTTTTTAAAAATTGCACTTGCAATACGTGAAATAGTGTGGTATAATAATCAAGCATTTGATTTAGGGGTATAGCTCAGCTGGTAGAGCAGCGGTCTCCAAAACCGCGTGTCCAGAGTTCGAATCTTTGTGCCCCTGCCAAACAAAAACCGCCGAAGGGAGGCACTTCGTAAGGAAGTTGCCTCCCTTCGGGCTTTTGTAATCAGCCAGAATGATTGAATTGCAGGAATCAATCTTAATTTGGAGGATTACATCATAGAAAAGTACATTTACGACAAGAAGAATGGGCTGTGGTACGAACTGCACGGGGACTATTATCTCCCATGTTTGACGTTGCCAGCCGAGAAAGAACAACCTATCGGCATTTGGGGGCAGCGGCACCGACGGCATCTCCGGCAGCACCGCAAGGCGCTCTATACGGAACTGCTAACCTCTGGCAGGCTGAACAGCTATTTGGCTGATCTGAACGAGCAGGCAGAGGCCATGTTCCTTGAGATGGAAAAGCAGATGGCCGAGCGTGAGGGCGTCACCGAACAGCTTAAAGCACAGGATCAAATGTTGTGGGTACAGCGGATGAACAACATCCGGGATCGGGTATCGGAAATCATAAACCATGATTTGATCTTCGCATAAGGTATCAGGCGGCGGGGAGCAATCCCCGCCGCTATTGCCTGAAAGGGCGTTATTGAATCATGTGCTATAATATTCTTATGGTTTTATACAACCGAATCCGTTTTTCTACGAGTAGATAAACGAAGGGCATTTCAAATAAAGTCTTACCGAGAGGAGGTGATTGAATGGAGGATAATCTTATTGTTGATTTGTATTGGCAACGAAACGAGCGCGCAATCTCTGAAACTGCAGCAAAATATGGAAAATATCTGCACAGTATCTCGTATCATATTCTCCAAAATGCTGAAGACACAGAGGAATGTGTAAACGATACATACAATGATGCCTGGCAGTCCATGCCGCCTCACCGCCCTTCCATTCTTTCAACCTTTTTAGGGAAGATCACGCGCCGAATATCCATTGATCTATGGAGAAAAAACAGTGCAGAAAAGCGAGGTGGCAGCGAAATTGCCATTGCTCTTGATGAATTGGAAGAGTGTGTGGCAGGAACAGATGATGTTGAAGCTGAGGTGGAAAAGCGTGAATTACAAAAAAAGCTGAATGCGTTTCTATTTGCGCTTCCTCAGATTGACCGTCAGGTATTCATGTGCCGGTATTGGTATATGGATTCTATATCTGAGATTGCTATACAATTCGACTATTCTGAGAGCAAGATCAAATCTATGCTGTTCCGGACAAGAAATAAGCTCCGCACAATGCTCAAAAAGGAGGGCTATTAAAATGAAGGCAAATAATCTGCTTGACATGATCGGCAATGTTGATGACAGCATCATTGAAGAAGCTAAAAAAAGAAAAAAGACAACAATATCCAAATGGGCTAAGTGGGGATCTATTGCTGCATGCTTATGTTTAGCCGTTGGGATTGCTGTTCCACGTCTTATAAATGTGTTTCAAAATAAGATCGGACCAGATTCCCCGGTGCAAGCGATCTCTTCTCTTGAGTTCAATGGAGCCTATTATGAAGCAACGGATATCCCAGAGGCGCTTGAACGTTATGGCCTTCCAACAGTCATTACAGAGAATATGGCGGGGAAGCATTTATCTTATCTTGAAGCGAACGGCAGTGCTGGTTATAAAGAATCTGCCATAGAAACGGATATTGAATTGTTCGAATATGCACCCGCTTCGTGTAGAGGTGTTTACATCATTAGGGACGGTAACAAATACTTTGCAGCCCTATTCTGCAACATTATCTCACTTGATGGTAATACTAACTCCGATATTGCAACTTTGAATCAATATTATGGGATTCTCAGCGCCGAAGATATTGTTTCAATCACCGAGGTTGATCGGAATCGAGATAAAGTCATTGGAAATGCAATCACGGAAAAAAGCGAAATAGCAGCTTTCTTTGATTTCAGTAATGCACTGACAAGCTATGGGAATGATGATTTTCAGAAAATCGTCTTTGATATTATTCCGGGAGATCAGCAGGAAAAAGCCCACACTGATTTTGCGAACGATCTAAGGGTAATTAGGATCGAAACAAAAGATGGACTGCTGTTTTATATCGAAATCTTTCCATCTTTTGGATGGATATATGGAAACGGCACACAGTCATACTATCAGGTTGATGTTCAGATGTCTGACTGGATCACTAGAAACCTTAATAGATAAGTACCTTGACGGGAAGCGATACCAGGTGGTGGACATCTACTACAGCGGCGTCGGCATTCTCCGGGAGCTCAGCCCCGAGGAAATGGAAGAAGCGTTCCAGCAGCGCCTTGCGGAACAGTCGCAGGGCAAAGAAATACCGGCGTAACCATAAGGCCACGCCAATACCACATCAAACATTATTCAATTTAGATACAAGAGCCTCCTTGGGCACCTTTCTTACGGAGGGTGCCCCAAAGGCGGTTTTTTGTTTTTATTATCAATATTACTTGAAAGTGACGGTCAACTGTGATAAAATATATGAAATCAAAACAGAGAGTAATAATTCAGAAAGGTAATAATATGAGACCGTTAAGCGACCGCACGGCGCATTTCAACGAATCACTTATCAGACGCATGACCCGCATCTCCAACGAATGCGGAGCTATAAATCTGTCGCAGGGCTTCCCGGATTTCGATCCGCCCAAGATGCTTATGGACAAGCTCTCCGAGGTGGCTTACGAGGGACCGCATCAGTACCCGATAACCTGGGGCGCGCCGAACTTCCGCGCGGCGGCGGCGAAAAAGCAGAGCCACTTTATGGGCCGTCCGCTCGATCCCAACGAGAACGTGATAATAACCATCGGCTCGACCGAGGCGATGGTCGACTCGCTGATGGCGCTCTGCGATCCGGGCGACAAGGTGGGGCTTTTCTCCCCTTACTTTGAGAACTACGTCGCCGAGATCGCCATGATCAACGCCGAGCCGGTCTACGTTCCGCTCGTTCCGCCGGACTTCCATTTTGACGGCGACGTGCTGGAGGACGCGTTCAGGCAGGGGATAAAGGCGTTCATACTCTGCAACCCCTCCAACCCAAGCGGCAAGGTCTTCACGTACGACGAGCTTAAGATCATCGCCGATCTCGCGATCAAATACGACGCCTACGTCATCACCGACGAGGTCTACGAGCACATCATCTTCGATCCGAACAAGCACGTCTATATGAACTCCATCCCCGGTATGTGGGAGCGTACCGTCTCCTGCAGCTCGCTTTCAAAGACCTACCATATCACCGGCTGGCGTCTCGGCTACGCCATCGGTCCGAAGGAGCTTATCGACCGCGTCAAGCAGTGCCACGACTTTATGACGGTAGGCGCGCCGTCGCCGCTGATGGAGGCGTGCATGCCGGGTCTGACCGCGCCGCTCTCCTACTACGACGAGCTGCACGATCTGTACGCTCATATGAAATCTGTCTTCGTCGGCGGGCTCAAGTCGCTCGGCTTCGACTACACCGATCCGCAGGGCGCGTACTACGTCATGGTCAACGTCGGCGAGTTCGCGAAGGGGGACGACGTCTCCTTCTGCGAAAAGATGGCGCGCGAGGTGGGCGTCGCCGCCGTTCCCGCCTGCACCTTCTTTAAGGAGGAACAGCACGACTGGGTGCGCTTCCACTTCGCAAAGCGCGACGAGACCCTGAACGAAGCGCTCGACAGACTTTCCAAGCTGAAAGAGAAGTTCTGACGTTGTTATAAATAACGGTCCCCGCGGAGGCGCGATCCTCCGCGGGGACTGTGTTTTTGTTCGTTCAGTCTTTAGGCCGCCGCGTCAAAGCTGATCTATGGTCAGCGACTCAAATCCGCCGGACGAGATGGTGCGCTCGTCGTAATACTCGGTGTCGATCTCGAGCGAGACCGTCTTTTCGCCGTAGCGGTTCTCGGTGTCCGCCGTCTCTCCTTTTCCGTTCGCAAACTCCGCAGCCTGAACGGCGTTAAGCCCCTCGAAGCTGATACGGGACGGGGAGATATTGCGGATTATCAGCGTCTTTCTCTCGTGATCGGCCTCCAGTCGGTCCTCGCGCACGAAGTCGTTGATCTTGAAATTATGCATATTGCTCTCGAGTGTCAAATAAGCGAAATAGTGACCGAGGTCGACGGCGTGGACCCTTACGTGGTCGACGGTGACGTCCTTTACGCACCAGACGCCCTTAGTGAACCGCTCGGAGCCCGGCTCGATTATCGGGGTCATGCAGTATCTCGCGGCGTCCATATTGATGACCATGCCGGTGATGCCGCCCGTGACGTTGGAGATCTTGATATTTGTGATGTCGGAGTCTATGCTGAGCATGCGCACGAAGGAGGCGCAGTACCGCGCGGACAGCCCGTCGATGACGAGATTGCGGATGTACCCGCACTCCATGTCGAGCGCCTCGCATCTGGTGATGATGTCGTCGGCGTTGAGGGCGATCAGATCGTCCGAGGTGGTGTTTGGCGTGTCGGCGTGAATGTTGCGGATCACTCCGTTCTCAACGTAGCCGCCGATATGCAGTCCGTCGTTGTTCGGCGCGTACTCTGTGGAGACAAAGTCGATATCCTCGATAAGAAATCCGTTGACGCGGCAGAAGCGGGTGAAATAGCCGCCCGAATCCTTGAGGGTCAGCCCGGAAAGGGTAAGCCCCTCCACGTTCTTGAAGCTCATTATCGCGCCGGAGCACGCGTTGTCGTCAAAAAGGACGTCCGGCTTTCTGTTGGTCAGGTTGTTGCCGTCCCACAATCCGCCGCAGATGGTAATGTTCCTGTCCTGACCGCCGTCGTGCGACTTGTTGGTGATAAGAAAATCGCCGCGCTTTTTCAGGGTGTTGTCGGCGAGCCTTATTGTCGCCTTGGGGTGGACCATAAGCTTTGTGTCGGACCCGATATAGAGGGTCTTTCCGATCTTGTATCTGCCCATCGGCACGGTGACCGTGCCGCATCCGGAGTCTAATGCGCGCTGGAACGCCGCCGAGTCGTCCGCCTTGCCGTTTCCTATCGCGCCGAGATCCTTTACGCTGATGCTTTTTATCATTTTTTCCGATCCTTTCCGACTGTGTTTGACGTTATTATACCATATCGCCGATTTTTTGTTAATAGTTTTTTTAATATTTTGTCTATTGACAAACCCCTTTTTGCGTGATAGAATTAATACGATCTTTAAGGCGACACAGAGATGTCGGCAAGATCAGGGAATAGTATGCGTCGGAGGGGCGGTCCCGTCCGCGCGCCCTTGTGTCTTGCCGTCGGCAGGACTTATTTTTTTGGAGGCGCGAAATGAGAGAGCTTGAAAGGCTTGAAATATTCGGAAGGGAAGATCATCCGGAGTTTTCTCCTCTCGTTTCGGAGAGCTTTTTCGCCTCTCCCGACGCCGAAGCGTTCGTTTTTCCCGGCTTTTGCGACGTGCACGTGCACTTTCGCGAGCCGGGTTTTTCTTATAAAGAGACCATTGCTTCCGGCACGGCGGCAGCCGCGCGCGGAGGATATACGACGGTCTGCTCCATGCCTAATCTCGATCCCGTGCCGGACTGCAGGAAGAGCCTTTATTGTCAGCTCGAGCTGATACGCCGCGGAGCCTCCGTCCGCGTGATCCCTTACGGCGCCATCACTGCGGGCGAGAAGGGCGAGACTGTCGCCGCGCTTGAAGAGATCGCTCCCGACGTCGCCGCCTTTTCGGACGACGGGCGCGGAGTCCAGTCGGACGGCGTGATGAGGGAGGCGATGATCAGGGCAAAGAAGCTCGGCAAGCTGATCGTCGCCCACTGCGAGGTCAATTCGCTCCTGCGCGGAGGATATATCCACGACGGAGCGTACGCCGCCGCCCACGGTCACCGCGGCATCTGCTCCGAGAGCGAGTGGCGGCAGATCGAGCGCGACCTGAAGCTCGCCGCCGAGACCGGGTGCGGATATCACGTCTGCCACATCTCCTGCAAAGAGAGCGTCCGCCTGATACGGGAAGCGAAGGCGGCGGGGATAGACGTCACCTGCGAGACTGCGCCGCATTACCTGACGCTGGACGAAAACGATCTGCGGGAGGACGGCAGGTTCAAGATGAACCCGCCCCTGCGCTCGCGCGAGGACAGGGAAGCGCTGATCGAAGGGATCCGCGACGGGACGATAGACATGGTCGCGACCGACCACGCCCCCCATTCCGCGGAGGAAAAGTCGCGCGGACTTGAAAAAAGCGCGTTCGGGATAGTCGGGCTTGAGACCGCGTTCCCGGTTCTGTATACAAAGCTTGTCCTGACGGGCGTCATCACGCTCGGACGGCTTATCGACCTTATCGCGTACGCGCCGCGAAAGCGTTTCGGAATACCGCTTCCGGACGGGGATTACACCGTCTGGGATCTGTCTAGGACGTTTACGGTGGACCCGGACGAATTCCTCACCCTCGGGCGGGCGACTCCGTTTGAGGGGATGGAGCTGCGCGGGGTCTGCCTCGCCACCGTCTGCGGCGGCAAGACGGTATATCGTTTAAAATAACAGTTCAGATACATAAAGGAGGCCGACGATGGCAAAGAGAACGGACGTAAAAAAGGTACTTATAATCGGATCGGGGCCTATAGTGATAGGTCAGGCGGCGGAGTTCGACTACGCCGGCACGCAGGCGTGCCTGGCGCTCAAGGAGGAGGGATATGAGGTCATCCTCTGCAACTCCAACCCCGCGACCATCATGACCGACACATCCATTGCGGACAAGGTGTATATGGAACCCCTGACGCTCGAATACGTGGCGAAGATACTGCGCTACGAGCGCCCGGACGCCATCGTCCCCGGGATAGGCGGACAGACGGGACTCAATCTCGCCATGCAGCTCGATAAGAAGGGGATACTCAAGGAGTGCGGCGTCGAACTGCTCGGCACTCCCGCCCGCAGTATCGAGCGCGCCGAGGACCGCGAGCTCTTCAAGGAGATGTGCGAGTCGATAGGCGAGCCGGTCATCCCCTCCGAGATCACATACTCTATAGACGAGGCGAAGAAGGCGGCGGAGGATATAGGCTATCCCGTCGTGCTCCGTCCGGCGTTCACGCTGGGCGGCACGGGCGGCGGCTTTGCCAACAACGAGGAGGAGCTCGTCGAGATAGGGCTCAACGCCTTCAAGCTCTCGCCCGTCCATCAGGTGCTTATCGAAAAGAGCGTAAAGGGCTACAAGGAGATCGAGTTCGAGGTCATGCGCGACGAGAACGATCACGCCATCACCATCTGCGGTATGGAGAACGTAGACCCGGTCGGCGTCCACACCGGCGACTCGATCGTGGTTGCGCCCATCCTCTCGCTCAACGATCACGATCTTAAGATGCTCAACGACTCGGCCATAAAGATAATCAGGGAGCTGAAAATAGCCGGAGGCTGCAACGTTCAGTTCGCCCTTGACCCGAATTCGAGCGAATACTATCTCATCGAGGTCAATCCCCGCGTCTCCCGCTCCTCGGCTCTCGCCTCCAAGGCGAGCGGATATCCCATAGCCCGCGTAACCGCAAAGATAGCGATGGGAATGGCGCTCGAGGACATCCCGGTGGCGGGAGGGACCGCCGCGATCGAGCCCTCGCTCGACTACGTCGTCGCCAAATTCCCGCGCTTCCCGTTCGATAAATTCGCCTCCGCTCCCAATCTTCTCGGCACGCAGATGAAGGCGACCGGCGAGGTGATGGGCATCGGCTCTACCCTCGAGGAGTGCCTGCTGAAATCGGTGCGCTCGCTCGAGACCGGCGTCTGCCACTTCCGTCTTGAAAAGTTCGACGGGATGCCCGACGACGAGCTTATCGGCTATATCTCGGATTTCAGGGACGACAACGTCTATGCCATATTTGAGCTTCTCCGCCGCGGCGTCCCGGTCGCCCGCATCCACGAGGTGACGGGCATCACAGAGCTCTTCCTCGAAAGCTATCTCCGCATAGTCATGATGGAAAAAGAGCTGAAGGAAAAGGTCAACTCCGTCCCGGTACTGCGCGAGGCGAAAAAGATGGGCTTCTCCGACAAATACATAGCGAAGCTCTGGAATTTGGACGAGGTGGAGGTCTACGTCAAGCGCAAGGCGAACGGCATCGTCCCGGTGTTCAGGATGGTCGACACCCTCCACACCGGAAAGTATATCGCATACCTCTATTCCTCGTATTCGGGCGTGAACCAGTCGAGGCTGACCGACAAGAAAAAGATAATCGTCCTCGGCGCGGGACCGATACGCATCGGTCAGGGCGTGGAGTTCGACTACTCGACCGTTCACGCGGTACAGACCATCAAGCGCGCCGGATACGAGGCGATCATAATCAACAACAATCCCGAGACCGTCTCCACCGACTACACGACGGCGGACAAGCTCTATTTCGAGCCGCTCACCGTCGAGGACGTGATGGCGATACTCGATTTTGAGCAGCCGGAGGGCGTGGTCGCGTCGCTCGGCGGTCAGACGGCGATAAATCTCGCCCAGCCGCTTATGGAGCGCGGCGTAAAGATCATCGGTACCGACTGCGCGGCGATAGAACGCGCCGAAAACCGCGACAGCTTTGAAAAGATACTCAACGAGCTCGGCATACCGCAGCCGAAGGGACAGGCGGTGACCGACATCGAGGACGGCGTCAGAGTCGCCGGGGAGATAGGGTATCCCGTGCTTGTGCGCCCGTCCTTCGTGCTGGGCGGCAGGGCGATGCAGATCGTGGCGAACGAGGAACAGCTTCGCCATTATCTCAAGACGGCGGTCGAGATCGACGCCGACAAGCCGGTGCTCGTAGACAAGTATATAGAGGGCAAGGAGGTCGAGGTCGACGCCATCTGCGACGGACGCGACGTCTTCGTCCCCGGCATCATGGAGCTGGTCGAGCGCACCGGCATACATTCCGGCGACTCGATAAGCGTATACCCGACCTTCAGCATATCGAACAAGGTCAAGGGGACCATCCTCGGCTACGCGAAGAAGCTGGGACTCGGCATCGGGATAATCGGACTTTACAACATACAGTTCATAGTCGCTCCCGACGACAGCGTGTATATAATCGAGGTCAACCCGCGCTCCTCGCGCACCGTGCCGTTTCTTTCAAAGTCTACGGGGTACAGCCTCGCCGATATCGCCACCGAGGTCATCCTCGGCAAATCGCTCAAGGAGCAGGGGATATTCGACCTCTACCCGGAGGAGAAAAAGAGATTTTACGTCAAGGTCCCGGTATTCAGCTTCAACAAGATCAAGGGGCTGGACGCCTACCTCTCGCCCGAAATGAAATCGACCGGCGAGGCGATAGGCTACGACGACAAGCTCAACCGCGCGCTGTATAAGGCGCTCCAGGCTTCGGGAACGCATCTGCAGAACTACGGCACAGTATTTGCCACCATAGCGGAGAAGGACAAGCCGGAGGCGCTTCCGCTGATACGCAGATTTTACAACCTCGGCTTCAATATCGAGGCGACCGAGGGAACGGCGAAATTTCTCAAAGAGAACGGCATCCGCACACACGTTTTAAAGAAGATCAGCGACGGCAGCGACGAGATACTCGACTCTATCCGTCAGGGACATATCGCCTACGTAATAAACACCCGCGATCTCGGCTCATCCTCGGAGGCGAGCGACGGACGTAAGATCCGCCGCGCCGCCACTGAGAACAACGTGACCATATTCACCTCGCTCGACACCGTGCGCGTGCTCCTCGACGTGCTGGAGGAGACCACGCTGACCATCTCTACGATAGATTCGTGATATGAAGAACAGTATCTTTACCGTAACGGAAAATCAGAATATAGCCCGCGGGACCTTTCGCATGAGGCTCTCCGGCGATACCGGGGAGATGAGACCTGGGCAGTTCGTCAATATCAAGCTCGACGGGCTGTATCTCCGCCGTCCCATCTCGGTCTGCGACGCGGAGGACGGGATCCTGACGATCGTCTTCAAGACCGTAGGCAGGGGGACTGAAAAGCTCGCCTCCGCTGAGCCGGGCGAAAAGTTCGATCTGCTGACCGGTCTCGGCAACGGCTACGACCTCTCGAAGTCGGGCGAAAAGCCCCTCCTCATCGGGGGCGGAGCAGGGGTCCCGCCGCTGTATATGCTTGCAAAAAAACTGGTCGAAGCGGGGAAAAGACCGTTTGCGGTACTCGGCTTCAACACGGCGGACGAGGTCTTTTTCGAAAAGGAGTTTTCCGATCTCGGATGCGCCGTCACGGTGACTACTACTGACGGCAGCCGCGGCGTAAAGGGATTTGTCACCGACGCGCTCCCCGCCGGATACGACTATTTCTACACATGCGGACCGGAGCCTATGCTCCGCGCGGTATATAAGGCGGCGCGGACGTCCGGACAGTTCAGCTTTGAAGAGCGCATGGGCTGCGGCTTCGGCGCCTGTATGGGGTGCAGCTGCAGGACTGTCACAGGGTATAAACGCATCTGCAAGGACGGTCCCGTGCTTGAAAAGGAGGAGATCTTATGGAAAGACTGAAGGTCGATCTCTGCGGCATAACTCTCGACAATCCGGTGATCCCTGCGTCCGGTACGTTCGGTTACGGATATGAATTCGCCGAGCTGTATGATATAAATATCCTCGGTACCTTCTCGTTCAAGGGGACCACCCGCGAGCCCCGCTTCGGTAACCCCACCCCCCGCATAGCCGAGTGCACGGCGGGGATGATCAACGCCGTGGGGCTTCAGAACCCCGGGGTCGAAAAGGTTATTTCCGAGGAGCTTCCCAGGCTGAAAAAGTGCTTCGGCAAGCCGGTGATGGCGAACGTGAGCGGATTTTCGGTCGAGGATTACGCATACACCTGCGCACGGCTCGACACCTGCCCGCAGGTCGGCTGGCTGGAGGTCAATGTAAGCTGTCCCAACGTCCACGGCGGCGGGATGAGCTTCGGGACCGATCCCGCTTCCGCGGCGGAGGTGACCCGCGCGGTCAAGGCTGTGACGGCAAAGCCTGTCATAGTCAAGCTCTCTCCCAACGTGACCGACGTCGTCTCTATAGCGAAAGCCTGCGAGGACGCGGGGGCGGACGGGATAAGCCTTATCAACACCCTTCTCGGTATGCGGATCGACCTGAAAAAGCGCCGCCCGGTGATCGCCAGCGTGATGGGCGGATTTTCGGGTCCCGCCGTTTTCCCGGTCGCTCTGCGGATGGTGTACCAGGTCTCGCGCGCCGTCGGAGTCCCGGTGGTCGGCATGGGCGGCGTATCGACGGCGGAGGACGTGATCGAAATGATGATGGCAGGCGCCTGCGCCGTCGAGGTGGGGGCGGCAAACCTTGTCGATCCGTTCGCCTGCAAAAAGATCATAGAAGACCTGCCCGCCGCGATGGACAGGTACGGGATTAAAAATCTAAAAGAAATAACGGAGGGAGCGCGCTGATGGGACGCGACGTAATAATTGCCTGCGATTTCGCAGGAGCGGAGGAGACCTTCGCCTTTCTCGATAAATTCACCGGGCGCAAGCCGTTTGTAAAGATCGGAATGGAGCTTTTCTACGCCGAGGGGCCGCGGATAGTCCGCAGTATCAAGGAGCGCGGACATAAGATCTTTCTCGATCTCAAGCTACACGATATCCCCAACACCGTAAAGAAGACGATGGCGGTGCTCTCGTCGCTGGACGTCGATATATGCAATCTCCACGCCGCGGGGACGACCTGCATGATGGAGGCGGCGATAGAGGGACTGACCCGCCCGGACGGGACGCGCCCGCTCCTCATCGCGGTGACGCAGCTCACCTCGACCGATCAGGAGACGATGGAACGCGATCTGCTGATAAAGGAGCCTATGGAAGAGGTCGTTATGCACTACGCCCTCAACGCCAAGAAAGCGGGGCTGGACGGAGTGGTCTGCTCGCCGTTTGAAGCGGCGAAGGTGCACGGAGCCTGCGGCGCGGATTTCCTCACCGTCACGCCCGGCGTACGCTTCGCCGACGGCGACAGAGGCGACCAGAAGCGGGTCATGACCCCCGCCGGCGCGAAGACCGCGGGGAGCGACTATATCGTGGTAGGACGCCCGATAACCGCCGCGGAGGACAGCGTCGCGGCGTACGAACGCTGCGTAAGAGAGTTTTGCGACTGATAAGGAGAAAACTATGGAACTGAAAAGACAGATAGCGACAGACCTTTTAAAGATCAAGGCGGTCTTCTTCCGCCCGGAGGAGCCCTTTACCTGGGCGAGCGGCATAAAAAGCCCGGTCTACTGCGACAACCGCCTGACTCTCACCGCGCCTGATGTGCGCTCCGACGTCGAGAACGGGCTTGCGGCGTCCGTATGCGAGTTCTACCCCGGAGCCGATGTGCTGATGGGGACCTCTACCGCGGGCATAGCTCACGCGGCGATAACAGGGCATATACTCGGTCTGCCCATGGGATACGTCCGCTCCGGGGCGAAGGATCACGGCAGGCAAAATCAGATCGAAGGCAGGCTCCTGCCCGGACAGAAGACGGTCGTGGTCGAGGATCTCATCTCGACCGGCGGCAGCGTCATAGAGGTCGTCAACGTGCTGCGCGAGGCGGGAGCCGAGGTGCTCGGCATCGTGTCCATCTTCACCTACGGGATGAAGAAGGGTATAGAACGCCTCGCCGCGGCAAACGTGACTAACCACTCTCTCACCGATTTCGATACCGTCGCCGAGGTCGCGGCGGAGGAAGGGTACATAAAGCCGGACGACGTAAAGCGGCTGATCGCCTTCCGCAACGATCCGTCGGACGAGAGCTGGATAGGAGCGGCGAAATGAGGAGCGTGATCGACATTCTCGACCTCTCGGTCGATGAGCTTGAGGAAATGTACCGCACGGCGATCGACATAGAGGCGCATCCGGAAAAATACACCCGCGCCTGCGAAGGCAAAAAGCTGGCGACCCTCTTTTTTGAGCCGTCCACAAGGACCCGTATGAGCTTCGAGGCGGCTATGTACGAGCTGGGAGGTCACGTCATAAGCGTCACCGGGGCGGGCAGCTCTTCCGCCGCGAAGGGGGAGAGCGTCGCCGACACGGCGAAGACGGTCAGCCACTACGTCGACGTCATAGCTATGCGCCATCCCAAGGAGGGGGCGGCGCAGGTGGCGGCGGACAACGCCTCGATCCCGGTCATCAACGCGGGCGACGGCGGGCATTGCCACCCGACCCAGACCCTCGCCGATCTGCTTACCATCTATAAAGAAAAGGGCGGCTTCGACGGGCTGACCGTCGGGCTCTGCGGCGACCTTCTGTACGGCAGGACCGTCCACTCGCTCATCCACGCCCTGCAGAGATATAAGGGGGTCCGTTTCGTCGCGGTCTCGCCCACCGAGCTGCGCCTCCCCGAATACGTAAAGCAGGGGATAGACTGCGTCGAGACCGCTTCGCTCGAAGAGGCGCTCCCGTCCCTCGATATTCTTTATATGACCCGCATCCAGCGCGAACGCTTCGACGATCCCGCCGTATATGAGCGGCTGAAGGACAGCTACGTCCTCACCCCCGAAAAGATGGAGCTCGCCCGCCCGGAATGTAGGGTGCTCCACCCGCTCCCGCGCGTAAATGAGATAAGCGTAAAGGTGGACGACGATCCGCGCGCCTGCTACTTCAAGCAGGTCAAAAACGGCAAGCTGATGCGTATGGCGCTCATCCTCAAGCTGCTCGACGAGGCGGAACGCGATCCTCTGCCGGCGGCAAAGCCGGGGGTCCGGACGGGCAAGGTATGCCGCAATCCGCGCTGTATCTGCTCGGTCGAGCAGGAGCCGGACTTCCGTTTCAGGACCGACGCCGCGGGCAGGCTCCGCTGCGTCTACTGCGAGGCGGTCCCGGAGTAATATGAAAAACGCGCGCCGGATCATGCGATCCGGCGCTTGTACTTTATAATAATACTTGAAAAACCGCTTCCGTTTTGATATAATACCCTTGAGGTGATGCAGGTGAAAAAAGTCGCTATTATACTGATATGCGCCGTACTGTGCGTTTCTCTCGCTTCCTGCGGGGGGAAAGCCGACGAGGGACGGCGGATCACCGTCGTTTCCGAGAAAGAAGGCGCGACGGTCAGCACATGCTTTTTCTTTACCGGAGACAAGCTCGACCGTGTGACGCAGCGTATGGAGTACGACGACCCCGGGCTTCTTGAACAAGAATACGAGTCTGTAAAAAGCAATACCGGGTATTTTTCAAACGTCGTGAGATCCGGCGGCGCCATTGAATTTGAGATGACCGAGAAATGTCTGTCCGAATTCTATCAGGACGCCGACTACGACTGGGTCGTGAAGTCCGCCGAAGAAAACGGACTTAAAATAATAACCGAATAACGGGAGAACAGCAATGACAGAAAAAGAGATAGCAAAGAGGGTCAAAGAACTGCTCGCCGATATGTCTCTTAAAGAAAAGATCGGCCAGCTCATATACGTCAACGGACAGCGCGAGCACGAGCTCCCGCTTATCGAAACGCACTATGCCGGGACGATAGCAAATCTTCAGGGAGCCGAGGTGTCGAACGGTCTGCAGGAGAGGGTCAAGGCGGCGTCGCCCCATCACATCCCGGCGCTGCTCATGTCGGACGTCATAACCGGCGCGCGCACCATCTTTCCTCTGCAGGTCGCCGAGGCGTGTTCTTTCGACCTCGATATGATAGAAAAGGACAGCGAGATGATCGGCAGGGAAGCGGTCGCCATGGGCATCTCCTGGACCTGCGCGCCCATGATGGATATCGCGCGCGATCCCCGCTGGGGACGCATCTCCGAGGGCGCGGGCGAGGATCCGTACCTCGGCGAGCAGGTCGCGGCGGCGCGCGTCCGCGGACTGCGTAAGGCAAAGCGTATCGCGAGCTGCGCCAAGCACTACGTCGCTTACGGCAACTGCGAGGGCGGGCGGGACTACGACTCCGCGCTCGTCAACGAGCAGGAGCTGCGCAACGTATATCTCCGCCCATTCAAGGCGGCGGTCGAGGCGGGGGTCGACAGCGTGATGGCGTCCTTCAACGACACCTTGGGCGTCCCGATGCACGCCAACAGATACCTCCTCCAGGACGTACTGCGCGACGAGTTCGGCTTCAAGGGCGCGGTCGTCTCCGACTACAACGCCATAGACGAGCTTATCAACCACGGCGTCGCCGCCGACCGCAAGGAGGCGACGGTAAAGGGCTTCAAGGCGGGAGTCGATCTCGACACCGGCTCGCTCGTATATCTCGAATTTCTCGAAAAGCTGGTCCGGGAGGGCGTCGTCAGCGAGGAGGAGATAGACCTTTACTGCTCCCGCATACTGACCATCAAATTCAAGCTCGGACTTTTCGACGACAGCTATTATTCTCCCGAGGAAGAGGAGAAGACCGTGCTCTGCCGCGAGTTCAAGGATCAGGCGAGAGCCGCGGCTGCGAAGTCGACGGTCATTCTCAAAAACGAAAACAAATTCCTTCCGCTCAAAAAGAAGGAAAAGATACTTGTCATCGGCGACCTCGCCGACGACGCGGACGCCCCTCTCGGCTGGTGGAGACTGCTGGGCGAGGCGAAGGACGTCACCACCCTGCTCGACGCCATGAAGGGCAAGAGCGGGAATGTTGAATTCGTCCGCGGCGGGCATACGCTCGACGGCGGACGCATACAGCGCAAGGCGCTCGCCGAGGCGGCGCGCGACTGCGACAAGATACTCGCCGTGGTCGGCGAGCCGTCCTACATAAGCGGCGAGGCGCACACCAAGGGCGACATCACCCTGCCCGGAAATCAGACCGAGCTGATCGAATACGCCGCCACGCTCGGCAAGCCGCTCGGAATGGTGATAATAGCGGGACGCACGCTCGTCATCACCAAAGAGGACGCGCTCTGCGACGCAGTCGTCTTCCCGTGGCAGTTCGGAATAGCGGGCGAGGGGGTCGCCGATATCCTGTACGGCGACGCAATGCCGGAGGGCAGGCTGTGCGCTTCCTTCCCGTATCATATCGGTCAGATCCCGATATACTACGGTCACGTCACCACCGGACGTCCCTATAAAGGCGAAGTGGTCGAGATGTCGAAAAAGGTCAGCTCCTACGCCACCGACTATACCTGCCACTATATAGATATGCCGTCCGACCCGCTCTATCCCTTCGGTCACGGTCTGACCTATACCAAGTTCGAGGTTTCCGCGCCGCGCACGGCAAAGACCGAATATAAGCTCGGACGTCCGGTCGAGGTGGAGGTCGACGTCGCCAACAAGGGAAGACGCGCCGGAAGACTTACCCTGATGCTCTTTATCCACGACGTCGCCGCCGAGATAGTCAGACCGGTCAAGGAGCTTAAAAAGTTCGTCAAGGTCGATCTCGCGGCGGGCGAAAAGAAGACGGTAAAGCTCACGCTGGAGCCCTCCGCCTTTGAATACTATCACTCCGACAACACTCTGAAAGCCGATCCCGGCGAGTTCCTTATCTGGGCTGCCGAGGACGCGGCGCACGGCGAGCCGATAAAGATAAGATTGAAGTGAGACCGGTCGGCAAAAAAGGCACTAGCTATTAGGCACTATGCATTAGTGAAAGCCGCCAGTCGCCAGTCGCCAGTCGCCAGAAGGGTAAGGTGCTGGATTATAGGTGGACGCACCCAACGCCGTAGGGGCCGGGTCCCATCCCGGCCCTTTAAAGTTACAAATGACAAATGACAAGTGACAAGTGACACCCGTTCCCCACAAAGCTCGGCGAGCTCGCTTTGCCGGGGACCCCTAAGGGCGTTTTGTTGTCGCCTTCGGCGACGAATCAATCGAGAAAAGGTGCTGGATTTTTGTTCCGGCACCTTACTTTGGCATTGCGAAGCCGCCATAGGCGGCTGTGGCAATCCGTTTTCCCGTATCGTTTGCGGCAAAGCCGCGAATATAACTCCTCCGAAGGAGGAATACAACTCGTCGCAGCCGAATATAACTCGGCATCAACCGAATTCAACTCGTTTCCCCTCAGGGACCCCTCATTCGTCGCCTACGGCGCCACCTTCCCCCGCGGGGAAGGCAAACGCACCGATTTTGTCTATACGCAAAAAAAGACGCTGATTTTTATTGGTCAGCGCCTTTTCAATATTTGTAATTATTCTATTCAACTAATTCCCGATCCTCGCCAACTAATTCTCTATCGCCGCTTTGCGATCGAGCACCGCCTTTGCGCGCGCCGGGTCGAATTTGGGGCGGCGGTCGAAGGTGTAGACGCCGTTGACCTCCTGCATGACGTCGCAGAACTGGGTGTAGCAGAAGCCGCAGATGTCCGGGTTTTCAAGGAAGACCTCGCACTGCGCCTTGAAGCGCTCGAAAAGCTCCTCGCGCGACTTCGGGGCGTCGCCGTAGCCCCACGCGGTCTCGGGGTTGTCGTCGTTGAAGCGGGCGATCTGCTCCTTGTCGATATCGTAGCCCGCGCCGCCGAATTCGGAGACGAAATAGGGTATCTTGCCGTTGTACATTCCGTTGCCCCAGTCGAGGTTGCTGATATACGCGTCCTCGTCGATGACGGCGTAGCGTTCGCGCAGGATATCGGGGTCCTGCTCGTAGTCGTGGACGTCGTAGACGTCGCCCTGGCCGCGGTGGGTCCAGCCGGAGGCGTCGATAAAGAGGCGGGTCGGGTCGAGCTCGCGCGTTATGGCGCAGGAGACCTTCATTATCTCGGAGTTGCGTTCGGAGTCCATCTCGTTGAAGGGACACCAGCCGATTATCGACGGACAGTTGCGGTCGCGCAGTATCTCGGCGGCCCACTCGGGCGCAAAGACGTCGGTCGACTCGAATTTTGCGACCTCAAGCCCCCAGTTGGGGTACTCGCCCCAAAGGATAAAGCCCGCCTCGTCAGCCGCGCGGATGTAGCCCGGCTCGAATATCTTCATATGCATACGCGCGCCGTTGAAGCCGGCGGCCTGCATACGTTCTATGTCCTTTTTGAAATCTCCGGCGTCGGGCGCGGTGTAAATTCCCTCGGGATTGTAGCCCTGATCGAGCAGGAGGCGCATAAAGATCGAACGGCCGTTGAGCAGTATCTTTTTCCCGCTCGTCCCGATCGACCGCATACCGAAATAGGTACACGCCGTATCTTCACCCGCGCGGACCGTGACGTCGTAGAGCTCGCCCTTGCCTATATCCCAGAGCACCGGGTCTTTTATCCCGATCGAAACGGACCCCTCGCCGTCGGTCAGCCTGCATACGCCGCGTGCGACCGGCTCGCCTCTGTAGCTGACCTCGACCGCCGCCTCGACCTCGGGTATCTCGTCGCCCGCGAGGGAGATCTCGATATCCACCTTGCTTCCCCCGACGTCCGGCTTGCAGAAGATATCGTCGATATAGGTCATGGGCAGGAACTCTGTCCACGCGGTCTGCCAGATGCCGGTACAGCGGGTGTAGACGCAGCCGCGGAGCTTGTCGCTCTCGCACTGCTTGCCGGACGGCTGCAGCTCGTCCCAGGTATGGTCGGTGACACGCAGGACAAAGGTGTTCACGCCCTCGCGCACAAGACCGGTGATATCGAATTCGCAGGGGACGTAGCCGCCGGAGTGGATCCCCGCGGGCTTCCCGTTGACGAACGCCTCGCAGAAATAGTCGACCGCGCCGATGCGGAAGATCACCCTCCCGGCAAGCTGTCCGGCGTTCAGCGTGAAGTCGCGCATATAGCAGACGTTGTCGCCCTTGGTGTAGCGGCCGAGCCCGGACTCTCTCGATTCCGGGACGAACGGGACGTTTATTGTTTCCGGATATCTTTTGCGGTCGAAAAGGTCGGCGTCATTCTCGATATTGCCGTCGCAGAAGAGCCATTCGCCGTTCAGAAGCATAAATGAGCCTTCGCCGCGTGTAAGCGTCGGTCTCGGGTAGTCGTTTCTCATATCGTTCCCCTTAAAAGTTCGTTAGGTATATTATACAATATTTTTTCCCCCATTTCAATAGCCGCCGCATATACTGATACAAAAAGACTGTCGGGAGAAAGATATGACGGATATTGTTTACAACAGGGAAGCGGCGGTCCGCTACGCGCGCGAATGGGCTTTCGGGCGCAACCCCGCATATTACGATTTCAGCGAGCTGGGAGGCGACTGCACTAATTTTGCGTCGCAATGTCTATTCGCAGGATGCGGCGTGATGAACTATACCCCCACCTTCGGGTGGTACTACCGCTCGGTCAACGACCGCGCGCCCGCCTGGACGGGGGTAAAGGAGCTCTACCGCTTTCTTGTCAACAACGACGGCGCGGGTCCCTTCGCCCGCGAGGTCGCGGCGGGAGAGGCGATGCCCGGCGACCTTGTTCAGCTCGGCGACCGCAACGGCGGGTTTTACCATACCCCGGTCATAATCGCGACCGAGCCGGAGATACTTGTCGCCGCCCATTCCTACGACGCGCTCGACCGCCCGCTTTCCAGCTATTTCGCGTTTTCCTACCGTTTCCTTCACATAGAAGGCGCGAGAAGATAAGCCTCAAATACGATGAGAGCCTTACAGAAGTCACGGACTGTAAGGCTCTTACCGTATTATTCTTTTTTGCTCATCTTGAAGGAGAGCATAGACCACAGGATTATAATAAGCTGACCCGGTATGCCGATGAAAAACACGGCGGGCTGCGCGAATGGGAAGATAAGATAAAACGCGGTGAGACCGCTCCACATAAGCACGGTGATGATAACATAATTCATCTTTCTGTTGCCCCAGACTGAGTTGAAGACCAGGACGATGACCTCGGAGGCGATCATGGCTCCGAGAAGTATTATCCATCCGTACGAGAATTCGGGGACCGCCCATTTGACTATCAGCACGGCGAGGGTCGAAAGCAGCCAGGTAAGCGCCACCGACATAAAGGCGATGATATAGTGGTTGCGTTTCTTTTTGGGATCGTCGGGCTTGAGCGGTCTGCCCTCGTGGTCTGTCACCAGATAGTCGAGCGGCACGCCGCACATGGACGTGAGCTCGGAGAGGACGAGGATGTCCGGAAACGACTCGGCGCGCTCCCACTTGGAAATGGCCTTGTCGGAATAATTCAGTTTTTCCGCAAGCTCCGACTGTGTGAGCCCGAGATACTTGCGAAGCTCGGCGATATTCCGTGCGATTATCAGCTTTTTGTCGGTCACGTCAGCCGCTCCTTTCCGATAGATAATGATATAATATCACATTTTTGTCCCAAAGGCAACACCTATCGGAAGATTTTCGGCGCCGATCCCGTTCAATTTCCTTCGGTTACCGGATCCTCGACCGTCAGGGTATAGCTCGGTCCGCCGCCGTCAAAGGAGTGGAAACGGAGAGTTTCGGTCTTTTTAAAGCTCTTTTCGGGCTCCGCTATCATCGTATTCTTTGTTTCGAGCGTGAGCTTCACGCGGCCCATCCGGCGGCGGGAGCCGTCATTTTATAAACTTGTCGATAAAATTCTTAACTATCACCGCGACCTGGGCGCGGGTGGCTGTGCCCTTGGGTTGGAGATAGACTGTGTCTCCGGACTTGACGCCCGAGATCATCCCGTTGCCGACCGCCCACTGTATGCCGGTGACGGCGTACTTGGAGATCTTGCCCGCGTCGGGATAGCCCGAAAGATCGGCGAGGTTTGAGATCGTCTTGCCCTTCTTCTCTGAATAGTTGCAGAGGAAGACCGCCATCTGCTCGCGCGTTACGGCGTTGCCCGGTCCGAACTTTCCGTTTCCGAGCCCGGCGGCATAGTTGTTTTTGTATGCCCACTGGATGGGCTTGCTGTACCACTTGCCCTCGGGAACGTCGGTGAAGGACGTGCCGGTATATGTCGAAATGTCGGCGTCGTCTATCTTTGCGAGCACGGTGACGAACATGGCGCGGGTGAACGCGGAGCCGGGCGAGAATTTGGAAGCGGACGTGCCGGACATGAGCCCGAAGGAATAGCAGAAGCCGACCGCGTCGGTGTACCACTTGCCCTCGGGAACGTCGGTGAAGGGAAGGGCGGGCTTGATCTCGCCCCTGACTATGATCGTCCTCGGCGAGGTGCGGCTGAAGCTGATCATCGTCGCGCCTTCGATTATCGCCGTCTTCACGGTCTCTTCAAAGGTGTATCCGTCCTTGGCGAGCAGAGTCAGCTCGAATATGTAGGTATCGCCGTAGATCAGACGTCCGTAGTATTCCTCGAGCTTGCCGTCGTTGTTCCGGTACCATTCGACGTTGCCGGGAATGAAGGTGGTCTGCTTGGGAGTCGCGCGGAAGGAGGAATTGTATCCGAATTCATACGCCATCGGGCGGGATACCGAGAACTCCGCCTTGGAGATCGTCTTGCCTTCCGCGGAGGAGGAAACGGGGGCGAAGGAGAAACGCACGGTGACCTCGTACATACCGTATGAGACCGGCGCGTAGTTGACGTCGCCGCCGTTGATCTTGACGTTCAGCCTTCCATCGTGCCTGCCGCCGTACATAGAACGTCCTCCGGCGAAGTAATATCCGTCGTCGGCGTATAAAACCAGGACAAGATCATATATCTTGTTCTCAACGAACTTTTCCTCGGGGTCCATGGTCTTGCCGTCGCGTTCATAGGCGATCTTGTAGTCCGCAACGTACGCGTGCGAGCCTTCCTTTTCGGTCGCCGCGGCGTTTTTATCAATAAGCTCCTTGGGCGTCTCGCCGACGCGCGGGGTGCTGGCGTAAAGCTCGACCAGCTCTACCGGGGAGGCGTTCATCCAGTCCGCGGTCAGTTCGAGATCGCCGTACATCGGGTCGTTGTCAAAGTCCAGATAGCCTCCGAGCACTTCGTCGTTCTTCCAGCCGAGGAAGTGCTTGCCTTCTTCGAACATGTTGTTGAAGAAGGTGTCTCTGCCGTCGCAGCCGAGCAGATCGGTTATGGTCATGCCGTGCGGGACCATGATGTACGGGAAGGCGTAGCCGCTGTCGTTCGTGTTGAAGGTAACGGTGTGGAGGATCACGTCCCCGGTGACGTACATAAAGAAGCAGTGCGCCATATTGCGCGAGCCGGTGATATAGTAGGCGCTCTCAAATCCGTTCCCGGTGTCGATCACGGCGCTCCGCATCGCAAGAGTTTCGTTGTCATAAAGGCCGTCGTTATCTCTGAAAAGGTGATTTCCGACGGGAGCAAGGATGACGCGGAGGAAATATACGCTGTTGTTCTGGAAGGTCCCGGTCGCTACCGTGCCGCCGGGTGTGCACCAGTAGGCGTCCGTTACCTCATATTCGCTCTCGGCGTCCAGAACGCTGACCTCGACGGTCTCCGGTATGGGATCTCCCGCGGCGGGACGGGCGCTTGCGGAAACGCGCACGCTTGCGTTGTCGATGGCGGGGACCCAGATGGGGTAGAGAAGTATGTTTTCGGTTATCGGCGCGTCGTAATCATAGGCGTCGGCCTGCTTGCCGTTCTTTTTGAGCGACCAGCCCGCAAACTGATCGAATCCGTTGCTTCCTATGTCGATGTCGTCTATGCTGTTGAGCGCATCCTTTAGCGACTTTCCGCCAATCACGCGGATGGGCGCCGGAGCGGTGCCGCGCCCTTTGGTGGTAAAGGAGACGGTGTATTCGGCGATAGCGTTGCTCGCCGTGGCGAGGGGTATCGCGGCGGCGATCATCAGTACCGCAAGCAGCAGGGTCAAAACGCGTTTTTTCATTTTCCTGTCCTCCGATTTTCTGTTTTTATTTATTTAAGAAATGTTGTCTGTCGTTTTCGTTCACGACTATGCCCGGCACCTTTGCGTTCACCGCAAGCGACAGGCGGTTTTCAAATTCTGTCTTGTTGAGCAGATTTTGTATATGGTATCTGACGGTGTTGACCGTTATACCGAGCCTCTGGGCTATCTCCTCGTTGGTACGCATCATGACGTCCATTATCACCAGATCGACCTTTTCGCGGCCGCATAAGTCTACCGCGTCGGCGGCGATCAGTCCCGCGATGAAAATATTATCCTTTTGTTCCTGATCTGTTTTCTCACTTTTTTCTCCGGATCTGAAATCAGACGTTTTCCGCGCCCCAGTACCGTTTCGGCTCTTTATGCCTGCTGATATAGACAAGCTCGCTCTTACCGCCGGGAGGATATTCCCCTTCCGGGAATTCGAGCTCGCATCTTCCCGTGACGTTTATTATCCGGGTCCCATTGTACGTCTGCTCGCGCGGCAGTCCGTTGCCGTAGCGCGGGTGGACGTGCCCGTGGAGCAGATACCGCGGGTGAAACTCGTCT
>JAFSSR010000057.1 GCA_017450885.1 Clostridia bacterium | reverse complement strand
TTCCCGTCCGGTTCACCAAAACCGCGGACGTCCAAAAGGACGTCCGCGTTTTTGAATTATAGAGTTCGGGAATCGAAACGGGGGTAACGCGAAGCGTTAGCAAGGCTCCGGGGGAGGCTTGCGGCCACCGAGGGCGTGTCGGCGCGCGGCAGCGGGTCGAGCGATTCCCGTACGGGTCACCAAAATCGCGGACGTCCGAAAGGACGTCCGCGTTTTTGTGTGTTCCGCTTCGCGGAACTCATAACTGCCTTCTGTTCTTTAAAACAGGCGCTCAATAGAGCGCCTGTTTTCTCATATATTCTTCTCTATTATCAGCACGTTTTTCCCGTCTTCCCGCCGGTATTCGATATTGTCCGCGAATTTCTTTACCATAAATACCCCAAGCCCTCCGATCGGGCGTTCTTCCGCGGACAGGGTCAGATCCGGTTCGGGCGCGGATAGGGGATCGTACGATATCCCGCTGTCAATAAAGGTTATGACGATCCGTTCCGGGTCGTGTTCCGCTTCAAATCTTACCGTCGCTTTTCCCGTGTCCGGCTTATATGCGTAATGCGCGATATTGACGAATACCTCTTCCGCCGCCACCGCCGTCTGCATACGGAGCTTGCTGTTCGCCCCCAGTTTTTCAAGGCGCTCGTCTATGAACGAAAGTACCGTTTCCAGATTATCGTCGGTCGCGTCGAGAGTCAGTTCGTCCGGACGCTCACCGGCTTCCGCCCCGAAATAGTTGAAACCGAGCATGGTTATATCGTCGAACTGATCCGCGTCGCCGACGAATTCGTCGATATCGTGTCTGACGTTTTCCAAGAGCTCTTTGGGTGAAGCGGACGGATCGCGGTTAAGCGCGGTAAGCATCCTATCGGTCTTGAAAAGCTCCAGATCGGCGTTGGTCGCCTCGGGCACGCCGTCGGTGTAAACGAACAGGCTGTCGCCGGGGTCGAGCTTGAATTCGTGCTCACGGAAGCGCATTCCCGGCATCGAAGCCACGGCGGGAGAATGACGGTAAACGACAAGCTCGTATTTCCCGTCGGCGCGGCGGATGACGGGGTGCTCGTGTCCGGCGTTCGCCGCGACGCCCTTGCCCGTCGAGATCTCTATCACCGCGAGCCATACCGTCACAAAGAGGTCGGCTTCGTTGCCCTCGCAGAGCTGCTCGTTGACTTTATTAAGGATCTCCGCGGGGCTTTCGCCCAGCAGCGCGTGGTTCTTTATGAGCGTTTTGGCTATGACCATAAACAGCGCGGCGGGGACTCCCTTTCCGGAGACGTCCGCCATTACGAGCGCGATATGATCCTTGTCGATAAGGAAAAAGTCGTAAAAATCGCCGCCGACTTCTTTCGCGGGAGTCATGGTCGCGTAGATATCGAATTCAGGACGGTCGGGGAACGCCGGGAAGATCCGCGGGAGCATATCCGCCTGGATCTGCGTGGCGACGTTAAGCTCCGCTCCGATGCGTTCCTTTTCGGCGGTAACGGCGGTAAGGTTGGCGATATAGCTGTTGATATCCCGCTCCATCTGCTTTACCGAGTCGCAGAGCCTTTCCACCTCGTCGCCGGTCCGTATGTTCAGCCGGGAGATTGCGGAATCGGACTTCTTTTCGCTGCTGCGGTCCTCGACAAAGGAGCCGGTCGCGTCCGAAAGCATATTGATGGGCTTGATTATGGCTTTTACGACGGCGAAAAGGATGACCGCCATCAGCGCGATACCGGCGATCGCCATAAGCAGGAGCACGCTGTGCAGATAATTCGCCCGGTCCTCCATGATATCGTCCATCGAGATGTCCACGCCGACAAGCGCGACGGGATTTCCGTCGTCGTCGCGCACCGGCTCTCCCGACGTACAAAGCCAGCCGTAAGCGTCGTTGGAAATGAACGCGGGTATCCCGTTTTCGGGATGCTCCGTTTCCTTGGCGGGGCCGGAAATGTAGTGCGTGGTCCCGAGCTGGCACTGATCCTCCGTGCGGTCGGCGTCCAGTATATACGTGCTCTGATCGCCTTCCAGCTTCTGGACGTAAAGATATTTGATCCCGTTGCTGTCCTTGATATCGAACAGCGTGTCGAGCATCTCGTAATAACGCTCGTCTTTGAGCGCGTCGGCTTTTGCGTCGTACTCGGCGCGGTACGCCTCGTCGTTCCAGTATCTTTCGTCGTCGTACGTTCCTATCTGCTTGACGGCGTCATAATACCGCAGGAGATCGCCGGCGTCGAGCTGAGAAGCCGCGGTCGTCGCGAGATTTGAGGTCAGCGTTATATAGTGGTTGTCCATCGTGTCGCTGTATACGCGGTAGCTTATCGTCACCGCGAGGGCGGAAAGGATCAGCGTCGCCAAAACGATGACCACGACCGTTTTCAACCGCAGGGACGCCACTCTGTTTTTCTTTTTGCGCGCTATTCTCATCATTGTACCCATTCCTTTCAGATAAGAAGTAAATTGACGTAAGTGTTGCAAAGGGGAGCGTTATATATGACCGAGGAGACGATCTCCTCTCCTTCGCCGCAGGAAAAATCGGGCATATACGCCTCAATGGAAGCCGTCCCGAACAGCTCGCACAATGCGCCGCCCGCCCGTCTCAACTGTTCGGCGGAAAGGTCCGTTTCGGCTATCCGGAGAACTTTTCCCTGCGGATCTCCCATCAGGAAGTGATCCTCTCCGTCCATTTCAAGGGCGAGCGTCCTTCCGCCGAGAAACTCGTTTTCGGCGAAGCAGTACCGGACGTATCTGTCCGGCCATTCGACGTGAGGATGAGAACGGAAGGCGTTGTTCCGCATACGGTTGTATTCCTCCGGCGAGATCGGACCGGTCTTCAGCGGGATCCTGCCGCCGGGCGAGACGCGAAGGAGCTTGAAACAGGCGTCCGAAATAAATCCGAACGTCCTGTAATACGGGATCAGGGGCTGGTTGGCGGGCTTACCGAAAAGCGCGTAACCGTTTTTGTCCGCGTAATCCAGAACGTACCGGATCACGGCGCCGTAGTACCCGTTCTTGCGGTATTCGGGAAGCGTGCCCCCGGCGTACAGATATTTGGCTTTGCGCCGCTTGTCTCCATCGACAAAGCAGGCGTCAAACCAGTGAAGCATGCTCGCCGGACGCCCGTCTACCGCGTACACGGAGGTCGTGACGAAGTCGAAGTTCTCACGGTAAAAGAACCGGACGTAGTCCTCGATATCGTTGAAGCATACCTCCCATATATCGCAGAGCGCGGGGATGTCGCTCTTTTCGGCAAAACGTAAACCGTCGCTCATTTTTTTATACCTCCACGGTGAGTGTGTTGAAGCCGGCGTACCGGCGATAGAAGAACTGCTTGGATTTGGTTTTTACCATCAGGATGCCCAGCGACGCGAGGTTATCCTCGTCCTCATAATCAAGGCCTGTTTTCATCGCGAAGGGGTTGAAGTTGACCGCGTTGTCCCGCATGTGAAGGACGGTCTTTCCGTCCGCTTCAAAGGTGAGCGTGAGCTGGATGTACTCGTCCCCGTCGCGGGTGAAAGCGTTCTCGATAATGGCCTGACAGACTTCTTCTATGCACATGGAAACGTAATATATCTGTTTCGGGGTCGCGCCGTTTTCTTCGCAGAACGCTTCCGCGCGGCTCATAAGGTCTGATATGTCGTTTGAATTTGCGTCAAGCAGGTATGAAAAAACGTTTTCCGGCTCCGACCGCTTTTTGCCGCGGAAGAACGGGGCGCAGACGACGATCGTGCCGAGCTCCGCGCCGAGGAAGACGAACCAGAACCATTTGACGTCAAGCAGGGAGAGCGGCAGCGCGAACAAAACGAAGCAGACGAAGGTCCGCATCTGATTTATCAGGAAAACGATCTTTTCCCTGCCGATCGCCTGGAAGCAGGAGCTCCATATTATATTCAGTCCCGCGGGAATGATCGAGAGGCTGAACAGCCGGACGGCGAACGCGCCGGCGGAGATCGCGCTTCCCGACAGCCCGAACACGCCGCATACGGCCGGCGCGAAAACGGAGAACAGCGCGGCCATAAAGGCTCCGGAAACGGCGCCGATCAAGACGGCTATCGCCATCACGCGGCGCACTCCGTCTCTGTTGTGCTCCGCGTAAAACGTGCCGCACAGAGGCTGTACGGTATCGCCGAGGGCGTGATATATCGCAAGCGCGACGTAAGAGACGTTCTGCACGATGTTCAGCTGAGCCAGCGCGCTGTCCCCGCCCATGCGAATAAGCATATTGTTCACGATCAGAAGAGCGATGAACTGACCGATATAGCCGAACGAGGACGCCATACCCGTTTTCAGGACCGAGAAAATGAGCTTTAGGTCCGGCTTGACCAAACGGAAACGGAGGATCGCCCATTTACGCGTGAAGTGAAGAAGAAACACGCAGATGCCGACCGCCTTGCCTAACACCGTGGCGATTATCGCGCCGCGCACGTCCATTTTAAACACAAGTATGAACAGGGCGCTGGCGGCGATATCGGTAAAATAGCCGATCATGTATCCGGCGCTGGCGAGCTTTTCGTTGTCGTCGCAGCGTATGCAGTAATACAGCAGGAAGAACAGGAAGGTCAGCGGCGCGCCGAGAAACATGATCTGGAGATACTGCCGCGTATATTCCCAAAGCTCGCCGCCCGGTTCGCCTGCGCCGAGCAAATTCAGGATCTGGGGCATAAAGATCAGCCCCGCCGCCGCGAGCAGCACGCTTACGGTCACGGCGACCGTGAGCATCTGCGAATAGATCGAGACCGCCTGCTTCGCCTTGCCTTTCCCGAGAGCCCTCGTGTAATGGACCGACGCGCCGACGGCGATGCCGATGTCCAGTACGTTGTAGATCATATAGACCGGGGCGACGAGCGACATGGTCGCAAGCCCTACCTTTCCTATGCGGATACCTACGAACAGCGCGTCGGCGATATCCCCGAACGCAAGTCCGAGCGCCGCGAACAGGGTGGGCAGGAAAAGCCGCTTGAACATACGGTCGGTAAACGTCTTGTTATTTAATTCGCCCGGCGCGGTACCGTTCATTTCATTTCTCCTTTCCAGACGCGGACAAGCTCTTTCGGACGGCGCAGCAGCTTGTGCGTCCTGAGCCCGGCAATACCCATATCCTCTTCGGAATCCACGGTCCTGACCGTTTCGGGCAGAACGCGGTACAGCTCGCGCTTGATAAAGCAGTCGCACTGTTTTTCGAGCACCTTGCAGAAGCAGACGTCGTATATCTCCGGCGTGATGAAGGTCCCGGCGACGTATGCGACGTCCTCTCCGTCCGCCTGAAAGATGACGCCCCAGATACCGAGCTGTGAAAGCTCGCGCAGCGCGGTCTCGGCCGCCGCTGTATCGGCGAGGTCCCCGTCGGCGCGGGAGTCCGCCCATTTTCTGTTGATCCGCAGCGCCCTTTCGGCGTTTTCCGCGGTCAGCGGCTCCGACGACCAGCTCCGCGCCGACAAACGTCCGAGATTTACCTGATGGCGCAGGCTCTTGAATTCTTTTCCCGCCAGCGCGATCTGCTCCTCCTTGTCGTAGAGGTACGGATAATCGTCGCGGCAGGCTGTAAAAACGCATCTTCCGGGATAGGCGTTTTCGAGAAACAGCTTGTCGTCGTCGCTTACGTAGTGGAACGTCGGCGTTCCGCTCTGAAGGAGTGCGTCGATCAGAGCCTTCTTTCCGGCTCCGTCGCCGCAGGGGAACAGATAGGCGTTTTCGCCCCGGGCGCCGTATTTCACCAGAAACGCGCCGTCGGCGATGCATATTTCGTAACCCTCGCACTCCTGCCAGGCGTACAGCGACGCAAACGTGTGAACGTGCAGGACGCTGCCGGACGCGGCGCGTATCGCCTCGACGCGCTCCATCTGCGGGAGCGATATCCTTGTGAACTCCGGGGGCGAGGGCTTGTTTTTTTCAAGCACTTTGTTTATCTCCATTGTTTTCGGAACTTTCGGTTGTTCTGTCCCGGTCAGCCGATCTCGCTTTTGTCGGGAACGATCTCCATTATGTCGTCAACCGTGCATCCGAGCGTTTCACAGATCTTGCATAACACCTCGGTAGACACGTTTTTTCCTTGAGAAAGCTGACCCAGAGCGTAATGAGTGATCCCCGATCTGCGTTCGAGATCGCTCTTTTTCATATCTTTGTCAATAAGCAATTTCCAGAGCTTCTTATAACTTACAGCCACGTCATTCCCTCCTTGGAAGATGATAAGAAGATATTTAACGCGATCAACATTTTACCATACTACCACATATAATATCACGGCGCCTTGCGAAATTCAAGTTTTTTTGATGATTTTCATCTATAATATGCGAAAAAAGCAGAAAAGAGCGCAAAACGCGCCCGGACGTCGTCAGAGACGCCCGGGCGCGTTTTTGCGGTGAGAGTTTACGCTTCAATTCTCGCGCTCCCCGGCTCGCCGTTTTTCCGCGCGGAAAACCGCGGGTATGATATACCCGGTCCCGCGCGGAAAAAGCGGTCCTTACGGATCAGAGGCGCGTATTTGTACGGCCGCGCCGGTCGAAGGAGGGATTGAAGGCGTAGAAGTTGCGCTCGTCCAGCTTGTCGGTCGCTATGCGCAGCGCTTCGCCGAAGCGCTGATAATGCACTATCTCGCGGGCGCGCAGGAACCTGATCGGCTCGATGACGTCGGGGTCGTCGCAGAAGCGGAGGATGTTGTCGTAGGTGGTGCGCGCCTTCTGTTCCGCGCCCATGTCCTCGGTCAGATCCGTCAGCATATCGCCCTTGACCGCGAGAGCCATCGCCGTCTGCGGGGCGCCGCCGGCAGCCTGCGGATAGACGCCGGTCCCGTGGTCGATGAAGTAGGCGTCAAATCCCGCCTGCCTTATCTCCGCCTCGGAGAGGTCGCGCGTGAGCTGATAGACTATCGTGCCCACCATCTCGAGGTGGGAAAGCTCCTCGACGCCGATGTCGGTCAGCAGTCCCTGCACCTGCGGGAGCGGCATGGAGTACCTCTGACTGAGGTAGCGCAGGGAGGCGTTGATCTCGCCGTCCGGGCCGCCGTACTGGCTGATTATCAGCGAAGCAAGCTTGGGGTTGGTGTTCTTTATCTTTATCGGGAATTCGAGTCTTTTCTCGTATACAAACATCTGATCTTACCTCCTTAAACGACCCACGGCCATGGGGTCTGAGTCCACTCCCAGCAGTCGCCGGATCCGCTCGTTTCCATAAATAGCGGGCCGAAGCTCTGTTCATACTGCGCGCGGAGACGGTCGGTCGCCTCGGAGTATTGCTTTTTGTACTCGAGAGCGGTGCGGTCGTTCGGGTGAGTGTCGAGGTAAAGTCCCGCCTCTATGACCGCGAAGGACGCGGCGGAAAGCTCGGTCAAAAGTCTGTTCTTATCGTTCATAACGGCCTCCTCGCGCACGATCCCGATCCGTTTCCGGGGAGGAAGGGCTTGTAGAGTTGAGGAAAGATCGTTCCGGCGGCAAGTCCGCGCACCGGCTCGAAGGTCTCGCAGAAGGTCTGATCTTTTATATACGCCATCGCGAGAGGGACGTTGGGATCATCGTCCAGCGGGCAGGGCTTCATCCTGTCCGCGCATTTCACGCGGCGGCAATATCTTGCGTCTGTCACTTTGTCTGCTCCTTTTTTATAACAAATCTCAGGGGGATCGCCCCTTGTTACAGTATATGAGCGGACGGAGCAAGTGACAGCCGGGTCACTTTTCATACCTCTCCATCGTATCCGCGAGGGCGCGGGCGAAGAGCCGCGCCGCGAGCTTCGCCTCGTCGAGAGTATTGCCGCTGCTGCCGACCTCGACCAGCATGGAGCCCGCCCGGAACTGCTCGTTGAAGGAAGCGCCGCGCAGATTGATGGGCCGCGCGAGCGGATATTCGGCGTTCATCGCCGTCTCCAGCTTGCAGGCGACGGAGAGATTTTTCTCCCATGCCGGGTGGTCGGCGCCGAAGGCGTCGGTCCCCATGACGAGCATTATCTGCGCCGAGCGGCCCTCGGGGGTGTCGACGGTCGGGGCTATCATTTCGTTCTCACCGCGCACTATGGCGTCGCGGTGGACGTCGAGGACGTACTGTATCGAGGGGTACTGCGAAAGGTACTGCAGTATGCTCGCCTGCGAGCGGTCGTACGATTTGTAGAAATCGCCGATATCGTGCAGCTCCTCGCAGTGGACGCAGCCTATCCCCCTCGCCTCAAGCTCTTCGGCTATGACCCGCCCGACGGCGATGACGTTCTTTTCCGGATCGCGTGACCGGAAGGAGGTGTCGTCGCCGTATCTGCCGGAGCCGTCGCTGTACGCCTCGGTCGCGTGGGTGTGAAGGATGAGCACGCGGGGCTGATCCATCCCCGCGGCTATTGGGTATTCTGCGTCGCGCAGGGCGTAGAGATCGGGCGAATAGTCGGTCTCGTTGTTGCGGAGGATAAGCTCCCCGCTGTCCGGGTGACCGGACAGGTCGAGCGGAGTGATCGGGTATCCCGGGAGCGGGTCGGAATTGTCATCCCCGGACGGCGCGTCGGTCTCCTGGGCGTCGTCCGGCTCCTTTTGCGGCTCTTCCGTGTCAGCCGCGGGCGTATCGTCTTCGAGAAAGTAGATCTCGTCGGCGTAAATGCCCTTTATCGCCGATTGAACGGCGGGACGCGCGGCGGCGGGCGCGGCGGAGATCGTCTCTCCGCTTTTTTTCGATATTACCGAAGAAAGCGCCGCCGATTCCAGCGACTCCGGCGTGATGAGCGCCGAGGCGCGCAGAGCCGCGGCGGTAAACAGCAGCCCCATCGCGGCGCCGCAGACCGCGGTCCGGTAGGGACCGCGCAGTTGATCAAGTGTTTTCTTCAGCTTTTCTCTGTCCATAAAAGATCCCCCGTTCGGCTCAATGATCCTGATAAATCATATGAAAGCGAACGGGGGATTATTATACGCCGCCGGCGGGATCAGTCGAAGATGACTTCTACGGTCCCCATGTTGTCGTGGATCTCGAGGGCAAGGGTGCGGTCGTAGACCCTGTCGGGCTGATCGGGAACGTAGACGCGGCCCATGTTGTCGTAGGTGTTGACGGTCACGTTCCACTCGCGGGGGATATGCAGCTTGACTGTCCCCATGTTGTCGTGGATGTTGATGATGCCGCCGCCCTGATACATCTGCCTGTTGGTGATGAACGCCTGAACGGAGCCCATATGGTCGTGGATGGATACGCTGGAGAGATCGGCGCCGTCGAGATAGATGGAGGAGGAGCTGAGACGGTCAAAGGATCTGCGGCCTTCCTTTTCGGGGACGATCGCCTTGAGACCGATGGTGAGGAGCAGCGCGGCGAGGAGCACGATCCAGTTGTTGATAAGGTCGAGATCGCCCTCCGAACGTCCGAGCGCGTAAGCTATTGGCGACTCGAAGATCATAAAGATGAAGGCGAGCGGGAAGATGACCTCGGTGAAGTGCTTCTCGATTATGCGGTCGATCAGCCACGCAAGGCAGAGCGCGCCGAGAATGATGCGCCACGCGGAGATGCCGTAGCCGAGCTTGACGCCGACGCCCTGCAGGATGAGCATCACGGCGGCGCCGATGAGGACTATGCCCCAGAAAATGCTGTTTTTGGATTTCCAGTTCCACTTGTACTTTTTGTCAGCCATTATAATAACCTCGTTTCTTCAATCACCTCGCGCACCACCTTGTAGTACATACGCGAGATAAAGATCGTTTTGTCTGTACCGGAGAAAAACGCCTCGCTCACCCCGGTCGGCGAGCGTGTGATGGAGCGTATCTTCGACGTGTTGACGATACTGCTTTTGGACGCGCGGGTAAAGGTCCGGGGAAGAAGCTCGCCAAGCTCGCCGAGCCGCATCGGACAGACGTAGGCGTCGTCGGCGGTGTTGGCGTAGACCCTGTCGTCCACCACCTCGAAGTAGTAGATCTCGCGGTATGGGAGAAAGATCTCCGCTCCGTCCCTGCGCGCCGCGATCTCGCCCGGCTTCTCGAGCGCCTGCTCGATAGCGCGGCGGATGCGCCTCACGTTATCTGTTACGTCCGGCGCGCGGAGGATGACCTCTTCGGGTATGCCCGGCTCGATTTCGATCTTCAGTTTCATCCGTTCACCTCGCTTGCGCTCCGTGCTTACGGGTAGATTGTACCATAGCGGAACGGATATGTAAACCCCCTTTCGCCGACAGGTCGATTTTTGCCGCCAAGTGGTAGGAAAACGCCGCCCCGCCGGCGTGGCCGGACAAAAACGCGCCTCGAGGTCGGTCCAAACTTATTCCCCTGCGGCACGGAATCGGGTTTTCATAGAATTTGACCAACTTTTCACCGGCGGGGCCGGAAATTAGAAATTAGGAATGAGGAATGAGGAATTGCGGTGTCGCCTGCGGCGACGCTATCGAAAAGCTCCTTCCCCCGCGAAGCGGGGAGGGGGAGCTCCCGGCGGAGCCGGGTGAGGGGAGGGGTAAGGCTCGCTCCGCTCGCAATGAAGACTTAAAAATGAATAATGAATAATTTCGGTGTCGGCTCCGCCGACGATTTTAACGAGATTTCGCCTTCGGCGAAACGAGATTTTTGCTTTCGCAAAAACGAGATTTTTGCTTTCGAAAAACGAGATTTGCGCCTTGCGGCGCAAGCGAGATTCGCGGCTCCGCCGCGAGCGGACCCTCTCCACCTGCGGCGGGGGAGAACTTTGTCCCGTGCGAGGGTCCCGCGGAGTTGATGCCTGATGAACAAAATACACAAAAACAATTCACATTTTCTACAAAAAAACGCAATAGAAATTTAATAGGTTTAAGAAAAAGACTTGATTTTTAATTAGTTTTGAGGTATAATTTAATGGATTATAAGGGAAAGCCCCCCTGCGTTCCCTTATATTTTATTCAAAAAAGATGCCGACGCATCCGCGACATCCGCGTCCGGAGGGCTCCCCCGCCCGAAGGCGGACCGGTTCCGTGGTTTTTGCGCCGGAAAGATCGATTTCCGACCCTACATAAATACAGAAACCGAAACTACCAAGGAGAACGACCATGAGAACCGAGACCGGAAGAAACATCGAAAGGTACAAAAGATCCCTTCCCAAAATCAAGGAGCGCATTATTGCGGCAGGGCTGATGTTACTCATCGCCATGGCGCTGGTAGTGGGCTCCACTTTTGCGTGGATCACTTTGTCGTCCGCGCCGGAGGTGTCTAACATCGCCACCACCGTGGCGGCCAACGGATCGCTTGAGATCGCGCTGGAGGACGGGGACGACACGACATATCCCACGTCCGGGAGAGGAGATTCATACGCAGCTCAGGGCAAGTCCATCGTCACAGCCAACGTGACGTGGGGTAATATAGTCAACCTTTCCGACGAGAGCTACGGCCTGCAGAATATACAGCTGCGCCCGGCGCGTCTCAACACCGCAAACCTCTCCAACAACCCCCTGTGGGGCGCGGTCTACGGCGCTGACGGACGTGTCACTACGCTGAACACCGACTACGCGTTTTCCGTTTTTGACTCGACCGAGCAAAAGTTCCTTGTCAGCTCTCAGAAGGGCGTTCGAGCCATTTCCTCTTATACTATGATAGTCACTGACGGACAGCAGGCGGAGGCTCAGGCGGGGATAAACCGTATGAAGCAACCGGTGCTGACCGCTATAAACAACGTGAACGCCAAGTACGCGGGCAGCGTTATGACAGAGGAGAATATCGAGGGCCTGCGTGGACTGCTGAACGCATACATAAGCGGCGCGCTGACCGACTATATCAAAGAGATGAGCGACGATACGTACAACGGCACCGCCGCCGCTGAGACCGATATCACCGCCTATCTCGGACAGATCTACTCCCTCTACAACGAGTTCTATCAGGCTATGGAGCTCCAGAAGGAGGCTTTTGTCGCGCTTGCCAACTTCCAGCGCTATATAGCTTCCATCCAGGACGGAGGCGAGCCTTACAGCGAGCTTGACTGGGCGACGATCGCCGCATCTCCCGCGGCCTACGACGCGGCTTCCGCGGCTGAGGGAAGCGCGGTCAGGCTGACCGGGCTTTCCGCCTTTGTCACCGATCTTGCCGGAGCTTCGGCGGATCTCGCCTCGCTCCGCACCTATTACGAAAACAGTCAGTCCGGTTCTCACTATACATACAGCGCCATATCTCCGATAGTCAATCGCCTTGCCAACCCCAACGGCGTTACCATAAACGGAAAGTCGATCGGCAACATCGGAGTTTCCGAGATCGCCTCTCTACTCAACAGCCCCAACCTTGTGCTTTCGCAGGGGTATCTTAAAGATTTCGAGCAGATCGCTCTGCAGAACGTGTCCCGTATGAACGTCTCCATGAGCTTCAACATCGACCAGTCGATGATCGAGACCATCCCGCACGGCGACGATCCCAACGCCACCGACGTGACAAAGGGACTTTACAACACGGCTCTCGCGCTTATCAATCAAGGCGGCATAACCGCAACCCTCAACACTAACGCAAAGGGCGTAGGTTATACCGAAAAGGATATGGCGACGGCGTCCAACCAGTCGCTGACGCTTGCGGGTGGAACGCCCGGAGCCGAGGACACCTACGGGCTTGCCGTCGACTTATGGCTGCGCACCAATACAACCGGGAGCTACCTTATCCTCCAGGGCGGGCCCGACGCCGAAGTCACTGACGTTCGCGTACAGGGCGCCGACGGAGACGGCAACACGGTCGATCTCTACACCGCCACCATCTCCCAGGATGGGAACGATATCCCCAACGTAGACGTTTACACCAAAGACAATAAATGGTACTACAATAAAACCGATACCGAGGTCACGGTAAGCGGCGCTCCGACCGCCAAGATGCAAAAGCTGACCACAGTCACAGGCTACAAGGGCGTCAATCGCGTTTGGAACGAAAGCGAAAAGCCGCTGCTCACCGAGGACAGCGTCACTCAGGGTAACGGAAGCTGTTTCGTATTCTACGCCGACACTCCCGAGGATCACGCGCGTTTCCTGCGCGTTCTCAAGGCGATGAACGTCGTATTTGTCGACGGCGAGGGCGAACTGCTCGCCACAGCGGTGATGGATACCGTCAACAGCTACGCCGACAGCGGCAAGGTCACCGTCCCGCTGGTAATCAAGGACCCCACTATGGTTCTTAAGACCGAGGAGAGCGTCGATCAGGAGACCGGCGAAACCGTCACCACCAGCTATTACGAGGAGATGCGCGACAACGAAGGCAACGTGGTCTACGGCATCATGCCTCTTCAAAAGAACGTCAGCACCGCCCTTACCGCGATACTCTTCCTCAACGGTGACGATCTGGGCAACGAGGACGTCCTTTCCGCGTCGTCTATCCAGGGACAGCTCAACCTGCAGTTCGGCACCACCCCCGCGGTGACCGCCGCCGACAACTCCATTCTTGAAAACGCCACCCGTTCGGTTTCCGCTTCTATCAGCGGTACTACCGAGTTTGAGTTTGACGGAGAACCTAAGAACGTTACCGTTAACGTAAACGTGGAGGGCGAAAATCCCGCGAAGATCTCCGCCGCGTTCCAGCGCGTTATCAACAACTCGCAGGGCAAGCGTATGGAGACCGTAAACTTTACCGCTCCCGCATCCGAGGACGGAAGCTGGACCGGAAGCTTCAGCTTTACCGCTCCCGGAGTTTACGTACTGCGCGAAGTCACGGCGGACGGTGTGAGCTATACGCTCCCCTCGCCTCTGACCGTTACGATCAGCGGCTTTGCCGTTTCCTCCGTTACCTGGTCTGAACCTAACAACGTGGCAAACATCTATTCGACAGACAGTACATATTCAGAATATCTTTCCATCTCGTTCGGATCCAGCAGCTATGATCCGCGCACCGTGCGTCTCGTCTTTATGAACGAAAACAGCGGCAGTTCCGTCAGCACGGCTATGGTCAAGGACGGCGATCTATGGAAAGGCACGGCGGTGTTCGGGACTTCCGGGACATATACCCTTTCCTACGCCGAGGTCGATGGAGAGTACTACGATCTCGGAAACTTCAAGAAAACTCTCTCCCTCTCGCTCGGGCTTTCCGCAAGGGTCAGCACTACCAGCCCGACGCGCGAGTATTTCGACGCAAACCAGACCTACGCAAAGAATATGTCGGTCCAGATAGTCGATAACGGAGGCCAGGCTATGGAAGGCCTTACCGCCGTACAGCTTGTATACTCCCGCGGCGGCTCCACATCCGATACCGTGACCGCGCAGCTCACATGGAACAACTCCACCAAGCGCTACGAGGGCGAGCTCCCGATAGTCAACACGGGGACCTACAGCTTTCTGCGCGTGACCGTCGGCGGCAGCAGCATTACCGGCGTTAACGGCGAGCCTCCGGTATTCTACCTGCGCGAATCCAACCCCGTCTCTTACGATACCAACTCCGCCTCCACCTACGGAGCCGGAACGGTGCAGTACGCTCCGGTATCGCTCGACGCCTTCATCGGACCCATCCGCATAGCCAACTCCCAGACGGCGTACATCTCCGCCGTGGTGCATAACAGCGTCACCGGTCAGGATTACCCCATAACCCAGGCGACCGGCAGGACCACCCCCGGCACAATGTACTACGACGCCAACGCCTGGTATATCAACCTGCCCACCTACCGCGACGCCAAGGGCGCCGACTCCCAGGACGGAGTCTGGTCGGTCAAGAGCATCACCCTTTGGGACGTCGTTGACGGCAACGGCAACGTCCGTTCCGCCGATAATAAGCTCACCTGGACCGACGGCGAGGACGGCGTTGACTTCTCCGCGCTTTCCACCACCGTTTCCTCCACCATATCGGTGGTGATGGAGCCCGGGACCACCGCGATCGGCGACGGCAGTACTCCTTTCATGACCAACCATCCGTTCAGCACGCTTGGCGCATACGTCACCGTAAAGGACAATACCGGCTACGTCATCCCGGCTGAACGCATATCCTCCGTTGATCTGCATCTTAATTATGTAGATAATAAGAATCCCGCCTACGGTTATACCGTCACCGGCAACACCTGCCAGCCTGTCGTCCGCTTCAACAGGCTTGAAAACGGACAGTGGCTTGTCACCGACGACGTCTATCTCCAGTACGTAGGCGAGTATACCGTCACCGACCTGACCGTCACCATGGCGGACGGGAATACCGTGACCACCGCGCCCGGCAACGGCGGCGTACCCGCTGTGTACACCGTCACATCCGCGGCTGCAAGCTCGGATAACGTAACGCTGGTCGTTACACAGAGCCAGACCGTCTACGGCAAATCCGGAGATACGGTCAACGGTCTCTTCCTGCAGTCGTACGCTCCCGCCGTCTCGGTCAAGCCGACCGTGACCTACAAGGACGCTCAGAACCGCACCCAGCTCGCCCGCTTCGCCGACTTCAACGGCATAGACGGCGCCACGGTCACCCTGCGTTACAAGCCCGAACAGGGCAAACAGGCGCCCAACGGCGGCTACACCTGGACGGGTACAAGCGCGTACGAGACCGTGGAATACACAATGACCGCGGCAGGGGGCGGATCCTACGCGATCGACGGCAGCGACGCAAAGCCGCTTCTCGCCGGCGAATATGAGATCGCCTCGCTCGGAGTTACCGTCGGCGGTACGACCAGTACGCTGACAGGCGGCGACATCTACGCGGCTTCCGCAGCCACGGTAGTCACCTCGCTTGACGATCTCGGCGCGCCGCAGGTTATCTCGGTATGGTCCAAGTCCCCGACGGTGACCATGAGCAATGCGGTTTCCACTCTCGGAACGACTTATCATCCGTTCGAGACCAACCGCAACGCCGGTACCGCCAACAATACCGCGTCGGCTTATTCACTGCATTTGGCGGACAACGAGATCTCGGCTGACGGATATGAAGCAACACTGAGATTTGTTACGCAGAAAACATCCGGCAGCTCTTGGAGAGCAGCCCCACCGCGCATTGAGATGGCTTTAAGCGATATTCCTACTTCCAGCTTTACTTCTGCCACAGTAATCGTTCCTCCTTATGACGCAACCTTTACTTTTACTCCGTCTAAAACGTCAGGGGCATACGATTATATCGGCAATGTAAACGGCGCTTCAAGCGGAACGGGCGATGCATTAATTATAAATATGGTAGGTGACCAGACTATAAGCAATATTGCCGTCACCGATCCAAACGGCGTCGTGTATACCGTACAACTGTCGCATAATCTGGTAATTCATGAAAACCCCGAGCCTAATGCAACGCTTAACAACGTGACGGTAACGATAGAAGACGGAGATAACGGCGAACATGTCAGCCTCACCGTAATTGAAACAAGGCAGGACGGCGCGGTAATGCCTGCGCAAAACTTAGCGGCATCTGCAGAATCGTTTACGGTACAGGAAGGCTCGACCTTGGAAATCACGGCCAATGTGACTGATGAAGGATATGAATCCGCAAAATGGTTGTTGAAATCTTCAAGCCTGCATTCTGGTACAGATGAAATTACATATAAACCGCGTTATGAAAGTTATACTGAGGGTTCAAATATCATCAGTGTTATAAAGCAGAATATAACCATTACCAAGAAATGTGACGTAAAAGGGGCAAAAACCGTACGAGTTGATTTTTGTTCAGGAGCATCAGCGAACTACTATAAATCAGGAACAATGACAGTATCAGCAGTAAAAGTAGATAGTAATGGAACTGTTATTCTGAAAAACGGCGTTCCGGATGTTGATGAAATATTTACATATACTTTCTCCATGTCTGGCACCTCAACAACCGGAACATATACATTCATAGACGATGATGGAGAAGAAACTGAGGGTAGTGGAATAGTGAAAAGCAGTACTCTTGATTCTGCTGGAAAGTTAACGCGCAATCTTACCGAAAATACTATTCTTCAGTATACATTTACAGATGTTGAAGCTAAATCTAGCAACTGGTTTAAATTAGGCTTCTATCTGAATAAAAATACTGGTGCTGCAAACTCATCCCTTACTACATCATTGGGATTGTTCTCTAACACAGGCACAAAGCCAGCTTCAGGAAAAAAGTTTGAAGGTACTTATACTTATTACGTTCGGATAGCTGGTTGTTCTGGAGAATATGGATGGTCTATTGTTCCGATGGGTAATGGTACTCATAACAGCACAATAACTATGGCCAGTGAATCATATAGTAGTCCTTCTACTGTCCAATAATAATTATGAATAACCAAAAGTTGTTTATAGTTGATTATATCTATTGAACAGATTTAAAACTATTTCTGATTTTACATATACAGAATATTAGTAAAATCTGAAGCAAAAGAATGATTAGGCACACAATGAACAAACGTAACACGACAATTCGATACGGCGTTGCTGTACTCGCGGCTGTCGTCCTTGTGCTCGCGCTCACCGTCCCCGCCTCTGCCGCGGGGAGCGGGAGCTGCGGCGCGGGGCTGACATGGTCGCTTGACGGCACGGTTCTCACAATCTCCGGGACGGGCGAAATGGAGGACTATTCCGATGCCTATATGCCCCCCTGGTACGCGAACGCCGGCGAGATCACCGCGGCGGTCGTGGGCGAGGGCGTGACATCGGTAGGCTCGCTCGCCTTTTTCGGCTGCTCGGCGCTTGGGACGGTAACGCTCCCCTCGACGCTTGAGAGGATAGGCGACCGCGCCTTCAAGGACTGCGTAAGTCTCGGCTACGTCGGCTTCCCGGCGTCGCTGAAAGCGATAGGCGAGGCGGCGTTTGAAAACTGCTCCTCGCTTACAAGCGCGCGCCTGCCCGAGGGCCTTGTCTCCATAGGCAATATGGCGTTCTACCACTGCGTCAGCC
>JAFSSR010000056.1 GCA_017450885.1 Clostridia bacterium | reverse complement strand
GGCGCGCCCGGGGGGGGATTCGCTCGGACCGCGTTCGCGGCCCGACACGCCCTCGGAGGCCGCAACTATCCCCCGGATAGTTGCTAACGCTTCGCGTTGCCTCCTTTTCGAATCCACCCCGGGCTTTTTTACATAAAATACATAACCCGCCTTGTGGCGGGTTATGTATTTTGGCGCGCCCGGGGGGATTCGAACCCACGACCTACCGGTTCGTAGCCGGGCACTCTATCCACTGAGCTACGGGCGCTTATTTCGTGCCCAATTATATTATCACATTGTCTTTCTTTTGTCAAGACTTTACGGCAAAATATTTGTTATTAAAATATATATTAAGATTAGGTTCAAAGATTGTTAAGAAGTTTTATTATTAATCACCAAAAAGAGCGTCTTTTATAATGTTAGTTTTTAATCTACAACAACTTGACAAAAAATATAATATAATGTACAATATATTGTGTTGAGACATTCAAAGGTTTTTTGCGACTGACGGATGTTGCGGAGTATACCGCGTGGGAGCAAAAAATTATCAAAGCCGACCGTCTGGGCAGTCCTGAATAATTCCGGGACTGTCTTTATCTATTTTTAAGGATAACGGAGGAAATAACGTGAAAAAAGTTGCTGTTATCATGGGCAGCGCAAGCGATCTGCCCGTAGTTGAAAAGGGGATAAAGATCCTCGAAGAATTCGGCGTCCCTCACGAAGTGCACGTCTATTCCGCGCACCGGACTCCGGCAGAGGCCCGCCAGTTTGCCGAAAACGCCAGATCCGCGGGCTTCGGCGTCATTATAGCTGCCGCAGGAATGGCGGCTCATCTCGCAGGCGCGCTCGCCGCCGGTACCACGCTTCCCGTTATCGGGATACCTGTAAAATCGAATAATTTTGACGGATTAGATGCGCTGCTTTCCACCGTACAGATGCCCTCCGGCATCCCGGTAGCCGCCGTCACCATAGACGGCGCGGCAAATGCAGCGCTTCTTGCTTGTCAGATCTTATCGCTGGAAGACTCCGAACTTGCGGATAAACTCGCTCAAAAACGCGCCGCCGACGCGGCGAAAGTCCTCGCTAAAGATCAAGAGATCGGCGAGAAATTCAGTAAGTAATCAGTAAGTAAATAATTTATTTAAGGCAGGTAACAATCATGCTCACAAAGAAAGAACAGCTCTACGAAGGAAAAGCAAAAAAGGTATTCTCCACCGAAGACCCCGAAAAGTACATAGTATCCTACAAAGACGACGCAACGGCTTTCAACGGACTTAAAAAGGGCACCATCCTCGGCAAAGGCGCCATAAACAACAGGGTAAGCAACTTCCTTATGAGGATGCTCGAGACTAAAGGCATCCCCACCCATTACGTCGAGGAACTCAACCCCCGCGAGACTGTCGTCCGCAAGGTATCCATCGTTCCTCTCGAGGTCATCGTTCGCAACATCGCGGCGGGATCTCTTTCCAAGAGACTCGGACTTCCCGAGGGCGTTAAGATGAAGAAAACGGTCCTCGAATACTGCTACAAAAACGACGAGCTGGGAGATCCTATGGTCAACGAGTACCACATCCTCGCCATGGAGTTCTGCACGAAAGAAGAGCTCGATCTTATCGCCGAATACTCTCTCAAGATAAACGAGATCCTTAGCGCCTACCTCAAACAGTGCAATATAGAGCTTATCGACTTCAAGCTCGAGTTCGGAAAGACCTCCGACGGACAGATCATCCTCGCGGACGAGATCTCGCCCGAGACCTGCAGATTTTGGGACTCCAATACCAACGAAAAGCTCGACAAAGACCGCTTCCGCCGCGATCTCGGCGGAGTGGAGGACGCGTACAAAGAGATCCTCAGACGTCTTCTCGGCGAGTAATTTGCAAATATCACACTTATCAGGAGATTTCCATGGGCGGATTTTTCGGAATAACATCAAATAAAAGCTGCCTTGCCGACGTATTCTTCGGAGTTGACTATCATTCTCATCTCGGCACGCGCAGAGGCGGACTTGCGGCGTATGATCCGGAGATAGGACTGCAGCGCAAAATCCATAATATTGAAAACGCTCCCTTCCGCACCAAATTCGAGCGCATTTTCAGCGAAATGTCGGGGATCGCGGCTATCGGCTGTATAAGCGATACCGATCCGCAGCCGCTTCTTCTGCGCTCTCACCACGGTCCCTACGCTATTTGCTCCGTCGGTATAATCAACAACTCGGATGAGCTGATAAACTCGTACCTTTCGAATTCGGGCTGTCACTTTGATGCGATGACGGGCGGAAAGGTCAACAGCACCGAGCTTGTCGCCGCGTTGATCGACCGCAAGGAAGATATTATAGACGGCATCAAATTCGCGCAGCAGTCTATCGAGGGGACGGCTTCGATCCTTATACTCACCAACGACGGCTCGATCATAGCCGCGAGAGACAGGATGGGGCGCCTCCCGGTGCAGATAGGGAAGAACGAAAACGGACGCGCCGTCTCTTTTGAATCTTTCGCTTATCAAAAGCTCGGCTTTGAGGACGAATACGAGCTCGGACCCGGGGAGATCGTAAAGATCTCTCCCGACAGCCTCGATCTCCTATCTCCCCCCGGAAATGAAAAACGGATCTGCTCATTCCTCTGGAGCTATTACGGATACCCGACCTCGACCTACGAGGGCGTAAACGTCGAAGCCATGCGCTACCGCAACGGCGCATTGATGGCGGAGAACGACGAAAAGAGCGGGAAAGATCTCGACGATATTGATTACGTCGGAGGCGTCCCGGATTCGGGAACGCCGCACGCGATCGGATATGCGAACAAGAGCGGAAAGCATTTCGCTCGCGCGTTTATCAAATACACCCCCACCTGGTCGCGCAGCTTTATGCCGCCCGATCAGGCCGACAGAGACCGTATAGCCAAAATGAAGCAGATCCCCGTCCTCGATCTTATCAAAGGCAAAAATCTTCTCTTCGTCGACGACTCGATAGTCAGGGGGACACAGCTTCGGGAGACAGTCGAATTCCTATACGAAAACGGCGCAAAATCGGTCCATATGCGTTCTGCCTGCCCGCCCATAATGTACGGATGCAAGTATCTGAACTTCTCGCGCGCTACGAGCGATATGGAGCTTATCGCCCGCAGGGTGATCGTCGAGCTTGAAGGCGAAGCGGGATTTGATCATATCGACGAGTACAGCGACGGAAGCACCGAACGCGGAAAGGCGCTCAGAAAAACGATCTGCGAGAAATTCCACTTCGATTCTCTTGAATTCCAGTCTCTCGAAGGGGTCGTAAAAGCGATCGGACTTGACCCTTGCGAACTTTGTACATACTGTTGGAACGGAAAGGAATAATAATGAACGAAAATTCCAAATCGGAAGCCTACGCTTCCGCAGGCGTCGATATCACGGCGGGATACAAGGCCGTCGAACTTATGAAAACTCATATCGCCCGTACCATGACCGCAGCCGCCGAGGGGATCGGCGGTTTCGGCGGATTGTACGAGCTCGATCTTTCCGAGTTTCCCAAGCCCGTGCTCGTTTCGGGTACCGACGGAGTCGGCACCAAGCTCAAGCTCGCCTTCCTTCTCGACCGTCACGATACAGTCGGTATCGACTGTGTTGCCATGTGCGTCAACGACGTTATCTGCTGCGGGGCAAAGCCGCTCTTCTTTCTCGATTATATTGCCTGCGGAAAAAACAGGCCGGAGAAGATAGCTTCGATAGTATCGGGCGTGGCGGAAGGCTGCGTTCAGGCCGGATGCGCTCTTATCGGTGGCGAGACCGCGGAAATGCCCGGCTTTTATCCCGAGGATGAATACGATCTTGCCGGATTTTGCTGCGGAGCCGTATCAAAGGACAAGCTGCTCGACAAGTCTTCGGTCAGGGAAGGCGACGTGATAATCGCTCTCCCTTCGAGCGGAGTCCATTCGAACGGTTTTTCGCTCGTCAGAAAAATTTTCGACGTTGAAAACAGCGATCTCAACGTAAAATATCCCGAACTTAGCGGAAAGACTCTCGGCGAGACTCTTCTGACCCCCACCCGCATCTACGTAAAGCCGATGCTTGAGCTTATCGCGTCAGTCAACGTAAAGGCTGTTTCCCACATAACCGGCGGAGGCTTCTACGAGAACATTCCGAGGAGCATTCCCGCCGGACTCGGCGCAAGGATAGAAAGAAAAGCGGTCAAGGTGCTTCCCGTTTTCGATATTATCGCAAAAACAGGGAATATCGGGGAGCGCGATATGTTCAACACCTTCAATATGGGCGTCGGGATGACCGCGATAGTTTCCGAGGCGGAAGCGGACAAAGCGATATCCGTTCTCAACTCGTCGGGGATCGACGCTTATGCCATCGGTGAGATAGTCTCTTCCGAAAGCGGATGTGATATACTTTGATATGGATAACAAAAAAGCTAAAGTCGCCGTATTCGTCTCCGGCGGCGGAACAAATCTTCAGGCGATCATCGACGCCCGCGACGCGGGAAAACTACCGCACGTCGAGCTTGCGCTCGTCATATCGGACGTTAAAGACGCGTACGCTCTGACACGCGCCGAAAAGGCGGGTATAGAGACAAAGGTTGTTGAACGAAACGACGGAAGGGAAGCGTTTGAAAAAGCCATTCTTGACATACTTTTCGAAAAAGAGATAGATCTGATCGTTCTCGCGGGATTTATGCGTATACTCAGCGCAGATTTCACGTCTCATTTTCCGGAGAGGATGATCAACGTCCATCCCTCGCTTATCCCTTCGTTCTGCGGAAAAGGGTTTTACGGTCTCCGCGTCCACGAGGCGGCTCTTTCGTACGGAGTCAAGGTTTCCGGCGCCACCGTGCATTTTGTAAACGAGATCCCGGACGGCGGACGGATCATAATGCAGAAGGCCGTCGAGGTAAAAGACGGCGACACGCCCGAGATCCTTCAAAGAAGGATCATGGAAGAAGCGGAGTGGAAGATACTTCCCGCCTCGCTCGAAAAAGTTGCAAAGGAGTATGTAGAAAAATGAACGTTTACGAAGCAAAAACTATCGGACAGCGCATTTTCGGCAACAGCTACGTCGGGCGCGGTATCGCGGTCGGCAAGACCGCAAACGGAAAGAAGGCGGCGGTCGCGTATTTCATTATGGGAAGAAGCGAAAACAGCCGCAACCGCGTTTTCAGAGAAAACGGGAGAGAGGTCACCATATATCCTTTCGATGAATCCAAGGTCAAGGACCCCTCTCTTATCATTTATTCTCCTATAAGGGAAATAAGGAACCGCCTTATAGTGACCAACGGCGACCAGACTGACACGATCTACGACGCCGTAAATGACGGCGGGACCTTTGAGGCGGCGCTGGACACAAGATGCTTCGAGCCTGACGCTCCAAACTTTACGCCCCGTATCAGCGCTATCCTTGATTTTTCGGACGGCGGTATGACGTATAAAATGAGCATCCTCAAGAGCGCGGACGAGAAGGGAAGCGCCTGCAGCAGATTTACCTTCTCATATCCGGCGATAGACGGGGTCGGACACTTTATCCATACGTACGTTACGGACGGCGACCCGATCCCCACCTTCCAAGGCGAACCTGAACGCCTCTCCATACCCGACGATATCGACGAGTTCACCCGCGACATATGGGACAACCTCGACGCGGACAACAAGATCTCGCTTTACGTCAGATATATCGACTTGGCTGACGGAAAAATCGAAAACCGAATGATCAACAAGTGGGGCGACTGATATGGAGAGAGACAGAAGCAAGTACATTTCGCCTTTTTCAACAAGATATGCGAGCGACGAGATGCAGTACTTTTTCTCCGAGGAGTTCAAATTCAGGACCTGGAGAAAGCTGTGGTGCGTTTTAGCGGAAAGCGAACGCGAGCTCGGTCTTGATATCTCGCAGGAGCAGATAGACGAGCTCAAGGCTCATATCGACGACATTGATTTTGAGTGCGCCGAGGCGCGTGAAAAAATCGTACGTCACGACGTCATGTCTCACGTCTACGCGTACGGAGTCCAGTGTCCGAAAGCCGCTCCGATTATCCATTTAGGCGCGACCTCCTGCTACGTCGGAGACAACACCGATATTATCATCCTTCGTAAAGCCGCCGAGCTTCTTATACCGAAAATTGCGCAGGTGATCAAAAATCTCAGCGATTTCGCATTGAAATATAAAGATCTTCCTTGCCTCGGATATACTCATCTTCAACCCGCGCAGCTCACAACGGTAGGCAAGCGCGCGACCCTTTGGATAAACGAGCTTGTTTACGACGTCGGCGAGCTGGAGCACCGCCTTTCCGAGCTCCGTCTTCGCGGCGCAAAGGGAACCACCGGCACGCAGGCGAGCTTTATGGAGCTCTTCGACGGCGATGAGGAAAAAGTCAAGCGTCTGGATGAAATGATCGCCGAGAAATGCGGTTTCAAAGGCTGCGTCCCGGTGTGCGGTCAGACCTATTCCCGAAAGATCGACGCCTTCTTCCTCAACGCTCTTTCCGGACTTGCGCAGAGCGCGTATAAGTTTTCAAACGATATGCGTCTTCTCCAGTCTTTTGAGGAGATGGAAGAGCCGTTCGAGAAAAATCAGATCGGTTCGTCGGCTATGCCGTATAAGCGCAATCCGATGAGATGCGAGCGTATCTCTTCTCTTGCGAGATACATTATAGCAGACGCGGTCAATCCCGCCGTGACCGCCGGTACGCAATGGTTCGAGCGCACACTCGACGATTCGGCGAACAAGCGAATATCGGTCGCCGAGGCTTTCCTCGCCGCCGACGCGATCCTCAATATCTATATCAACGTGACTTCCGGGCTCGTAGTATACGACAAGGTGATAGAACGTCGAGTCATGGAAAAACTGCCGTTTATGGCTACGGAAAATATAATGATGGAATCGGTCAAACGCGGCGGAAACCGTCAGGAGCTTCACGAACGCCTTCGCGTTCATTCTCACGCGGCTGCAGCCGAAGTAAAGCTCAACGGAGGCAGGAACGATCTGATCGAGCGCATAGCCGCGGACGATGCTTTCCCACTGGACGTCGACGATATGACCGCGCATCTCGATCCAAAGCTGTATATCGGCAGAAGCGTATCTCAAACCGAAGAGTTTATCGCGGAATACGCCGACCCGATAATCAAAAAATACTGCACGTCGGAAATAAAATCAGAATTGAAGGTGTAAAACATGAAAGAATTTAAACTCAAATACGGATGCAACCCCAATCAGAAGCCCGCGAAAATCTATATGGAGGACGGGTCCGAGCTTCCTATAGAGATACTTTCCGGCAGACCCGGATATATCAACTTCCTTGACGCTTTCAACAGCTGGCAGCTCGTAAAAGAGATCAAGCAGGCGACCGGGGAGGTTTGCGCCACCTCTTTCAAACACGTCAGCCCCACCTCCGCTGCTATCGGCAAGAAAATGACCGAAAAGCAGAAAAAGGCTTTCTTTGTTGACGATATCGAAGGCCTTGACGACAGCCCGCTTGCGACCGCCTACGCCCGCGCGAGAGGGACCGACCGTATGAGCTCGTTCGGCGACTGGATAGCTCTTTCCGACGTCTGCGATAAGACGACCGCAACTCTTATCAAGCGCGAGGTCTCCGACGGCATTATCGCCCCCGGATTTACCGACGAAGCTCTCGAAATCCTTAAGGCCAAGCGCAAAGGCGCGTATAATATCGTTAAGATAGACCCCTCTTACATTCCCGATCCTCAGGAGAAGAAGCAGGTATTCGGCATCACCTTCGAGCAGGGAAGAAACAATTTCCGCATCGACGAGGAGCTGCTTTCAAACGTAGTTACAGCGAAAAAGGATATCCCGGCTGACGTGGTAAGAGATCTTATCATATCTCTCATCACTCTTAAATATACCCAGTCGAATTCCGTCTGCTACGCGTACGACGGACAGGCGATCGGCGTAGGCGCGGGCCAGCAGTCCCGTATTCATTGCACAAGGCTTGCGGGCAGCAAGGCGGATATCTGGAATCTGCGTCAGCACGACAAGGTCCTTGAACTGCCCTTTATCCCGGAGCTCGGCAGACCTGAAAGAGACAACGTTATCGACGTATATCTTTCCGAGGACTGCGGCGACGTCCTCGACGACGGCAACTGGCAGAAGTATTTCACCCGCCGTCCCGAGGCGTTCACCCGACCCGAACAGAGAGAATATCTCGCCTCTATCACCGGCGTGTCCCTCGGCTCGGACGCATTCTTCCCGTTCAGCGACAATATAGACCGCGCGAGAAAGAGCGGAGTCTCCTACGTTGCTCAGCCGGGCGGGTCTGTCCGCGATGACCTCGTCATCAAGGCCTGCGACGATTACGGAATGGCGATGGCGTTCACCGGAATGAGACTGTTCCATCATTGATCTTTATTAGGAGCTGATATGAGACTTTTGGTTGTAGGCGGAGGCGGACGCGAACACGCCATAATTAAAAAGCTGAAAGAAAATCCTGAAGTTACCGAAATATTCGCTCTTCCCGGAAACGGCGGTATCGCGGCTGACGCGGAGTGCGTAGACATAGGCGCAAAGGATATCGACAAAATTGTCGATTTCGCCGTCGACAACAAGATCGACTTTGCCGTCGTCGCGCCGGACGACCCGCTCGTTCTCGGGTGCGTCGATCGTCTCGAAGAGAAAGGCGTCCCCGTCTTTGGTCCGACAAAAGCCGCCGCGAGGATAGAGGGGAGCAAGGCTTTTTCAAAGGATCTTATGAAAAAGCACGGCATCCCGACCGCTGACTACAGGATTTTTGATGATCCCGACGACGCTCTTGATCATTTAAAGACTTGTAAATATCCCACCGTGGTCAAAGCCGACGGGCTTGCTCTCGGAAAGGGAGTCGTTATTGCGGAAAACAGGGAAGAAGCGGAAAAAGCCGTTCGCGCCGCCATGATCGACCGTGTTTTCGGCGACAGCGGAAAAGAGATAGTGATCGAGGAGTTTCTCTCCGGTCCGGAGGTGTCCGTCCTTGCCTTCACAGACGGGGTGCATATAGCGCCGATGGTATCCTCCATGGACCACAAACGCGCTCTCGACGGCGACAAGGGACTTAACACGGGCGGTATGGGAACGATTGCTCCCAATCCGTACTATACTCCGGAAGTCGCTAAACGCTGTATGGACGAGATCTTTCTCCCGACTCTCAAAGCTATGCGCGAAGAGGGATCGCCGTTCAAGGGTTGTCTCTATTTCGGTTTGATGATAACCGCCGAAGGTCCGAAGGTCATAGAATACAACTGCCGTTTCGGCGACCCCGAGACGCAGGTCGTTCTGCCGCTCCTGAAGACGGATCTTCTGACCGTAATGAAGGCTTGCAGGGAAGGTACTCTCGATAAGATCGAAGTCGAATTCAGCCGCGAATCGGCTTGCTGCGTGATCGTGGCGTCCGAAGGATATCCGGTCTCGTATAAAAAAGGATACGAGATCAAAGTCGGCGATCTCGATCCCGACGCCCGGATATTCTACGCGGGAGCATCTATAAAAGACGGTAAGACGGTAACTTCCGGCGGACGAGTGCTCGGCGTGACCTGCACGGCGACCGATTTGAAGACCGCGATAGACCGCGCTTACAGTCAGGTGGAAAAGGTCTCCTTTGAGAACGCTTATTACCGCAAGGATATCGGAAAAAGAGCGCTTGCCGCAAATTGAGGATTAAGTATGGTCTACAGAATTTACGTTGAAAAAAAGCCTTCGTTCGCCGGCGAAGCAAAAACTCTGCTCTCCGACGTAAAGACTCTTCTTGGCGTTAAAGGGATAAGCTCCTTGCGTATCGTCAACCGATATGATTGCGAGGGTATCACGGAAGAGCTATTTAAAAAGTGCATCCCGACCGTGTTTTCGGAGCCGCAGGTGGATCTGACCTACGGCGAGCTTCCGGCCTCTGAAAACGAGACCGTTTTCGCCGTTGAATTCCTTCCGGGCCAGTATGATCAGCGCGCGGACTCCGCCTCGCAGTGCATCCAAATTATCTCGCAAGGCGAGCGTCCCGCCGTAAAAACGGCAAAAATATATATCCTCGGCGGTAAGATATCCGAAAATGAGCTTGCGGCGGTAAAGAAATACGTAATAAACCCCGTAGAGGCGCGGGAGGCGTCGCTTGAACGCCGTGAAACGCTTGCCGCCTCTTATGACGTGCCAAAGTCAGTTGCGACCGTAGAGGGCTTTATTTCGCTCTCTGACGACATGGCGGACGATCTCCGGATCAAATTAGGGCTTGCGATGGACCGCGACGATATCATCTTCCTGCGCGATTATTTCTCACGGGAAAAGCGGGATCCTACAATAACCGAGATCCGTATGATAGACACCTACTGGTCCGACCATTGCCGCCATACGACCTTCCATACGGTAATAGACGAGATCACCTTCGAGGACGATACCACGCGTTCCGCCTACGAGCGTTATATGAAAGAACGCGAGGAGCTTGGTATAAAAAAGCCGGTCTGCCTTATGGATATGGGGACCATAGCCGCCAAAGTGTTAAAAAAGGCGGGCAAGCTCAATAAACTCGACGAGAGCGAAGAGATCAACGCCTGCACGGTAAAGGTGGACGTAAATGTAGACGGCAAGCCGGAAAAATGGCTGCTTCTCTTTAAAAACGAAACGCATAATCACCCGACCGAAATTGAGCCTTTCGGCGGCGCCGCCACCTGCATAGGCGGCGCTATAAGAGATCCGCTTTCCGGCAGATCTTATGTTTACGCGGCGATGCGCGTGACGGGCGCTTCCGACCCGACCGTTCCGATCTTCGAAACGATGGAAGGCAAGCTCCCGCAGAGAAAGCTTACGACCACTGCCGCGGCGGGATACAGCTCATACGGCAACCAGATCGGTCTTGCCACCGGGCAGGTCGATGAGCTGTATCATCCGGGATACGCGGCAAAGCGTATGGAGATCGGCGCGGTCATTGCCGCCGCTCCTCAGGAAAACGTAAGAAGGGAGAGACCCGTCCCGGGCGACGTGATAATCCTTCTCGGCGGAAAGACGGGACGCGACGGATGCGGAGGGGCGACCGGATCGTCTAAAGCGCATAACGTTTCCTCTATCGAGACTTGCGGAGCTGAGG
>JAFSSR010000055.1 GCA_017450885.1 Clostridia bacterium | reverse complement strand
TGCGCCTGCACCTTGGCGTTTTCATATGATTCAGACGTCCTGACGCTCGAGAAGGTCGTCCCGTCGGAAGAATTCGGCGGAAATTTCGCCTTCGGCGAACGCGCCGTCTGGATATCGAACGGCGACGTCAAGGCGGACGGCGTTTTCCTGACTTTACGCTTCAGGATCGGGGTCTACGTTGAGTATAAGGATTACTCCATAGGCGTGTTCTATAATAAAGGAGATATCTGCAATTACAACGAAGAAGACGTCGATTTTGAAGTTAGATCCGGAAAAGTGACCGTTCTTAAGACCGAGGAAAAAGAAACCGCGCCTGCCGTTACGGACGTCGTTTCTTACGACTCCGGCGCAATATCGGAGCCGGATGATCCGATAACCGACGAGCCTGCCGTGACTGAACGGACGGGAACCGTTTCGGAGCCCGCGGACAGCGATATCGACAACGGCGACGGAACCGAAAAAGCGGAGCCCGCGTCGACGTCGGCCGCTGAAATACTCGGCCGCGCGGAAGAAGAAATAAGAAAAGCCGTCGAATACTCGCTTGAAAAAAGCGGGACAGACAGCCTTTCTTCGATCTCCGGCGACAGAAAAGAGGGCTTTGTAAAAGAAGTGCTCAAAGAGCTCGGTCTCAGCGAGGCGGATCTTGATCCGGATATTTCTGTCGGCGAACTGTTTGACGCGATAGCCGGAACGATAAGCGGCAGCGACTCTGCGGCTCCTGCCACGGACGAAAAGGGAACATCCGGCGATGATACCGACCGGGTTGCCGATCCCGAAAAGGAAAACGACAACGGGAATGGTATGATTTGGATCATAGCCGCCGTTATCGTCGTTATCGCCGCGGTTTCAATCGCCGCTGCCGTTGGATATAACCGTTCAAAGAAATCAAAAAAATGAGGAAATAGTTATGAATTATAAAAAAGCGATTTCCTTGATCCTGACCGTACTGATGCTTGTCGGTATGGCGAGCATTTTTGCGGTAGGATCAGCCGCCTCAGCCGCACCGGAAATCAGAGTCGGTACAGCCGAGGCGGATCCCGGGGATGAGATCAGCCTTAACGTCGATTTTCTCAACAACCCCGGAATAAACTCGTATACTCTTTCGATAGTTTACGATACGTCAAGACTTGAGCTCATCGGCGCTGCGCCGAATCAGTCGTTGGGCGGCCAATTCGCATTTGCAAAGAAAGCGGTGTGGTTGGCTTCGAACGATATCGACTATTCCGGCACCTTCCTTACCCTCGCGTTCAGGGTACTTGATAATGCTCCTGAAGGGGAAGCGCAGGTCGGCGTAAGATACAACGCCGGAGACATCTGCAATCGAAATGAAGACGACGTCGATTTTGCGCTCGTCGACGGTTGCGTGACGGTCAACGGAGCCGCTCATCAGGCCGGAACGATCAGGGTCGGCAGCGCCAGCGGCAAACCCGGAGAAACCGTCACGGTAAACGTGGATTTTCTTGACAATCCCGGTTTCAATACGTTCGCTTTGTCGATCGACTATGACGCCGAAAGGCTCTCGCTTGTCGACGCGGCTGTCAATCCCGATGTCGGAGGACAGTTCGCCTTCTCAAGAAAAGCGGTCTGGCTGGCTTCCGCGGATACCGATTTCTGCGGGACGTTCCTTACGCTGACCTTTACTATCCTTCCGGACGCCCCGGAGGGCGACGCGTTTGTGAGCGTATCGTACAATCCGGGCGATATCTGCAACTATAACGAGCAGGACGTTGATTTCGAGATAGAGGCCGGCGCTGTAACCGTTGAAGCGGACGAGGAATTCACCGGGCCCAAATGGTCTGTTGATAACTATGATTTCATCATAAGCAACGCCGTGCTGAAAAACGGCTCGTACATCAATGCGATGCGTATAGCCCCCGGCGTCTACACGACCTCGAACGAGATCCGCAACGCACCGGGTATGGTAACGGTCAACGAGGCGCTCTGCCGCTCCTACACAGACGCAGACGGCAAGCTCACTTACAACTTCATCAACGCCGGTACATACTCTATATGGATCCGGTATAAAAAACCGGACGGAAGTACTGTCGCGTTCATTCTCGGCGGTGAAGGACAAAACATCGCGGATTATCCGTCCGTCGTTCTCGATACTTTCACCCCGAAGCTCGGAGCGGTCAACGGGATCACTTTTACGGTGGACAATATCTGGCTTGACTCAAGTAAGGGATTAAAGGACTTTTTCCTTGCGAGAGGACACTGGGACACTTACAGCGACTGCAAGTCGTCCGCCAATATGATCGTCCGTATTCTGGCGTCTAACGTCGACACGGCGGACTACAATTACAAGAGAAGCTACAAGTACGAGATGAGCTACAAGAACGTCTCGGAGGATGGTAAATACACGATCTGGTTCCGTACCAATGACGGCAGGGGCTGGGCTGAACAGTTCACCATTGAATATCCGCAGCCGGAGGTCTTAGTCAACGGACTGCAGGCGACCGTTACCGACCTGCTCGGCGAGAGCTTCTCGATCAAGACCATCCGTGTAGCTCCCGGCGAGTGGGCTGACGCCTCGGCGGTCAAGAAGGCTCCCGGCGTGCGCGTCTTCACCGTAAAGGACGTACTGAAGAACAAGAGCGAGTACACCGTCCAGTTCCGTAACGACGGAAAGTACACCTTCTCCATCGAGTATCAGGGCGGTTACACCAAGGTCGTGACCATTCAGATCACACATCTCGCTCCGACGGTAACTGTCAACGCGGACAACACCGTAACGCTTGACGACCTCGATCAGCTCTACATCATCCGCTACGCGCCCAATCCGAAGAACTCGACCGACTGGAGCCAGGGCTACTTTAAGCAGGCGGCGGGCAACAGATACGCCAAGACCGCAAATCTGGTCGACGGAAAGTTCACCACCGAGGTCCTCCCCGAAGTACAGTACGTAAAGGACGGTCAGACTCTTACCTCCAATATCTGGTCCTTCATGGTCCAGTACAACGAGGAGAGCTTTAACATCATCACCGTCAACTTCAACACCGGCACGGTGACGACCATAAAGCCGTAATAAGCTGAAAGCGCAAAAACCTCATATAAACCCACGGGGCTGACTTCGGTCAGCCCTGTGAGTTTGTAAATAAACTTTATTCTATCTCATATCGAACCTGTCGAAGTATTCCTTACTGGGGATTTCTCATCGGCGTTTCTCATAATGACAGTAATGCATTTCAACAATAATAAAAGACCGGCGAGACCGGTCTTTTTATTATTGTGTTTTCATCAATACGCCATGAGCTGCGCGAGATCGGCGTACGAAAGGTCGAAGGTGGGAACGCCCTCGGCGGAGGGAGCGATGTCGTATTCGTTGAAATAAACGGTTATGCCGTTGGAGGTGATATAGAAATGCGTCTCGTCGAAAGCCTCGTCGAGGGCTTTGTCGTCGGTGGAATAATACTTCGTAGGTTCATTGCGCATACGCTTGAGGATGAGCGACTTGATAAACGGAACGTAGGTGTCCTTTTCGACCGCGAACATATCGCCGAGAGTGAGCTGCTTTCCGCTGTTGAGATCGAAATTGATGGCTTTGTAAGCGTACTCATCCTCGGTGCCGCCGAGATAGTTGTCGGTCTTCAGTACGACGGAAACAAGTCCGCCCTCGTTTCGGGTGACGTCAAAGCTCATTTTGTAGCTCATATCGGAGCCGCCGTTCTCGCCGGGATTGCCGAGCGTCTGCGCGTATCTGTTTTTCAGCTCCTCGACCTCGGTCGAAACGATGCTGTTGAACTTGCTGACGTTCTCGCCGTATCCCTCGGAACGCATCTTGGGCGCGTCCACGTCCAGTGTGACGCTGTAGCCGTCGGGCAGCTCGCCGCTGGCGCTCGAACGGTTATGATCTATCGTGACCTCGACGGCGTCCGGCTCGTCCGCGGTGGTGTCATCCGGGGCGGAGGACGATTCATCGGTCGTTGTCTCGCCTGTGTCCGAGGTGTCGCTCTCGAGCGGCGCGGTAACGACGTTGGTGTTTTCGGGGACTTTATCGGTCACGGTGTCGGAGACGTCGATCACCGGCTTGTCGTCCGGATTCTCGGGCGATCTGCGCATCGACCACACGATCGCGAAGACCGCCGCCGCAAGTATGACTATGATGGCGACGACGCTTATAACCGTGGTCTTTTTGTTCGCCTTCTTTGATTTCACGCTGATCTTTTTCTTGTCTGCCATTTTTTATATCCTCCCGTAAACGGTCACTTAATATACTCGAACTCGAAATCGTAAATGCTTACCGTGTCGCCGTCTGTGACGCCCTTGTCCTCCAGCGCCTTGAAGACCCCGTTGTTGCGGAGCACCTTCTGGAAGTACGCCAGCGACTCGTGATCGTCGAAGTTGATCGACCCCATGACGTTGTATATCCAGTCGCCCTCGACGACGTAAAGCTCGTTTTCCCGCCTGATCGTAAAGCTGCGGTCGCCGCGCGAGATCGCCGGATCGTCGGCGACGTACTCGCTTTCGTATGAGGGGATGGGCGGCAGGGCGGCGAGCATACCGGCCGCCGTGTTGACCATCTTTTTTACGTTGTGCCCGGTGGCGGTGGAAACGTAGATGAGTTGCTGTCCGTTGTCGGAGGCGTATTTTTCGAGCCCCTTCAGTCTGTCCATATCCTCTTCGATCACAAGGTCGAACTTGTTGCCGACTATGATCTGCGGACGGGAAGCGAGCTCCGGCGCGTATTTTTCAAGCTCCGCGTTTATGAGCTTTATGTCCTCCACCGGGTCGCGTCCGCATTCCGCGGATACGTCTACCACGTGGATAAGCAGTCTGCATCTCTCGACGTGGCGCAGGAATTTGTGCCCCAGCCCGATCCCTTCGGACGCCCCTTCTATAAGACCGGGGATGTCGGCGGCGACAAAGCTGAAGCCGTCGCCCGCGTCGACCACTCCGAGGCTGGGCTCAAGGGTGGTGAATTCGTAGTTGGCTATCTTTGGCTTCGATTCGCTTATCACCGAAAGTATCGAGGATTTGCCGACGTTAGGAAGGCCTACAAGCCCCACGTCCGCGATCATCTTGAGCTCAAGCAGAAGCTCGCGCTCCTCTCCCTTCATCCCGCTCTTTGCGAAACGGGGGATCTGTCTTGTCGGGGTGGCGAAATGCTTGTTGCCCCAGCCGCCTCTGCCGCCCTTCAGGGCGACGAACTCGTCGCAGGCGTTCATATCCTGAATGACAAGTCCGCTTTCGGCGTCTTTTATGACCGTTCCGCGCGGGACGGTGAGCACAACGTCCTCGCCGTTGGCTCCGTGACGTTTTCCGCCCTCTCCGTTTCCGCCGTCTGCGGCGCGGAATTTGCGCTTGTACTTGTAGAACAGCAGGGTGGTCGCTCCGTCATCAGCGCGGAAGACGACATTTCCTCCGTTGCCGCCGTCGCCGCCGTCGGGGCCCCCGTGCGAGACGTATTTTTCACGGCGGAAGGAGACGCTTCCCGCGCCGCCGTCGCCCGCCTTGCAGTATATCTTTACGGTATCAAAAAACATTTTATTTCCTCTTTCGGGTCATCCGACGCCCGCCATTTTCATAAGTCCGTCCTCGTCTATGACCGGGACGCCGAGAGCCTGCGCCTTTGTCAGCTTGCTGCCCGCTTCCTCGCCCGCGACGACGAAGCTCGTTTTTTTCGAGACCGAGCCGGAGACCTTGCCGCCGTTGCGCTCGATCAGCTTCGACGCCTCGTCGCGCGTCATGCTCGGGAGAGTGCCGGTCAGCACGAAGGTCAGCCCGGAAAGCCGTTCGCTCTGCGCCGCATCTCCGACGTAGGTCGTGGTAAGACCGTACTCCCTGAAGCGGTCGATAAGCTCTCGCGTCTGCGGATGAGAGAAGTAGTTTACGATGTTCTCCGCGGTGATCGCGCCGATATCGTCCACCGTCGTAAGCTCGTCGACTGTAAGCGTAAAGTAGTCCTCGATATCGGTGAACTTCTTTGCCAGAGCCGCGGCGGCTTTGTCTCCCACCTGCCGGATGCCGAGGGCGTAGAGCAGGGAAGCAAGACCGCGCGTCTTGGTCGCCTCGATCGCCGAGACGATATTGGACGCCGACTTGTCGCCCATACGGTCGAGCGCGGCGAGATCTTCTTTTTTGAGCTTATAGAAATCGGACGCGTCGCGGACCAGCCCCGCTCCGTAGAGCGCCTCGATGAGCGCCGGACCCATGCCGTCTATGTTCATCGCGTCCTTGGCGGCGAAGTGGATCAGATTGCGCGCGGCCTGGGCGGGGCAGAGGGCGTTCGTGCATCTGTACGCCGCCTCGCCCTCCTCGCGGTAGACCGGCTCCCCGCAGGAAGGACATCTGTCCGGAAAGGCAAAATCGCGTTCCGCGCCTGTGCGTTTGGACTTTACGACCTCCTCGACGCGGGGGATTATGTCGCCCGCTTTGATAAGCACGACGGTGTCTCCGATCTTGATATCTCGTTCGCGGATGAATTCGAGATTGTGGAGCGTCGCGCGGGAGACGGTCGTTCCGGCGATAAACACCGGAGCGAGGACCGCGAGCGGAGTGAGGACCCCGGTGCGCCCGACGTTGACCTGTATGTCTTCAAGCACCGTTTCCTTGCGCTCGGGCGGATATTTGTACGCCACCGCCCACTTGGGGGTGCTGGTGTTCTCGCCGATCTCGACCCGCCTTGAGAGCTTGTTTATCTTTATTACCGCTCCGTCTATGTCGAAGGGGAGCGCGGGACGGTCGCAGCCGAACTGCTCTATCGCGGTGATGATATTGTCTACGCCGCTTACCACCTTTGCGTTCGGGAGGGTCGTAAAACCCTGCTCCGCAAGGAAAGCGAGGCTTTCGGAATGGGTGGTGAACTCGATGTCCGATTGCTGTACGTTGAATATAAATATATCGAGACCGCGGGAGGCGGTGATCTTCGAGTCGAGCTGCCGCAGCGACCCCGCCGCGGCGTTGCGCGGATTTGCAAACAGAGGCTTTCCGTCCGCCTCCTGCTTCTCGTTCAGTTTTTCGAACGACGCGCGGGGCATATACACCTCTCCGCGCACGACCAGCCGTCCTTTATAGGGGATCTCCAGCGGGATGGAGCGCACCGTGCGGAGATTTTCTGTCACGTTCTCGCCGATAAGCCCGTCGCCTCTCGTCGCGCCGAGGACGAATATCCCGTCTTCGTAGGTCAGGGCGACCGACAGACCGTCGATCTTGTATTCCACCGAGTACTCGTCGCCCTCGTCGATGTTCTCGATAAACGCTCTCAACTCGTCGAAGTCGAAGACATCTTGCAAACTGCCCAGCCGAACGGCGTGAGCCACCTTCTCGAATTTGTCGAGCGCGGCTCCGCCGACCCTGACCGTGGGGGACGTGCGCGAGGCGTATTCGGGATGCGCCGCCTCCAGCTCGACCAGCCGCCGGAACATCATATCGTATTCGTAGTCTGATATCTCCGGCGCGTCTTTTTCGTAGTAAAGCCGGGAATGGTAGGTCAGTTTCTTTCGCAGATCTTCAATTTCACGTTTGATCTCGTTCATAGTCTCACCTGAAAAAATAGATAATTAATTATAACATATTCTGTGATATATTTCAACAATTATTAATAACAAAAGGGAGCGACGGAATACCGTTGCTCCCATAATGACGTCGGTCATTATTTGAATTTGCGTTTTCTTGCAGCTTCGGATTTCTTTTTGCGCTTTACGCTGGGCTTCTCGTAGTGCTCTCTTTTACGGAGCTCGGCGAGGACGCCGCTTCTCTGGCACTGCCTTTTAAATCTGCGGAGCGCGCTGTCAAGAGATTCGTTTTCCTTGACCTTTATTTCTGCCATCTTCAACCCTCCCCTCGCATTGCAAAGAGATTGCAAAATTACCAAATTATTATACAGTATGCGGCCTCGTTTGTCAATACCTTTTGCCGATTATTTTTTCTTCAAAAGCCGCGGTCAGAAGTTGCCGCCGTTCCATCCCCAGTTCTGACATTCTCCGTATTTGACGTAAACGCGGTCGCCGGGTACGGAAAGCTCATCAGACAGTATGCCGCAGACGTCGGCGGTCATTGCGCCGTAAGCCCCCGCCGAGGCGTGACCGAATATCGAGATCTCTACCATTGCGGCAGGCGCGGAGTTATCTCCCTTGAACCAGACGCGCATATTGTCCTCAAACGAGATCATAAGCCAGGATTCGCCCTTCCCAAGGTTCTTTTCCATCGCGCGGGCGAGCTTTTCTTTGATCGCTTTTTCCTTTTCACCGCTCACCGCGGCGGTCGTTTTTACGCTTATATAAGGCATTTTTGCACTCCTTTTTTATTGTTTTCTGAAAGGATTATACCATACGCCGTCCCGCCTGTCAACCTGCGGAAGCTGTTGACAGGCGAACGATGTATTGTAAGAATATTGTAAAAAATAAGCGCGGTTTATTGCAGTAAAGCGCAAAGAGGGGTTATAATAGACTGGCGATCGTAACAGCAGGAGGATACCGTGACAAGAATACTTATAGTCGAAGACGACGAAAATATCGCAAAAACGATAAAGGCGGCGGTGGCAGTCGTCGGATACGAGGGATATATCTGCGGCAATGGTCTGGAAGCCGTTGAGCTGATCCGCCGTGAAGCGTGGGACGTTGCGCTTCTTGACGTCAATCTCCCGGATATCGACGGGTTTGAGGTGATGCGCCGTATCAGCAGCCGCGATCTTCCCGTCATTTTCCTTACCGCGCGTCAGAACGTTCTCGATAAAGTGAACGGACTGCGGTTGGGCGCGGAGGATTATATAGTTAAACCTTTTGAGGCGCTCGAGCTGCTCGCGCGGATCGAGGTGGTGCTTCGCCGTGCTAACAAGTTGTCGAGCAGGCTGGCTTATGGGGAAATCGAGGTCGATACCGCAAGCCATACCGTAACAAAAAACGGGAAAAAAGTATCGCTCACGCCAAAAGAGTTCGACCTTTTCGTTTTCTTTTTACGGAACGCAGACGTGGCTGTCACAAGAGAAAGACTGTTGTCCGCAGTGTGGGGCTATGAATTTGAGGGCGAGAGCCGCACGGTGGATATCCACGTTCAACAGGTACGTAAAAAGCTCGGGCTCTACGACTCGCTCGTTACGATACCAAAACTGGGTTACAGATTGGAGAAAAAAGAATGACTACGCCGTGGAGAGTTACGATGTCCGTTCTGGCAGCAGTCTTCATTCTCGTCGCCGCGGCGGGGATCGCTTTCGCCCAAACGCAGTTCAATAACGCCGTAGACCTTGAAGAGAAAGGCTGCGTTGAATTGTGCCGCGCCGTCTCCCGCGATGTCCGGTCGTGTTCGGAAAACAGATCGGATCTCGATCAGCGCAGCGCCGTCTCTGCGGCTATGAAAAGGATGTGCGGGAACGCCTCATTCATAGACGCGGACGGTCTGCTGATGCGATATTACTACGACGGGGCGTTTTATGACGAGTACAGCCGGGGGGACGAGATCGAAACGGCGCTGACGGGGCTTTCCGAGAACGGCGAAGCGGTAACGGTGTTTGGATCGGGTGACGAATATTATACCGTGTCTGAAAAAAGGACGGCGATCCGCGACGCAGAATTCTGCGTTATAAGTGCCAGAAATATCACCGCGGTGTATAAAACGAGGGAGAATGCGTTTATCTCCGCTGCGGTCGCCGCTTCGGTCGTTTCCGTGATCTCCGCCGCGGCGGCGGGGACGGTCTCGTTTCTTTCAAGAAGGAGAATGGTCGATTTCTGCCTCGCGTTTGAAAACGTCGGTAACGGGTACTTGAACGTGAGGATCCCTGAAAAGGGAGCCGCCGAGATGCGCGTCGCCGCCGAAAAATTCAATACTGCCGCCGCGTCTGCTGAAAGGAGCTTCAAAAAGACGGAGGCGATAGCCGAGGGACGCAAAGAGTTCGTCGACAGGCTCGCCCATGAGATGAAGACTCCTCTTACGTCGATACTCTGCGTAGCCGATCTTTTGCGTATCCGCCGCACGGTCCCGGATGAGGAACGTATAGAGCAGGCGGGTATAATCGTGAGCGAAGCCAACCGTATGAAGAAGATGTCGTCAAAGCTTTTGGAGCTCGCAACTGCCGGGAGCGCCGAGCTCGAGATGAGACCGACACGGGTGTTCGAACTGATTGAACAGTGCGCGGAGGGTATGCGCCCCGCGTTGACGGCAAAGGATATAACCCTCGAAATACGCGAGGGCTCCGAAGATGGGATCATCCTTTGCGACGGCGAATTGTTCAAATCGTTGGTTTACAATATAGTGGACAACGCCGCCAAAGCGTCGGAGGCCGGTCAGACCGTAACGCTCACCTCGAGGATCAACGGGGATAATATCGTGATCTCCGTTACCGATAAGGGTATCGGAATGACTAAAGACGTGCTCAATAAGATCACAAAGCCGTTTTATATGGCGGATAAAGAGCGCTCGCGCAAAGAGGGCGGAGCGGGGATCGGGCTTTCGCTCTGCGTCGAAATAGCGCAGAGGCACGGTGCGAAGCTATTTGCACGCAGTAAACCGGGCAAGGGGACGACCGTAAGCGTCTCCGTCCCGCTGTATAAGGGGGCGGCGGATTGAGAAGGCGTTTGTTTACCCACGTTCCTGTCTGTATTCTCCTATGCGCTCTGATGATCTTTCTCGGAACGATCGCGGTCCTCGGGGCGCTCAAATTCCTTCCCGACCGCGCGGGAGAGATCGTTGTTTTGCCCGCTGCCGACGACGTGCTGTCCCCCGCAGAGAGACTTCCGGATGATTATCCGTGGGATCTTTTAGGTAACGAAGCCGTTTTTTCTGCTATCGAGAATGACGAGGATATCGACGATCTGTACGCGCTTATGAATTACTTTATTAACCGTGACAGCTTCAGCGTGGCAGGGGACCGCGGCGTGGAGATCGACGACCAGAATTACTTTGCATACAGTTTGAGGCCGGATGAGGCGAGGATCTGCGAAAAGTCGGGAATGCGGTTCTTTATTGACGTGCCGACGGAAAACGCCGCCGTGTGTAACGTCGGCTTTCTTCTGTCCGCCGCGTTCGACAGCGACGGATATCCGGTCGCCTTTTCGCTCGATGAACAGGTATCGGACGGATCTGACGCCGATCCGTGGACCTTGGACGTTCTTTCCGGGATAGTATCACGATTTGAGTCGGACAGAGAAGAGCTTCGCGGAGAATTCTATAACGTGATAGATCGAGCGGAAAACGGAGTATACCTAGACTATGATGAAGCCTTTGGCTATAGCGGGTGGAACGCTTCCGGAAACGAAGGAGAAGAATACTTCTCAATGAATTACGATCCCGTATGTTTGTTTTTCCTGAGTTACTGCGACTACTGCGACTATATGATTTATTATAGAAACAACGAGGCTGCAGCCCGTTCGTTTTCGGAGAAAGCCCGAGGGATAGCCGATCTTCTTCTCTCCGGAGAGATTGATCTCAAAATACGCAACGGCCTTGCATATATCACCTTTTCCTCCGGCGAGGATAGTATCCGACTGACGTTCGACCCGGTCATGAAGGGAGTCTGCGGTATGTCTGTCCGCATAAGGTCCTCTGACTGAGGCGGATCTCGACTTTTTACGACTTTCTTACATCTTTTTGAATACTTTATGTACCTCCGTGTTTTACAATGAATGCAGAACACGGAGGTGGTTTTATGAAAACGATAAAAATATTGGGCGGCGCGGCGGTCGTCATATTGTTTATAGTTTTTTTGAGTGTATCGGGCGGGTCGGAGGGGACGCGCGGAGCTGCGGTCGCCGATTCGGAAACGACCGCGGGAGCACGGACGGAATATTCCCCGCCGGTCGAGCCGGCGGACGACCGTTCAGGCAAAAAGCCCTCGCTGACCGTTATAATCGATCCCGGTCACGGTTTCGGAGACCCTGGAAGTCAGCCTGCTTTTCTTAAGGTCCCCGAGAAAGAATTGACAATGAAAACGGCGAGGTATCTTAAGGAAGAACTTGAAAAAAGGGGAGCGGATGTAGTTTTGACCCACGACGGGACAAGCTATCCCGATGAGAACGAGATCATGCGTCTCGCCGACTCGCTGGGAATAGAGTATGAGCCTGAAAAAATAAAGGCGGGAAACAACGTTTTTTCGGCGTATGAACGTATGATATATGAGCAGATACTTGAAAAGAGATACGATAACTGCTTTTTTATTTCTTTACATACCAACTCCGTAGAGGACGCTCCGGAAAAGAAAGGATCGGTGATAGATTGGTGCGCCGACAATCCCGAAGCCGCCGGGATGTGGGATCTCGCAAACGATCTGACCGACAGACTGCATACCGATCTCGGCGTAAAGCTGACGATATCCGAAGACAGTTACGATATGGCGTTTATCGTTACTAAAAGGGTCGAAATGCCCGCGGTTCTGCTCGAATTGGGGTACGGCTCCAACAGAGAAGACGCGGAAAAACTGCAGTCGGAAGCTTTTCTTCTGGATTACGCGAAAGTTCTTGCGGAGGTTATAGTCGGTACTTTCGCAAAATAAAACGAACTACCATCTTGAAATCCTACCGTTTTAGTAGTATAATAGGGGAAAGAATTTAAAACGGAGATAAGAAGATGAAGATCTCGACCAAAGGGCGTTACGCGCTGCGTATGCTCATCGACCTCGCCGAACATCAGAACGACGGGTTTATCGCGCTAAAAGATATAGCCGCGCGCCAGGATATTTCAAAGAAATATCTCGAACAGATAGTCCCAATACTCAACCGCGCCGAGCTGCTCGTCACCAACCGCGGATTTCAGGGCGGCTACAGGCTCTCGCGTCCCGCCGAGAAATACACGGTGGGCGAGATCCTGCGCGCCACCGAGGGAGGGCTTTCCCCGGTCGGCTGCCTTGAATGTACGACCGACGTCTGCCCGCGCGCGCTGGGATGCGAGACGCTTCCGGTGTGGAAGGGGCTTGAAAAGGTGATAAACGACTATCTCGACGGCATCACCCTGCAGGATATACTCGACCAGAAGACAGAACGCGACGCTTCCGATTACGTTATATGAACAAATAAAAAGAAACGGGCTCCCGTCCTTTGCGGATCGGGAGCCTTACGTTTATTTTATCTTCAGCGTTTTAAGATACGCTTTGTGCTCGTCTGTGACGCGGTAACTCTCCTCCGCCTTCCGGATCGCCTTGTTATGCGTCCATTTGTCGAGCATTTTGTTCTCGAAGTAAGGGATGACTTCGTCGTAACGCTTTGCGAGCGCGGTGGCGAAGTACCATGCCGCCGCCATGCGGACGTAGTATTCCTCCGACTTTACTCCGGCGACCATGGCGGGATGCTTTTTATCGAACGCTTCGTTAAGGAAGAAGTTCATCAGCATGACGATCGCAAAACGGACGGTGTAGGTCCGGTCAGATCTGATCCATATTTCGATGCGTTCAAAGAAGGCGGGAAGCGCCTTTTTCATGCACTTCGGAGAGATGGTATCGCAGGTCGCCCAGTTGTCGACGAATGGAAGGAAGCGTTCGATCTCTTCGAGAACGGCGGCGGGATCCTTAATTTTTGAGATGAGGGCGGAGTGAAGATTGTTCTGATCGAAGTACCGGTGGGGAACGCAGGACATGAACTCCGCCGCGTCCTCCGTTCCGGAATACCTCTTGACTATATCCCTTATGTCGGGAAACCTTACTCCGATTATTGACTCGCGCGGTATGCCGGGGTTCAGCTTTGCGGTGAAATCCGCGTATTCTTTGTCGGCGCGGTCGAACAGTTCGGCGGTGAGCCGGTCCACTATTTTGCTCCGAGTCCGTCGGGAGCGTCTACCGTGGTGCGCCCTGAAGCGAGGACGTTTTCCGGATCGTTCACGTCGGAAGCGTTGATGGTCATGGCGATGGTGCTGACGCTGGTCAGCCTTTGATCGTAGAGGGTGCTGTGGAGCCATCCCACCGTGGTGAACGCGCTCTTGTGCGCTCTTACGGTCACGGCGAACATCGGGTCGCAGGGCTTGCCGTTGAGCTTTACGTCGTCGGCGGTGAAGACGAGATCCCTGTCGGTGTCGTTGACGATATAGAGCTTGACCATGCACTCGTAGAGGCTGTCTCTGCCGAAGCCTATGATGGTAACGGAGAGGTCGTTTTCGTCCGGGGTTATGACCTCTATATCTTTTCTTTGCGGCTCGCGTTTGAATACCTCGGCGTTCTCCTTACCCTCGGGATAAACGTTGAACGAGGTCACGGCGATCGGCTCGGAGGACGCGCTTGAAAGATCGTATACTTCAAAGCAGAGCTCGATGTCGGTATAGCTTTCGACGTCGGACATCTCGTCCGGCAGGGTGAGGCTTATCGAGTCGGTCTTGTTCTTTCCCGGCGCGACGTCGCAGGAGAATACGGTGTCGACTTCGACTCCGTTGACCGATCCCTTGTTGACCTGAACGCGGATCTCGGAGTTCTCCGTCCTGTTTTCACAGTACAGACCGACGGTGAGACCCCAGAGAGCGTCGTATTCGGTGCCGGTGACGCGGACGACGCAGTTGTCGTCGTAGATCGCGTAAGAGCCGTCGTTGACAAACTCGGTGTCGGCGGGCTCGGCGGTCCCCGCGGTATCGGTCGATACCGGAGGAACGGATGAGGTGTCGGCGGGCTTGCTGTCTTCCGCGGGCTTGTTCCCGCCGCAGGAGGCGAGGGCGAAGACGGTCGCCAGGATGAGTAAAGCGGCTAAAAGTTTTTTCATGATCTTTATGCTCCGTTATTTTGTATTATACGGCGGGATCACTTTTCCCAGCCGAGGATATCAGCTATAGCGTCTCCGAAGACTTTTGCCATGCAGGCGAAACCGAGGTCGTTCGGGTGACAGCCCTCCACCGTGCAGTCGAACGGCGAGGCGCCTATGAGCTTCGCCGCGTCGAATATCGCCTGCCCGTCGATGAAGGCGACTTTGCGGTCGCCGCGCTTGAGCGCGTTCTCGTAGGTGCGGCGTATGACCTCGCGGCGCGCGAGATTGTCGGCGTCTCCGGCGGCTTCGGGAGCGCGGTTGGTGCGCGAGGCGATGATGACCGGAACGTCCGGCCGCGCTTCTCTGAACTTCAGGAAAAATCTCTCGTGCGTCTTTTCAAGATGGGCGGCGTCGGGGGCGTTGTAGTCGTAATCGTAGACGAAAAGCTCTATCGGCAGAGACGCCGCGTATTCGGCTATCGCGTCCTCGCCCATGGCGCGTCCCGCGAGCCCGAGATTTATATAGTCGCAGTCGAAGCGGCGGGATATCATGCCTTGATAACTGTTGCCGGGACGCGAAGCGCATCCGCCCTGAACGATGGACGAGCCGTAGAAAACTATCGGCTTTTCGCTGCGGTAAGGGGCGGCTTCTTCGATCCTCGCCCCGGGATCCAGCCCGATCGTCAGCTCCGAGACTCCGTCGTAGAGCGGGAGGTCGATGGTGATATCGCGCATCCCGTCCCCGGTGAAGCAGACGGCGGATTGAAATCTTTCCGGCCTCCCGCTTTCGGTTATGAAGCTGGTGGAGAAGACGTAGCCCCTCTCGTCCCGCAGATAGATATCGAAGCAGGACGTACCCACGAAGGTCATGTGCGGGAAAAGCATCTGGTCGGGGGTCACGGCGCGGACGGCGATCTTGTGAGAGTCGGTGCGGAACCTGACCCGTCCGCCGGCGGTGCTCAGCGCGAGACGCTCGACAAATTCGTTGACCTTTGCCGTTACCTTGCGCGGAAAGCGCCGCAGTGGGAATTCCGGCAGTACCCCGTAAAGACGGAATGGCGGATCGAGCGGGGAATGGTACCGCAGTCCGGTGTCTCCGTCGAGGTAGGTTACGGCGGTGTTTTTATCTATTTCTTTGATTTTGTTCATTTTGTCGCTCCGTTTTTTGCTGTTACACATTATATACCATTTTCTTCTTGCGGTCAAGATAAAAATCGAGATGGTATCGACGACCGCCTGCCGTTGCCCCGAACAACGCCGTTTCACTTGACACCGGCTTGGTTTTCGGTTATACTGAATAAAGATATTTACGTTAAAAGGAGCCTTCGGAAATGCTTGATATTTCTCATCTTACAAAAACGTACGGAACGGTCAAGGCGGTGGACGATCTCACTCTTCATATAGCTCCCGGAGAGATCTACGGCTTTATCGGTCACAACGGAGCGGGCAAGACGACGACGCTGAAGGCGTGCACCGGCATACTCGGCTTTGACGGCGGGGACATTACGATTTGCGGGACCTCGATAAAAAAGGACCCGATAGCCTGCAAAAAGCAGATAGCGTATATCCCCGACAATCCGGATATGTATGAGTTTATGACCGGAATAAAATTCCTTAACTTCATCGCCGACATTTTCGGGGTCTCCAAAAAGGACCGCGAGGAACGAATAGCCAAATACGCGGATCATTTCGAGCTCACCCCCGACCTCGGGCAGATCGTTTCGGCTTATTCACACGGAATGAAGCAGAAGCTGGCGATCATAGCCGCCTGGATACACGATCCAAAGCTGATAATAATGGACGAGCCGTTTGTCGGACTCGATCCCATGGCGGCGCACAAGCTGAAGGAGATGATGCGCGAGGTCTGCGACGCGGGCGGCGCGATCTTCTTCTCCACCCACGTTCTCGAGGTCGCGGAAAAGCTCTGCGACAAGGTGGCGATAATTAAGGACGGCAGACTGATCCGTTCCGGCACTATGGATGAGGTCAAGGGCGACTCCTCGCTCGAGGACGTCTTCCTCGAACTGGAGGAATGATCATGCTGAAAGCTCTGCTGAAAAAACAGATCGCCGAGATCTTTCAAAATATACTGCGTTCGCGCAAGACCGGTAAGACGCGCACCGGCGCGGCGAGGATAGCCGCCGTCATAGGCTTCGCCCTGATCCTTGTGGGAGTCCTCGGCGGGACCTTCGCCTTCTTTGCCGCCGGCACCATCTCGCAGCTTATCACCGTCGGCGCGGGATGGCTGTATATGATAATATTCGCCGGAGCGGCGTTTATCTTCGGGCTGTTCGGGAGCGTGTTCAACACGTTTTCTACGCTGTATCAGGCAAAGGACAACGATCTGCTCCTTTCCATGCCCATCCCCTCGCGGGTCATCCTGACCGCGAGACTTGCGGCGGTATACGTCATGGGGCTGATATACAGTTCCATCGTGATGATCCCCGCGATAATCGTCTATATCGTCAAGGCGCGCCCCGGCTTCGGCGCGGCGGCGGGATGTTTTGCGTTCCTGATCCCGCTCTCGCTTTTGATACTCACCTTTTCCTGCGCTCTCGGCTGGGTCGTGGCTAAATTAAGCGCGAAGCTGAAAAACAAGAGCTTTTTCACCGTTATCATAGCCGTCGCGTTCATGGCGCTCTATTATTTCCTCTATTTCAAGGCGCAGGGGGCGATAGCCGCCCTCGTACAGAACGGAGCTGTCTTTGCTTCGCAGATCAAGGAGAGCGCATATCCCGTTTACGCCGTCGGGACGGCGGCGTGCGGGAACCCGGTATCCCTTCTGATCGTTACCGCTGCCGTCGCGGCGGTGCTGCTGCTGACCTGCTTTATCATGTCGCGCGGATTTATCCGCACCGTGACCGTAAGCGGGGGACAGACCAAAAAAGAGTACGTCAAAAAAGAACTCAAGACCAGCAGCGCGGACGGCGCGCTGTTCTCAAAGGAACTCAAACGCTTTACCTCCAGTCCGGCGTATATGCTGAACGCGGGGACCGGCACTTTGTTCATGATCGTCGCCGGCGTCGCCGTTCTGATAAAAGGCGGAGAGCTTTCGGCGTCGCTCGTCTCTCAATTCGGGCGCGGCACGGTCATAGCCATCGCGAGCGCGGCTCTCTGCTTCCTCGTATCGACGAATTTCATAACCGCTCCCTCGATCTCGCTGGAGGGCAGGAGCATATGGCTCCCGCAGTCCCTTCCGGTAAGCGCCTGGCAAGTGCTCCGCTCAAAGCTCGCGGTCCATCTGGCGGTAACGGAAATACCAGCCCTGTTCTGCGGGATATGTATGTGGGCGGTCCTTCGTCCCTCTGTTGCGGAAGGGGCTCTCCTGGTGACGCTCCCGCTTGTCTTCGGATTGTTTACCGCCGCTTTCGGGCTGTTCGTCAATCTTATGCGCCCCAATCTCAACTGGATAAGCGAGACCGCGGTCATAAAACAGAGCCTCAGCGCCTTCCTCGTCATGATAGCGGATATGATCCTCTCTATCGCGTTTATCGTGTTATGGTTCATATTGAGACTGACCTCTTCGGACGCCGTGTTCTATATGTTGATCTGGCTCGTCGTATTCGCCGCGTGCGCCGGTATCTTTCTCGCGCTGCTCAAAAAGAAGGGACCCGAGGTGTTCAGATCGCTCTGATTTCCATAAAATTAAAGCAGGAGCCCTCCGTTCGGAGGGCTTCTTTGATTGACAAGAGAAAATAAATGTGATATTATATATTTTGTATTCGTAAATACACGGAGGATAACATGGATAAAAAGATAAATGAGAACAAAAATGAGAATAAACAGGCAAAAAGCAGGAAGACGACCGTCATCGTCGCCTGCGCCGTCGCCGCTGCGGTCATCGTCGCCGTGGTGCTTGCTTTGACCCTCGGAAAATCGGACGGCCCGAAGACCCCCGACGGCACGGATACGCAAAAAGGCGCGGTGACCGTACCCGCGAACACCGACGACACCGCCGCGCCCGACGACACCTCGAAGCAGGGCGGCTCCGAAAAGCAGGACGATACCAAGAAGCCGGACGTTACGTCCGGGACCGACGACACCTCAAAGCAGGGCGGCTCCGAAAAGCAGGACGATACCAAGAAGCCGGACGACAGCGTGGAAGACACCGAGGAGCCGGTGATCACCGATATGCCCGAACCCGAGGTGTTCGTGACCGAGGGACCGGTCGAAAACGGCGAAAAGTCGCCCTGGCCGGCTGACAAGCTCCCGGCGGGCATCCCCGAGTTCAAGAACATAATCAAATTCTACACCTGCACCTATCAGGACAACGACGATATCGAGCAGTGGTATATGAGCTGGGACGCTAAGCAGGCGGACTACGATAAATGGATGGCTGACGTCGCCGCTGCGGGCTTCAATCAGAGCATCAGCGTCGTCGGCTTCTGCGGCAACGGCGACGTGATAATGGATATCACCACCGAGGACTACGAGAACGGGGTGATATGGGTATCCGTGGATATCTACCGCTCCCTTACCACGCATCTCCCCGACGATCTCGCAAAGATATATCCCGAAATAGACACCACCGCTTCGGTGTGGTATGCAAACGAAGGCGCGGAGTCCTTCTCCATAGCTTACCAGTGCGCAAAGGACTGGGAAGGCGATCTTGCCGCTTACGTTGAAAAGCTCGCCGCCGCGGGATTTGAGATGAGCTACTGCAAGGCCGAGAAGACGGTCGACGGGAAGACCTTCTCCGTCACCTGGGGCAACGAGACCAAGAACCGCGAGATAATCACGTACACTTACGGAGACTGATGGCAGATAAGTATTATACCGCTTCCGCCGCGGAAACCGAAAAGGTCGGAGCGGAGTTTGCCGCAAGGCTTGCTCCCGGCGATTTTGTCGCCCTGTACGGCGAGCTCGGAGCGGGGAAGACCGCTTTCGTGCGGGGAATGGCGAGGGTGCTCGCTCCCGGAGCCGCGGTGTCCAGCCCCACCTATGCGCTGGTCAACGTTTACGAGGGCGAAAAGTGCGAGCTTTGCCACTTCGATATGTACCGCATACACAATGAAGACGATCTATACTCGATCGGCTTCTGGGATTACGACGGGTGCGTCTTCGCCGTGGAATGGGCGGAGAACGTCCCGTTCGCGCTGCCCGATCGGTATTACGCGGTTGCCATCGCCAAGACCGGCGAGGACGGGAGAGAGATAACGATAGAGGAGAGAGGAAATTGACGGTACTTGCGATAGATTCAAGCGGAGCGGCGGCGTCCGCCGCCGTGACGGACGACGAAAAGCTGCTTTCATCGTTCTCCGTCGCCTCCGCGGAAAAACACAGCGCCACTCTGCTCCCCATGGCGGAACGCGCGCTCGAATGCGCCGGAAAGAAGATATCGGACGTAGACCTCTTCGCGGTGGTCGCGGGACCGGGCTCCTTTACCGGAGTCCGCATCGGAGTATCGCTCGTCAAGGGACTCGCCTTCGGGAGCGGAAAACCGATAGCCTCCGTTTCGTCGCTCGAGGCTCTCGCCTATAATCTGTGCGGCTTTGACGGCATCGCCTGCCCGGTGATGGACGCGCGCCGCGGGCAGTTTTACAACGCGCTTTTCCGGGGCGGAAAGAGACTGACCGGGGACAGACTGATCCCGGCGGTCGAGCTCGAAAAGGAGCTTGCCGCTTACGATTGCCCGGTCTATATGACTGGCGACGGATACGCGCTTGCAAGATCGCTCATACGCGCGGATAACATAAGGGAAACTCCTCACAGACTGACCGTTTCGGACGCCTATTCGGCGGCTGTCTGCGGGCTTAACAACTACCGCGCGGGGAGGGAGATCTACACCGACGAGACTCTTCAGCCGGTATATCTCCGTCCGTCCCAAGCGGAGAGGACAAGAAACGAAAGGACAAAAGAAAATGGATAAAAACGTCACCTACGCCATAGCCTGCGATCAGGCGGCTTACGATCTCAAGCAGGAGGTAATGAAGCACCTCGACGAGAGGGGAGTAAAATATATAGATTACGGCACGTATTCATCCGACTCGGTCGATTACCCCGAATACGCCCACAAGGCGTGCGAGGCGATACAGAAGGGCGAATGTCAGCGCGGCATCCTTATCTGCGGGACCGGGCTCGGTATGTCCATCTCGGCAAACAAGCACAAGGGCATCCGCGCCGCCTGCGTCTCCGACACCTTCAGCGCCGCCATGTGCCGCGCGCACAACGACGCGAACGTGCTCTGCTTCGGGGCGCGCGTAGTCGGCCGCGGACTCGCCTTCGCTCTTGTCGACGCCTATCTCGACACCCCGTTCGAGGGCGGACGCCATCAGCGCAGGGTGGATATGATGATGGATTTCGAAAAATAAGAACTCTGTTCAAAAGACGGCTTTGGAGCTGACAAGCTATCTAAAGCCGTTTATTTGTGTTAAAACCGAGGATTGAAAATGCCGCGGTTTTAAGATATAATTTCTATATACGAAAATATTTATGGAGAATGGTATGAAAAAGCTGCTTTCGATCATCCTTTGCGCTCTGATGCTTATCCCCGCCGTGTCTTTTACAGGCTCTTACGCGGTGGATGAGAGCGGTCACGAGCACGATTACGTCTGGAAATACCCGGCGGGCTCGTCCTGCGCCGACGATAACAGACTGTTTATCAACGTCTGCACGGTCTGCGGCGACGTAAAGGAGACAAGGACTGTCGCCGCGTCCGAACACTCTCCGTCCGGCGTGTGGGTCTCTGTTGTCCCGGCGACCACGCTGTCGGAAGGGCGCGACGTCATGTACTGCGCAAACTGCGACGACGTGTATCTTGTAAGGAATACCGCCAAGCTGCAGTCGTTGGTGGTCTTTCTCGACGTTCCCGAAGGCAAGTGGTTTACAAAGGCAGTGAGATACAACTACGCGCTCGGCTTCTTCAGCGGAGTCGGCGGAGGCAGATTTGCCCCCAACGATAAGGTGACTCGCGCCATGTTCGTCACGGTCGCCGCCGCCATCGCGGGAGTGGATAAAGCAAGCTATAAAAACTCCGCGTTCAGCGACGTTCCGAACGGAAAGTGGTACACAGCGTCAGTGACCTGGGCGGCGAGCGAGGGGATCGTTTCCGGACTCGGTAACGGCAGGTTCGGACCCGCAAGCAACGTGACCCGCGAGCAGTCGGCGGTCATACTCCGCAAGCTCGCCGAATATCTCGGCGTCAACGTCTCCGCCGACGTCACCGCTTTGAGAGGATATAAAGACCTGACCTCCATCCATTCCTGGGCGCGCGACGCCATGGCGTGGGCGGTGGCGAACGGACTGATAAGCGGGAAGGGCGACGGCATCCTCGACCCGACCGGAACGGCGACCCGCGCCGAGATCGCACAGATAGTGATGAAGTTTTACGAGACCGTCTATCTGCCGTCGATCAGCCTTGAAAAGGATTTGAACTATATCGCGTCCGACCGCCGGCTCTTTGCGGAGGACTCCATACTCGACACCCGCGAAACCGACGCTTCGACCACCCTCCATTCCCCGGAAAAGCAGGAGAAGGTCTTCGATTTCGACAAGAGCTGGGAGCTCAACGACGCGGTCTATCATAACATTTCGGTCGCCGAGGACGGCACGTACAGGATGTACTATAAGGCAACGTCCGACCGCCGCAGGATAGCCTATATCGAGAGTGCGGACGGGCTTACCTGGACCCGTCCCGAGCTCGATACCTACAAGTACAACGGTCAAAAGACCAACGTCGTTACCGACGATTACAGCGGCTTCGACAATCTCTACGTCTTCCGCGATACCAATCCCGCCTGCGAGACGGGCAGGGTATGGAAAGGAATATACGGTCAGTGGGGCGACGGGCTCTTTATCGAATGGAGCAAGGAGGACGACGGCAAATATTTCCCCAACTGGACGGACGGGAGATATGAGGATATCCTTCTCGGTCAGTACCCCGGAAAGCCGTGGACCGAGGCTCCCGGTACGTCCTCGCCTCTGACGGGAGGATGCTACTTCGACACGCTCAACACCGTCTATTGGGACGCCGCCCGCGGCAAGTATGTCGCTTTCGTCCGCGGCTTCCATTCAAAGAGCGGGAACTATCAGCTCGACTACACCTACGTCCAGGACAATATGGTCAACGTCCTGCGCGACATCCGCTATACCGAAAGCGAGGACTTCAAAAACTGGACCACCCCGGTCCCGCTCAACTATATCGGACAGGACGACGATCAACAGATGTACGCCAACGCGATAACTCCGTATTACCGCTCAAACGGGCTGTATATCGGCATCCCGACGAGATATAATATCAGGAGCGTCGACCCCGAAAACGGAGCGATCGACGCCTATACGGACAATCTATTTATGGCGAGCCGCGACCTTGTCAACTGGAAGAGGTACGACAGCCGCTATATGATGCCCTTCGACCGCGTGGCTTCGCTCGAATACGGCGACTGCTATCCCTGCGTCGGAATGATCGAGACCGCGACCGTAGACGGCGGCAAGGAGCTTTCGCTCTATATGAAGGAGAAGGCAAGCTACGGCGAGGACGAGACCGTGCTCTACAGATACTCTCTCCGCCTCGACGGGTTCGTTTCGCTCGACGGCGGCGAGGAGACGAAGACGGCGCGGACAACGCCCCTGTCCTTTGCCGGAGAAAAGCTGCTTGTCAACTTCAAAACGGGCGAAGAGGGAAAGGTGGTCGTCAGGATCGCAGACGAGTACGGAAACGTGATCGAAAGCGAGCCGCTTACCGGCGACGAGACAGACGGCGAAGCGACATTCGCCGAAGGCGCCGTCGCTTCCATGCAGTCCAAGACGGTCACCGTCACCTTCGAGCTGACCGACGCCGAGCTTTACTCGTTCAAGTTTGAGTAAAAGCGGAAAGACAGCCAACACAAAAGTACAAATACAAAAATAAAGGTGCTGATTTGAAAAGATCAGCGCCTTTTCCGTAGGGCGGGGACTTGTCTCCCCGCCGATCCAAAGCGTGCAGTCAGCACGAATGAGTATTCAGTTCATTCCTAAGGAAAAACTGTCTCTGTCATTGCGCGGACGCCTGCGGCGTCCGCGACGATCCGTTTTTTCTTTCTGAAATTTCAGCAGATCTGCTCATTATGTGGCGCGGATCGCCGCGGCTGCACGGCAGGCTCAAAATGGCAGAGAAGGTATAAAGTTCGGGAAGCTCTTGATTTTTGAATGATGATATGATATAATTTACTTGCGACGCAATTTAATATCGGGCAATATTTCCATGTGTTTTTTTGTGGTATCTAAAGCATCATTTTTTATGGTAAAAATGTGTGCTCTGGCTTTGCTTTAGATATCCTTATGATATTGCTCGGTAAAGTTGCGTCGCGGCAAGGAGTCACGCGTTTTTCGGTGCGTGGTTTCTGCTGCGCACTTTTTTATTCGGAGACAAAGATGTGAAAGAGATCCTATTCCATAACGAGGGCGACGTTTTAAAGGAAATGATCGACCTTTACAGACTTATAAAAAAATAAAATAAGACAGGCGCCGATCTCGACGGAGATCGGCGCCTTGCTCTTTTACGGCTTACGCCTTTTTCGTTTTTTCAAATATCTTTTCCGCGCAGTCGCCGAGGATCTCGGTGTCGGTGAGCTCGATGGCGCCCTTGTCGCAGGCGGCGGACAGTTTGGCGTCGAAGGGCATGCGGGCGAGGACCTCAAGTCCGTACTCCTTCGCCACCTCTTCGATCTTGCTCTCGCCGAAGACGTACAGCTTTTTACCGCAGTCGGGGCACTCGACGTAGCTCATGTTCTCGACAAGTCCGAGGATCGGGATATTCATCATCTTCGCCATGTTGACCGCCTTGCCGACTATCATGGAGACCAGCTCCTGCGGCGTGGTGACGACTATGATGCCGTCGAGCGGGATGGACTGGAACACGGTCAGCGCCACGTCTCCCGTTCCGGGAGGCATATCGACGAACATATAGTCCACGTCGTCCCAGATGACGTCGGTCCAGAACTGTCTGACCGTCCCGGCTATGACCGGACCGCGCCAGATGACCGGCGCTTCCTCGTAAGGGAGGAGCAGATTGGTGGACATCATTTTTATTCCGGTGGTCGTTTCGAGCGGGAACATACCGTCGTCGGTGCCCTGCACCTTGCCGCCGCGGAGACCGAACATCTTGGGTATGGACGGGCCGGTTATATCTGCGTCGAGTATGGCGGTATTGAACTCCATACGGCTGAACGAAACGGCGAGGAGCGCGGTGGTGAGCGACTTGCCGACGCCGCCCTTGCCGGAGACTATGCCGATGACCTTTTTGACGTTGCTCAATTTGTTCTGCGGGGCGATAAGATCCTGCTTCTGCTGTTTGGAAGGACAGTCCGCGCCGCAGGTCGAACAGTCGTGAGTGCAGTTTTCCTCGTTCACGACTTCATTTTCTTCGTTGTTTGCCATTGCGTGACCTCTCTGAAATTGTTTTAACGATACTATTATACACCTTTTTTTCTGCTTTTCAAGCGTTATTACTCCCAATTTCCTGAAAAATGCAGGATTTTTTTGAAAAAGCCGTTGATTTTTTTCTTTATATATTATATAATAAATTGGATATTCAGGTATTGTTATAAATTTGACAATAATTTACCGAAAGGAACTCAGAAATGAAAGTAAGTACCATTGCTGAGCTGCTCGACGCAAAGGTCGTCTGCGGCGAGGATAAGCTGGACACCGACGTCAAAAGCGCCTGCGGATGCGATATGATGAGCGACGTCCTTGCCTTTGTAAAAGACCAGGCGGTCCTGCTCACCGGGCTCTGCAATCTTCAGGTCATCCGCACCGCCGAGATGATGGATATGCGCTGCGTCGTTTTCGTCCGCGGCAAAAAACCGTCCGAGGACATTATCGAAATGGCTAAGGAGTGCGGCATCGTAGTGCTTACCACCGATATGCGTATGTACCTTGCGTGCGGGCTCCTTTACGCCAACGGCCTGCAGAGCGGACACACAGCCCTAAAGTAAACCACTATTCTTCAAGGAGGAGCAGACGCCGCGCGCGGCATCTGCGGCTTACAAAATGAGCGAGGACACCGTACGTTTCCACTTTGACGTAGACGGCGAAAACTTTACATCCGCCGGCGAAGCATCCGTCCAGGTCAAAAAGCTGCTACGCCAGCTCGGCATCGCCCCCGACGTGATAAGGCGCGTCGGCATCGCCATGTATGAGGGCGAGATAAATATGGTAATACACGCGAACGGCGGCGACGCCGACGTGCTCGTGGACAATGATAAAATAACGATAATCCTGGCGGACACCGGCCCCGGTATCGCAAATATCGAGCTTGCCATGCAGGAGGGCTATTCCACCGCTCCCGACAAAATCCGCTCTCTCGGCTTCGGCGCCGGCATGGGACTTCCCAACATGAAGCGCTACACCGACGATATGAAGATCGAGTCCGAGGTAGGCAAGGGCACGACCGTTACAATGGTAGTTAATATAGCGTAATGAGTAATATTAAACATTCGGTTTATTTACAGCTTGAAAAATGCAAGGGCTGTACCAACTGCGTCAAGCGCTGTCCCACCGAGGCCATCCGCATCCACGACGGTCACTCGGTAATAAACGAGGACAGATGCATCGACTGCGGAGAGTGCATACGCCACTGCCCGTATAAAGCGAAGACCGCGTCCTACGACAAGCTCGAAAAGTTCAGCGGCTACAAGTGGAAAATAGCTCTCCCGGCTCCGGCGCTTTACGGACAGTTCGACAACCTCGACGATATAGACTACGTCGTTTCCGGACTGCTGAAGTGCGGTTTCGACGACGTGTTCGAGGTCGGGCGCGCGGCGGAGCTGGTCTCCGAGTTCACCCGCGCGTATCTTTCCCGCCCGAACATTGTCCGCCCGGTCATCAGCTCGGCGTGCCCGGTCATAGCGCGCCTGATAAGCGTCCGTTTCCCCTACCTCTGCGACAATCTCCTCCCCATCATACCGCCGGTCGAGCTGGCGGCGCGCATGGCGAGAAAAGAGGCGCTGGAGAAGCATCCCGAGCTCACCGACCGCGATATATGCGTAGTTTTCATTTCGCCCTGTCCCGCCAAGGTCAGCTACATACGCAACCCTCTCGGCGTGGAAAAGTCGGCGATAGACGGAGCCATCGCGATGTCGGAGATATACTTCAAGCTCGTCTCCGCGATGCCTAAAATAGAAAACCCGGAGCGCGCCTCCGAATGCGGCATAATCGGCATAAGCTGGGCGGGCACGGGCGGAGAAGCGGCTGCGCTTTTCAACGACAAGTACCTTTCCGCCGACGGCATCGAGAACTGCATCAAGGTGCTCGACGAGATAGAAAACGAGAACTTCGCCGGACTTGAGTTCATCGAGCTGAACGCCTGTCACGGCGGATGCGTCGGCGGCGCGCTGACCGTCGAAAATCCGTTCATAGCAAAGGCGAGACTGCAAAATCTCCGCCGCTATCTCCCGGTCTCCGAAAACCACATCACCGGCGAGCAGAAGGAAGAGATGGCGACCTACAATATCTCCTCCCGCCCGGACGTCGTCTGGGACGCGCCGATCGAGTATTCGCCCGTCACGGCGCTCAACTCCGACAGGCTCGCCGCCATGAAGATGATGGCGGATATACAGCAGATAAACAATATGTTCCCGCAGCTCGACTGCGGAGCCTGCGGAGCTCCCACCTGCCGCGCTTTCGCGGAGGACATCGTACGTCACGGCGGCGACGCCTCCGAGTGCATCTTCCTTATGAGGGAGCGCATCAGGGAGTTTTACAAGCTCAACACGAAAAAGGAGGATGAGAACGATGACGGTAAATGAGGCTATCGGGCTTCTCGGCCTTGAGACGCTCAATCTCTCCGACGGCGACCGCCCGATAGAAGGCGGCTACACCGGCGATCTTCTCTCCTGGGTCATGGGCAGAGCGCAGTCCGGCGACGCGTGGGTGACGATAATGACCAACATCAACGTCGTCGCGGTCGCGCAGCTTACCGACGTCGCCTGCGTAATAATCGCGGAGGGGGCCGAGATAGGCGGGGACGTGATCGCGCGCGCAGCGTCGCAGGGCATAAATCTTCTGCGCGGCGGCAAAACGGCGTGGGAGATGATCTCGGCTCTGTCGGATAAGATCTGAAATGACTTCCTACAGCTACGATCTGCACATACACTCCTGCCTCTCCCCCTGCGCCGACGACGATATGACCCCCGGCAACATAGCGGGTATGGGATCGCTCAACGGACTGGGGATAATGGCTCTGACGGATCACAACACCTGCGGCAACTGCCCTTCGTTTTTCAAGGCGTGCAGGACATACGGTATCGTTCCGGTGCCGGGGATGGAGCTTACCACCTCGGAGGACGTGCATATCATCTGTCTCTTTCCGGAGCTTGAAAACGCCATGGCGTTCGACGCTGAGATAGCGCCGCGCATAATGCCGATAAAAAACAGACCGGAGATATTCGGAAATCAGCTTTATATCGACGGGGAAGACGAGGTCTGCGGCACGCAGGAGCGTCTGCTCATCTCGGCGACCGACCTCGATATCGCGGCGGCGGTCAAAAAGGCGGGAGAGTACGGCGGGGTGTGTTATCCCGCGCATATCGACCGCCCGTCGAACGGCATCATAGCGATGCTGGGCGATATCCCGCCGGAATACGGCTTTCGCTGCGTCGAATTCAATGACGGAGCCAACGAGACGGAGTACCGCGAGAAGTACGCGGTCGTAAAGAACACCCGCGCTCTCGTTTCGTCCGACGCCCACCGGCTCTGGCAGATAAGCGACGGGACGAACAGGCTGGATATAGACGACGAGCCGTACAGCAGCTCGCTTGTAAGGCGCAGACTGCTTGAACTCATATCGAAATAGAATAGATCACCGATCGGCTATACGCTTTATGCCGGAAAACGATCTCAAATGCGGTCCGTTTGAACGCTTTTCTCTTGTCAAGGCTTTCCGGCGACCGGCGACCGGCGATCTGCGACCGGCGACCGGCGACTCGAAATATTTCAAATTATTTTTTAAGTTATTTATTAAAATATAAATAAATATACCATATGGAGGTAAAAGCACAATGAAGAAGAAACTGACGACAGTCATGTTTCAGGGCACCAAGGATCAGGAAATGCAGCTGATCGACGTATGCAAAAAGTACCGCGACGTTCAGGGCAATATGATGCCGGTGCTCCAGCAGGCACAGGAGATCTACGGTTATCTTCCTGTAGAGGTCATGCGCATAGTCGCGCG
>JAFSSR010000054.1 GCA_017450885.1 Clostridia bacterium | reverse complement strand
TCCGTTAAGAGTAGGATTCATAAAGTAGATCGTATCAAGAGAGACGCCGCGCGCCGCCTCGGAAACGTCTTCCTTCGTAACAGAAAGGATGCGGCGGGCATTTTCGGCGGGCGAATCGCTCCTCCCCGCCATCATACGGACGGTATACCAGTTCTCGAAGGCGGATGGGATATCCTCCATCTCGCGGTAGGAATTTACTATCGACGCTTTCGCGGCGTCGAGCTCGGCGTCGGTGATCTCGCCTTTGGCGATCAGATCGAGTTGGCGGGCGACCTCTTCCTCTGTCTTTTCGAGGTTTGCGGGGTCTATACCCGCGTTGACAAGCATTATCCCCTTTCGAGGATCGCAGATAAATGAGCTGCAATAATACGCGAGAGAGAGCTTTTCTCTCACGTTCATAAAGAGCTTGCTGACCGGAGAGGCGCCGAATACGGCGTTGAAAACGGTCAGTTTATGAAAATCGGCGTCGGAAAGCACCCTCCCCGTGCGGTAACCGAGACACAGCTTTCCCTGGCGAACGGGATGATCCTCGATCACACGTTTCACTTTCTCCGCGGACCTTTTTACTTCTACATCATAAGCGGTCTTCGACGAAGAGCCGATCCCTTTAAGGAGCGAAGCCGCGCAGTCCGCGACCGCGTCGGAATATCTTCCAACGTAGAAGGCTTCCACGTTCATGCCGGAGACGACTTTTTTATAATGCTCCCAGAGCGTCTCCGGGGTGATGGCGCAGACGTCCTCTATCCTGCCCGAATCTGCGATCCCGAAAGCCTCGCCGCGGCACATTTCCTCTATACAGCGGGTCACGGCGTATCTGCGTTTATTATTTATCTCGGAAGAGATATAGCTGCAAAGCACCTTTTTCTCGCCTTCGACGAACTCCGGCTTGAAGACTCCCTCCGCTTTGACCGGGTCGGTGATGATCTCGCGTAAAGTGGAGATCACCTCGCCCGCTATATCGCAGCCGTCGATCGCGTATTCGTTGCCGAGCATCGAGGCAAAAAAGCCGAACATATGGGTCTCCGCGCGCTTTACGCCCCGCGGCGAGATGGTAGCGGCGTAAAGGTTATCGAGACGTTTGGAGATGGAGAGCATATCGGGAAGCGACGCGGTCCCTCTCGTCAGCACCATTGGCAAAAGCGAATTTAACGCGGCGGTATCGCGCGAAAGCGGGGAGACGAAGGATATCCATAGATCGTTGACCTTGAATTTATCGGTATCCACCACCCCGATGGACGCCCCGGGCGTTATATCATATCTTTTAAAATCCATAAAACGATAGTATTCCCATATAACATAAATAATATATAATTATACAGCATACCGAGCCTTTTTTCAACCATATTGAGGAAAAAAATGATAAAAGGAGATCAAATTTCGGAAAATCTCTCGATCGGGACCCTTTTTTCTGCGCTTTTACCGGGGAAAATACGCTTTGTTTTGACCATTTTCGGGTCGAGAGGGATCTTCTCTTTGATAAGGTCGGTGACGCTCCCCATACGCGGATCGCGGATAAACCTTCTTTGAGATATGCCTCCGAGAACGGCGTTCTGCGCGGCGATAATGCTCATCCCAACGTGATGAGACATATAGCTCTCGGTAAATTTCGGCATGCCCGGACGCGACATATCGACAGATTCAAAAAATCCGTACCTGCCGTACCCGCCGAGCTTTTTTATTCTCTCGAGGTTTTCATACGCGCTCCGGGGCGAAACAGCCATCGCAAGGAACGAGGCGTAGGGGGCGACGACTTTTGTTTCATCAAGCCCACGTTCCATTCCAATGCGTGTGACGCCCACCGCCTTGTATTTATAGTTTCCGTCCCCGTCTATCGACGGATATCCGCATTCCGACTTTCCCCAAACCCCGTCGTAACGGCATTCGCTCTGCATCCTGACCGCGAATTTGAGCGACTCGTATTCAAGCGAATTGCGGTAGACCGGAAGGAACAGAGCGGGCATAAAGTATTCGAACATCGTACCGTTCCAGGAGAGCATACCCATATATCCTTCTCTTGAAACGAGAAGTCTTGAGATCGCCTGCCAGTTTTCGCGGGGGACCGTCCCGCAGCCGATCCCCACGTATCCGGCGATCCTGCACTCGGTCATATATATGTCATAACAGTTTTGAAGCAGTTTTCCTTTTTCCCCGTCCCACCCGATCGAAAGAAGCTCCCTGTCCCGGTCGTAAAAAGCGCCGAGGTCGGTCGCGGAGATAAGGTCCTCCAGACGGTAAACGAGGTCCACAAGTCCCACGTCCTCGCGGACGTAGTCTTTGACCCCCTCCTTTGCGCAGATCAGACAGGCGGCGAAGTTTCCGCTGTCCACGCAGGAAACGAACCTCCCACCTATGACCTCCAAAGTTCGCGTGTCGTACCAGTTATATAGATTTCCGCGCCATTTTTCAAGCAGTTCGACCGTTGTAACGGTCTGTTCGAGCAGCGTGCGCATATATCCCGTCGAGACAAAGCCCATATCACGCGCGGCGACCGCCGAGAGGATAAACAGACCTATATTTGTCGGCGACGTCCTGTGCGCCGTCTTTTCGCCCCTGATATACTGAACGTTATCGGGAGGCAATCTGTTGTCTTCGGGAGTTGCGTAATCGGAAAGAAATCTCCAGTATCTATAGGCGTATCCGCGGATCACTTTCTTTTTCTTTTCCGGCAGCTCTTTCGGCAAGGACTGTTTTTTCGATAAGAGATATGAAGCGAACGGCATGGCTACCCAGAAAAGACCGATTATCTTGTGGAGCGGTCCCGGAGAGAAGATGAACATAAGCAGTCCGACCGCAAGTCCGGGAAACATCTTTATGAAATAATACGGGAGCGAGCTTACCGACATCATATCGCCCGTTTCCTGAACGGTCCATTCCAGCATCTTTTTATGTGAGATAAACATTCTGAAAAGGCTGCGGACCAGCGCGTCGAGGTTTGTCCGGGCGGAATAAAACAAGGCAGAGACGTCGTAAGCGCAGTTGGAGATAACGTGACCCGCCGTTGCGAGAACGTGCGAATAAAACCTTATCGGGATATTGCGAACGCCGGCGGGAAACGATGAGATAAAGCGGAATATGATATACGATACCGCGGCGGCGACGCATGCCCACGCGGCGGCTCCCCTGTAGGACGAGGAGACGAGTATGGCGGCAACAGAAAAGATCGGTACGGCGAGTCTGCGCAGATTGTCGATCAGCTTGAAACGTGAAAGCCCGTTAAACCCCGTTTCCGTCTTTCTTCCTTTTGCGTCGGTAAACCGCTTTCCGGCAAAGGCGAGAGCCTGAACGTCGCCGCGCGCCCACCTGTGAGCGCGTTTGAAATACGATACGGGATTTGACGGAAGACTGTCGCAAAGCACGACGTCGGTCAGCGCCGCGCACCTCATCCTCTCGCCTTCGAGAAGGTCGTGGCTGAGCACCGTTCCGTCCGGGAAAAAGCCGTCGAGCGCAGCGAAATAAGCTTCGACGTCGATTATCCCTTTTCCGCAGAATATCCCCTCTCCGAAGACGTTCTGATAGACGTCGAAAGCAGCCCCGGAGTAAACGTCGACCCCGCCGGAGCCGCACAGCATGGACGAAAAGAGCGTGGACGAAGCCGATTCGAGCGAAGTGTCCATCCGCGGCTGCATGACGCCGTAGCCGGAGACGACCCTTCCATCCTCAACGATAGCCTTGTTCGAGGGATGGAGAGCCGCCCCGACAAGATCGAAGACCGCTCCCGGGTACAGATCGGTATCCGTATCGAGAGTGATGATATACCTCGTCTTATGAAGCGCCAGACGGTTTGCCTCAATGACCGTGAAATCGTTCGGATACCTCTTTATCAGCCTTACAAGATCACCCACGGCTCCGCGCTTTCGCTCGCGTCCCATGAACTTTCCCTCGCCCGTATCATAGCTCCTGCCTCTGATGAACAGCGCGAAACGGTCGCCGTATTTATGAGTAAGATATGATATCCGCGACAGAGCGTAAGCCTCGGTTTTCTCGTCTCCGGGATCGCGCGCTCTGTCGCTCTCGCAAAGATCCGCGAGCACTCCGAAAACAAGCCTGTCGTCCTTGTTTGAAAGATAGTATTTTTCGAGGTCGTCAAATCGCTTTGCGTCCCTTTTGTCGCCGGTAAGTAAGGTCGTGATCACAACGAGCGTCCTTCCCTCTTCCGGTATCGAACGTAACTTGAGCTTCGGAAGGCAGTCGTTCCTGCAAAGATGCGAGAACGCCTTATCCGCTATATCCTTCGCCGTTTGAGATATCGGGACGGCGAGAAGGATGACCGCCAAAACGCCGACTCCGCGCACGGATGAAACGGCAAATAATCCCGCCGCCGCAAGAAAAGCCGCAAATAAAAAATACATCTTTTTCAGTATTTCAGGGGTTTTCGAGTCGAGCGGAAGAACAATCCCTCTCGCCGCCTCGCCCTCTGTCACACGGTACTTTTTTGCGTAGTCGGTCACGGCGCGTCTTATCGCGCTTTTAGTGTTTTTATCACATCCGGAAAAAAGCTCCGGCTTTAATGACGATAAGAACTTTTCGGCGGCGCTCGCAGTTCTGAACAGCTTTTCGAAATTGACAAGATCTACAACGCGAATACTGTTCAGCGCGTTTTCAAGCGTCTCCTCGTCCATCGTCTCCATATCGGACGCGATGCTATATGCGACGTGATCCGGCAGAGCGCAGAGCTCCCGATAAGTCAGATCCTCTTTTGAAGACAGCTTTTCGAAAACGGAAAAAAGCTCCCTGTAATCGAGAACGAATTTACGGGAGCGCATATAATTCCTGACGGGAGCGCAGATCCTTTCGGAATAGAAGCCTTGACGCAGCCGTTTAAGAGCGCTTTTTATTCGGTCGTACGTTACAAGTCCGTTATCTCTTTCCGTGCAGATCCTTTTGATCTCTCGTCTGTTCATGGCTATACCTCTCGACTGCTTTTTTGAGGTATTATGCCGTTTTATCTATTTTTTTATTCGCAGGACGACGCATCCGCCGTTTTGGTCGATATATAGCTTTTCTTCGCTTTCGACCGTGACGAGCTCCTCCCTTTCGGCGTCACAAAAGACCGCGGTTTCGCACCTTCCGAGAGAAAATCCCTTTTTCTCTTTCGGGCCGTGAGATCCGATGAAAACGATATCCACCCCGCTTTGATCGAATTTCTCTCCGTATGAGCTGCCGGCGTACAAAAATCTATCCCCGCCGACAGGTATGGTCAGCCTTATCACCGGATGCGTCGAACGGCTTATATACCCGTGGACAAACTCCGTACCGTCTGTAAGAACGTCCGTAAAAACGTACGGGATCTCTTTTCTTTCGCAGATCTCGATAAGCGAAGAACAAACACCTTCTTCTTTTTCGTTTACGGTCGGCGCGAGAAGCAGCGAGCCTACGTATTTGTCGTCGGTAAGACGTTCAAACGCGCTTACGATATAGTTGTGATAATGAGTAACGGCGAAGCGGTCGATGCGGTCGCGGTAAAAGATATCCGGCATAAGATCGGCGGCGCCGGAAATGAATGTCCTTCGCCCCGCGGAAAGGTCGATGAGCGTAGTCTCTCCGTTTTCATAAAGGCAGACGGCGTCGTTGCTTCCGTCAGAATAACACGCCGCGTATGAATATGAGTCAAACCCGGAGAGAAAGACGCCTCGCGCGACAAAGTATACTACCAAAAAAGCGCAGAACGGGATGATATAAAAGTATTCGTGCTTCAGCTTTATGAAGAATAATACGGCGGTCGCCGCCAGCATTGCTATGATGAGATACATTACAAACGGATAATTAAGCGGCATATTGCCGAAGCCGGTCTTTGAAAACACCGAGGATAAATATACGGTCAGCCCGCCTATCTTTGATACGATAAACCCGAAAAACGCGCCGATGAACGGAACGTACGACGCAAACACAAGCAGCGGCGAAAGGAAGAGTATAACGGTTATCAAAGGCGCGAAAATTATATTTGTCAGGGGCGACAGAATATATATCCTCCCGAAATAATATGCTGTCAAAGGCAGGGTGAACGCAACGGCGGCGAGAGTAACGACGACCGGAGAATAGATGAATTTGAAGAACAGCCGCGCGGCGCGTCCCCTTCTGTACGCGGCTTCGCTTGACCTGAAAAGGCGCGGCGACACGACAAGTATACCGAGAGTTGCGAAGAAGGAAAGCAGAAATCCGGCGTCGTAGATAGTGCTCGGGCTGAAAAGGATCATCCCCGCTCCCGCCGCAAAAAGCGAAGTGACCGGGTCGTTATACTTGAAAACGAGGTCGGAGAGCAGAATAATAAGAAACATTATCCCTGAACGCAGTATAGACGGCGGCGAGCCGGTCAGTCCCATATAGAAAACGCACAGCGCGGCGACGACGGCGGTACGCGCCTTTTTACCCACGGAAAGCAGTTTTAGAAGCGTATAGACGCCTCCGATCAGAATGGATAGATGAAGACCGCTGACCGCAAGAAGGTGCGAAAGCCCTATCGCGCGGAAATCGCGTATAAACGGGCGGGAAAGATCGCTTTTATCGCCGAGGAAGACGGCTTTGGAAAGTCCAAGCGCGTCCCCACTCAAAAGCTTTGACAGTCTCGACGCGCAAAAATCGTTCACCTCCGCGAAAAACGAGCTTACGCTCTTTGGCGCTTTACCTGTATGCTCGCACCGTTCGCCTGTCGCTTCGACGGCAACGTAGATCGACTTTGAATTATAGTACCTCTTTTCGTTAAATCCATCGTTATCCTCCGAGAGCTCAACGATCTTCCCGTCGAAAACGATCGTGTCGTCTCTTTCCGCGTCTAACGGAAATCCCGCGGTCAGTTTGGCGTTGAACGAGACCTTTTCGCCGCCGACCGAGGTGATCTTCACATTTGCAAAGCTCGAATAAGACGAGGAATACGTGACCTCCTTTACAACTGCCTCCATCTTCGCTTCCCTGCCTATAAGGTCGGTCTGGGCCTTGACGATAACGCCGTAAAACACAAGCGACAGAACACAGGCGGCGGAGCACGCCGCGGCGATGCCGCAGATGATATTGAACCTGCGTTTGACAATAAACAAAAGAGCGGCGATCAGAACTCCGGTCAAGAGAACGGCGAGCTTTACGGAGAAACCGACGAAAGATGATGCGGCGAACACTCCGATGAACGAAGCGAGCGCGGCGCACAAAGGGCGTTTTTCAAAGAAGCTCAAAACGGTCACCTCTTTTAAGGATGATTTAAGAAACGGATGGTAATATCAACCCTGTTATTTGGTAAATACACCTTGCAAAGTGAGGAATTTATGGTATAATAGAAGAAATATATTATATGGAGAAACCGATGTTCGGGTATATAAAGCCTGAGGTCCCCGATCTGCGCGTCAGGGATAACGAGCTCTATAAAGCGTATTACTGCGGTCTGTGCAGGGCTATGGGGGCTCACATCTGCCGCGGATCAAGGTTTACCCTCAGCTACGATCTGGTGTTTCTTTCCATCGTCCGTTCTGCGGCGGCGGAAGAGACTCCGATCATCGCAAAGCGCCGATGCATGGCGCATCCGCTGAAAAAGCGCGCGTACGTCAAATGCACGCCGTCGCTTGAATACTCCGCGCGAGCGTCAGCGATCCTGACGTATTACAAAGTATCAGACGATATTGCCGATACGAAAGGAGTAAAGCGGGTCGTAAAGAAAACGCTCCGTCCGTACGCTGCGAGGTGCAGAAAGAAAGCGGGGCTTGAAGAGATTGACCGCTTTATTAAGAGCGACCTCGACGCTCTGCAGACGCTCGAAAGCTCGAACGGAGGCGCCGAGGAGTGCGCCGACTGCTTTGGAAGACTGCTTGGAAGGGTGTTCTCATACTCCTTCGGAGACAAAGACACCGAAAGGATACTCGAAGCCTTCGGATATCATATCGGTCGATGGATCTACTTCGTCGACGCGGCGGACGATCTCGAAAAGGACAAAAAGAAGGGCGAATTCAATCCGTTTGCCGCATACGATCCGCTTCCCGCCGAAGAGATAAGGCTGGCGACCAATATCGACCTCGACGAAGCGAAGAAGGCTCTCGATCTTATCAGTTTTAAAAACAAAGATCTGTTTGATATAATAGAAAACATCATTTATATCGGAATGCCGGGGACAGCCGAAAAGATACTCTCCCGCGTTTCCGCACCCGAAAAGGAAGGTGACAAATGAACAAAAATCCCTACGAAGTGCTCGGGGTCTCGCCCGACGCTACCGACGGTCAGATCAAAGCCGCATACCGCGAGATGGCAAGGAAATACCATCCCGACAACTACGTCAACTCCCCTCTTTCCGACCTCGCCGAGGAAAAGATGAAAGAGGTCAACGAGGCGTACGACGCCATCCAGAAGATGAGGGTGTCCGGAGGAAACGGCGGGGGCTACGGCGGCGCTCATTACAATCAGTACACGGGCGATACTTCGAGCCGCGCCTCCGATTACAACAGAGTAAGGAACTGCATAAACTCCGGCAATTACGCCGAGGCGGAGGCGATACTCAACGCCATCCCCGCGTCGGAACGCCGCGCGGAGTGGTCTTTCCTCATGGGATGCGTATGCGCCCAGAAGGGTTGGTATCTCGACGCGCAGAGATATTTCGAGTCGGCGTGTCAGCAGGATCCGTCAAACGCCGAATACAGGAACGCGCTCAATAGTATACGCGGCGCCGGACAGAATTTCGGTCAGGGCTACCGCACGAATACAAACGCCGGGGGATGCTCGGCGTGCGACGTGTGCTCCGGTCTGCTCTGCGCCGACTGCCTCTGCGAATGCTGCGGCGGCGACCTTATAAGGTGCTGCTGAACCGGTCATGAAAAAATCACGCGCCGTCGCGCTTTCCGCGGTGCTGTCCGCCTTGGGGGTGGTCCTCCTGTTTATCGGATCGGCTTCTCAGGTCCTTGACCTTTCATGCGCCGCGCTCGCTTCGATAATAACCGTTTTCGCGGTGATAGAGCTAAAAGGGGTCTGGCCCTTCCTGATCTACGCCGTGACCTCCGCTCTCTCGCTGCTGCTGCTTCCCGACAAATTCGCCGCCCTGATCTATTTGCTGTTCGCGGGTTACTACCCGATGCTTAAGAACGCGGTCGAGAAGCTCCGCAAGCCAGTGATAGAATGGATAATCAAGCTGGCCGTCTTCAACGCCGCGCTGACCGGCGTCGTCTGGGCGTCGCGGGAGATACTCAAGCTGCCCGATGATGAGCTGATCGGATTGACCTGGGCGGTCTATCTTTTAGGCAACGCCGTTTTCGCGCTCTACGACGTCGCTCTTACGCGTCTCATTTCGCTGTACCTTTTCAATTTGAGAAAAAGGTTCAAATTCCTAAACAAGTAAAGTCCGTAAAGGAGATATCAAAATGGCAAGATTTACACCGTATTTAGACAGCGCTCCGTGCGTAAAGAAGCTGGACAGGCCTATCCTTTCAAGCGAGGATATGCCTTACGACTCGCTCCTCGTTTTCAACGCCGGAGTTACAAAGTTCAACGGGAAATATATAATGGTCTTCCGCAACGACTACGGTACCGACCCCGAAAGATTTCTGCGTGAAAAGCATATGCCCGGGACGTCCGTAGGCGTTGCGATAAGCGACAACGGTATAGACGGCTGGCAGGTGCGTAAGGAATATCTTCTCGACAATCACCGCACCTCCGATGAAACCGGACGCGAGATCAAGAGATTTTACGATCCCCGCATCACGATCCTCGAAGGCAGGCCTTATCTTACTCTCGCCGCCGATACAAGACACGGCGTCCGCGGATGTATAGCGGAGATAGACGATAATTTCGAAAAGGTCAACGTCATAAGTATGTCGGTCCCCAACAACCGCAACATGGTGCTGTTTCCCGAAAAGATCGGCGGATACTACTGCCGACTCGAACGCCCGATGGCCATGTTCGGCGAACACTGTATGAACTACGACGTGTGGTTTTCCAAATCTCCCGATCTGCGTATGTGGGGCGAGTCAAAGGTTGTGCTCGACGACCGCATGGTCAAGTTTGCAAACGAAAAGATAGGTCCCGCCGCCCCTCCGGTCAAGACCGAAAAAGGATGGCTCACTACCTTCCACGCAGTCGACTACGATCCCGCGCGCGGCAAAAACGGCTGGGAAAACTCCTGGCCCTACCGATACACCGGCGGCATCATGCTACTCGACCTTGAGGACCCGACAAAGGTCGTCGGTCTTTACAACAAGCCTTTTATCGCCCCCGACCGCCCGTATGAAACAGACGAGGGCTTCAGACAGAACACCATCTTCCCCGGCGGCATGATCCTCGAGGACGACGGAGAGGTCAAGATCTACTACGGCGCTTCCGACTGCTACGAGTGCGTCTGCACGGCAAACGTAGACGATCTTATCAAGCTCTGCCTTGAAGGCGGCGAATGACAGGAGGTCAAAGCGATGCCCAGAGTAACGCCGTTTATTGAAAGCGCGCCCTGCATAAAGAAGCTCGACCGCCCGATACTTACAAGCGAGGATATGCCGTTCGACTCCAACCTCGTTTTCAACGCCGGAGTCACGAAGTTCAACGGCAAATACATCATGGTGTTCCGCAACGATTACGGAACAAATCCGGAGCAGTTCCTCCGCGAAAGGTGTATTCCCTTCACCTCCGTCGACGTGGCGATAAGCGACAACGGAATTGACGGATGGAAGGTAAGGCCTTTGCATCTGCTCGACAGCGAGAAGACGAAAGCCGAAACCGCCCGCGAGCTCCGCAGATTTTACGATCCGCGCATCGCGGTGATAGACGGAAAGCCGTATATCACGATGGCGTGCGACGCGAGACACGGCATATACGGCGCGATAGCGGAGATAGACGATAATTTCGAAAAGATCAACGTCATAAGCATGTCGGTCCCCAACAACAGGAACATGGTCCTTTTCCCGGAGAAGATCGGCGGGTATTACTACCGTCTCGAACGTCCGATGGCTATGTTCGGCGAGGACAACGGCTGCTATGACGTGTGGTGCTCACGCTCGCGCGATCTGCGCTTCTGGGGCGACTCCAAGGTGGTGCTCGACCAGAGGCAGGTCCCCTTCGCTAACGACAAGATAGGTCCTGCCGCCCCTCCGATAAAGTGCGAAAATGGATGGCTCGCCACCTTCCACGCCGTCGACATAGATCCGACGCGCGGAAAGAACGGGTGGGAACCCCATTGGGACTGCCGCTATTTCGCCGGGATAATGATCCTCGACCTCGAAGATCCAACAAAGATCATCGGTATGTACAAAAAGCCCCTTTTAGCGCCCGACCGTCCGTACGAAACGGACGAGGGCTTCAGACAGAACGTCATCTTCCCCGGCGCCCTCATTCTCGAGGACGACGGAGAGGTCAAGATCTATTACGGCGGGGCCGACACGGTAGAGTGCCTTGCGACCGCTCAGGTAGACGATCTTATCAAGCTCTGCCTCGAAGGATGATCCGGCATATTTAATATGATTAAGAAAAAGAGCTCATTCGGGCTCTTTTTCTTTTGCTATTCTTCTGTATTTTTTCCGTCTTCCGGCAGAGATCCGTTATTTTTCCTATGCGGAAGATTTAATACGACGATAGATCCTATAACGAGGATGATGCCGAAAACGCCTAAAACGGACAAATTCTCGTCAAATGCGAAAAATCCGATCAGGGTAGCGACGACGAGCTCTATCGTAGACATGATAGAGGCGTTAGAAGGACCTGTATATCTAATTCCGAGCGTATATATAACGTAAGGAAGGAGGCAGGTGACGAGAGCCTGCGCCGCGGAGATCGGAAGTATGACCGGGTCGGCGGCGACCGTGCGGATCAGCTCGGGAACGTCTCCGGCTATCAGTATCGTGACAGAGGCGAAGGCGAACGAATAGAGAGATATCGTCATCGGACTGCATCCTTTGCGCAAAGCGAGACCGGAACCGACGCTGTACAGCGCGTAGCTTGCCCCGGCGAGACAGCCGAACATTATCCCCTTGAGCGAATACTCCGCTCCGCCGGAAAGAAGTCCGGTCGTAAGCGCGGCGCCGAAAAACGCGAGAAGACAGCACAGCAGATGACGCCAGGTGAATTTGTCCTTGAATACCGCGAGGGACAGCAGCATAACGATCGTGGGAGAGGTGTACATGAGCACTGCCGCCACGGCCATGGAGGTCTGCTGGATGGAATAAAAATAGAACAGGCTGCTTCCCACCATCCCGACCGCGCCGGTAAGGATGAAGTACGGAATGCACCTCGGATTGACCTTGAAAAACGAACGGTCGAATATGAGGATAAATAACGACATCAATATAAAAGTAATGACGAGACGGAGCACGCTGACGGTCATCGCGCTCGCTCCGCGTCCGGTCAGGATCTTGACGAATACGCCGGTATTCCCCCACAAGATCCCCGCTGTAAGTACCATTATTATCCCAAGCGCTTTTTTTCTTCCGGTCATCGTTCTCCACCATTACATTGAAATACTATCCAAACGAAAATTATACTACCTGATAAATGATATGTCAATGATTATTTTTAAGAAAACCCGGGCCGAAGTCCGGTCCGGGTTTTATCTTATGATCGTAAAGTAGTTTATCAGCCGTTGGTCGTTCCTTCGGCGGTATCGGTCGCGGGAGCCGTATCGGTCGCGGGAGCCGTGTCGCTCGCGGGAGCCGTATCGGTCGCGGGAGCCGTGTCGCTCGCGGGAGCCGTGTCGGTCACGGAAGCCGTGTCGCTCGCGGGAGTCGTGTCGCTCGCGGGAGTCGTGTCGCTCGCGGGAGTCGTGTCCGCGGCCTTGGAAGAAGCGGGCGCGGTCCTTGAGTACATGGTAAAGCCGGACAGTCTGTAGAGAAGATCTCTGTCGAAGTTTATCTCATACTTCTCGGCGTACTCTTCCATCAGGGCGTTGAGAGCGGCGGAGACCATATCGGAGTTGACCTGAGCCTGCCATGCGAGCTTGCCGTCGCCGACGAAGTACATAACGTGATAACCGTAATCGGTCTTTACTATATCGGTATCGCCTGCCTTGCGGGCGTCGTCATATATCCAGTCGTTGAACTCGGAGACCATCTGTCCTTTAAGGACGTTCTCATAGAGGCTGGAGCCGTCGTCGTTATACTCTTTGGCAAGAGCGTCGAAATCCTCCTCGGTCTTCGATGTGGCGTTGAACTTGTCGAGGACGTCCTGCGCCTTCTTCTTTGAGAGCTCAAGAGCCTTTTCGTCGGTGGAGGTCTCGCTTATGAGAATATGGCGAACGTTCTTCGTAGTATATTCATATCTGTACGCGGGCTTGAGAAGGAAGTATGCGTTGTACTTTCCTCCGTCGCCGTTGATGACGGTGGTGTCGCCTTCGTTGCGCTCATCGTCGAACGCCCACTTGGAAAGATCGCTGTCCTCGCTATAGCCGCTTGCTTCGACCTTGAGAGCGTCGAGTTTTGATTTTATCTCATCGTCGGTAAGGGGCTTTTCAAGCTTTTCGTTGTCTTTTTCGAGATATTCTTTTACAAGATTTTTAAACTCTTCTTCGGACTTTACGCCTGCAAGAGCGTCAGCAAGAGCCTTTGCGGCCTCTTCAGCGGCGGTCCTGCCCTCGGTATCCTCCGTATCCTCGGGATAATCGGCGGAAACGGTGTAGGCGAGATAGTCGACGTACTGATACTTCTTGACGTCCTTCTTGTATTCCGCTTCGATCTCCTCATCGGTATAAGTTATGGCTTCCTGATCGAGCTTGTACTGCTTGTTGGCAAGCGTGCGGAGCTTGAGAGCGTCGCGGATGTCGTCCTCGACAACGCCTTCGCCGAACATATAGGCAAGATATTCCTCATAGTTGTATCCGCCGTCCTCGGCGCTCTTTTTGATCGCGTCTATGCTTTCCTCGACGTCGGCGAGATCGTGGTCGTCAAGCTTGGTGCCGGTCTCATACGCCTTTTCGCAGAAAAGAAGGCTGTTGTCGATGCCGTTAACGGTGCTGGAGAGGAAATAGTCGAACCAGGTCATAGTCTGACCGTCGGAGGAAGAGTTGATCTTGCACTCCTGATTTTTAAGGGATTTAGTGACATCGAGCCCGTAATAATAAGTGAAGATCGCTCCGTTCTGACCGCCGATGGTAGAATAATAATCGGAATACAGGAAATAAGAAAGCATTCCGTTGGTGACTTCATAATGCTTGCTCTCGATAGAGACGAGCTCGCCGGGAGCAGCGTTCTTGCTCTTTACGCCGGAGATCACGGCGGCGATAACGCCGATCACCATAGCGAGCGCAAGGACGGCCGCCAGAGTGATGAGAACGGCGTTGAACTTGGAAGTATCGGCGTCCTTTTTGACCACTGTCTTCTTTTTGATTTCGGTGTTCTTTTTAACTTTTTTCTGAGCGTTTCCCATTGTTGTTGTTAAAATCCTTTCGGAAAAATACAATAGATTAATTATACAACCGCATTATGTCCCTAATATGAACAAACCGTGAACATAGTGCATACCATAATATTATAATAGTATTTTCGTTTTTAAATGTAAACACAATGTAAATTTTTGAAGAGAAACCTCAATAAACGTCAAAAACTGATGAAGAAACATAAAAATAATGATATAATAGAATATACAGCAAACATTTTTGAGGAAAATCAATGATAAAAATCGGACTTGACGTTGGATCCACAACGCTGAAATGCGTCGTGCTCGACGACAGCGGTAAAATCATATATTCAAAGTACGAAAGACACCTTTCCCTTATCGCGGAAAAAAGCGCGGAAATGCTCCGGGAGGCCGCCTGGTATATATCTCCCGATGAAAAGCCCGCCATATGCGTTACGGGATCGGCGGGAATGGGCTTTGCGGAAAGTATCGGAATTCCGTTCGTCCAGGAGGTCTACGCTACAAGGACGTCGGTAAAAAAGTACATCCCGGACTCGGACGTTATTATTGAGCTCGGCGGAGAGGACGCCAAGATCCTTTTTGTCTCCGGAGCGCAGGAGGTCCGTATGAACGGAAGCTGCGCGGGCGGGACCGGCGCTTTCATCGACCAGATGGCGACCCTTCTCGACGTCACCCCTGGCGAGATGGACGAGCTTGCGAAAAACAGCGTCAAGCGGTATTCCATCGCCTCACGCTGCGGCGTTTTCGCCAAAAGCGATATCCAGCCGCTTTTAAACCAGGGCGCGAGACGTGAGGATATCTCCGCAAGCATTTTCGCCGCCGTCGTCAATCAGACGATCGCCGGACTTTCTCAAGGGCGGGAGATCAAAGGAAGAGTTGTTTATCTCGGCGGTCCGCTCACCTTTTTCCGTCAGCTTCGCGCCGCCTTCGACCGCGAGCTCAAGCTCGAAGGAATATGTCCCGAAAATTCTCTCTATTACGTGGCTATAGGCGCCGCTCTCCACGCCGACAGGCAGTTCGATATCGCGTCCCTTTCCGAAAAGATCGGCGAATACAAGGGGGACAATTCCTTCCGCGCATGCCCGCCCCTCTTTGAAAACCGTGAACAGTACGAAAGGTTCGTAAACGATCATAAGGACAAGGTCCGGCTTACCTCGGAGTCCCTCTGCGCCGACAGGCTCGCCTATATTGGGATAGACGCGGGATCGACCACGGTCAAAGCGGTGGTCATCAACTCCGCTGAAGAAGTGGTGTTTACTAAATATATGCGGAACAGCGGAAATCCCGTCCCGCTCGTAAAGGATATCCTTACGGAAATCTACGACAGATTTCCCTACGCAATCATCGCCGGCTCCGCCTGCACCGGATACGGCGAGGAGATCATCAAACGCGCTTTCCATATCGACTGCGGTATAGTCGAGACGATAGCGCATTTTACCGCCGCGGAAAAGTACGATCCCAAGGTGGACTACATAATCGACATAGGAGGTCAGGACATAAAGTGCTTCCGTATTAAAGACGGAGCGATAGACGACATCTTCCTTAACGAAGCCTGCTCTTCCGGATGCGGGTCCTTCCTGCAGACGTTTGCAGCCGCCCTCGGTTACGACATAAAGGATTTTGCTAAGCTCGCCGTCACAGCCGACAGACCGGTCGATCTCGGCTCGCGCTGCACCGTTTTTATGAACTCGTCCGTAAAGCAGGCGCAGAAGGACGGAGCCTCGGTCCCCAACATCTCCGCCGGACTGTCGGTCAGCGTCGTAAAAAACGCGCTGTACAAGGTCATACGTATCTCCGGGTCCAACAGACTCGGAAAGCATATCGTCGTACAGGGCGGTACCTTCCTGAACGACGCCGTTCTCCGCGCTTTTGAGCAGGAGATCGGATATAAAGTCACCCGTCCGGAGCTTGCCGGAGTCATGGGCGCTTTCGGCGCTGCGCTCTGGGCAAAGCACAACAGACCGGAAGGTAAACCGAGCGCGACATTATCAAAGGAAGCTCTCGAAAAATTCACCCACGAGGTCAAGGCGGTGACCTGCCGCGGATGCACCAACGCCTGCAAACTGACCGTCAACACGTTTGACGACGGGAGCAGGTTCATAGGCGGCAACCGCTGCGACAAGCCCGTGACCGGAAAAGCGTCGGGCAACGCCTACAATATTTACGAGTACAAGCGTTCCCTGCTGTCGAGATACGGAAACGTCGAAGGTCGCCGCGAGACCATAGGGATCCCTATGGGTCTCAATATGTACGAGCTGCTTCCCTTCTGGCACACTCTGCTTCGAGAGCTCGGCTTCGGGATCATGCTCTCTCCCCCGTCGTCGCGCAGGCTTTACCGCCTCGGACAGGCCACCATCCCTT
>JAFSSR010000053.1 GCA_017450885.1 Clostridia bacterium | reverse complement strand
ATCCTCGCCAAGTACAAGCGCGGCAAGGCGAGCCTCGACGGGCGGCTGATCGAATCGGAGGAGTGGTGGAAGCTTCGCCAGTGGAACACCACCCGGCGCACGGTCGGATCGAAGACCGATCCGATGTACGCCGGAGCTCAGCTCTGGAACTGCATCACCTCCAAGCACGCGGAGGCGATGGACGGTTATCCCGAGCCGAACGTTCGTCCGCGTATGCCGGACGACCGCCTTGAGGCGAAGATGCTGACCGACGTGCTTCCGGTCATCCTCGAGCGCAACGACTTCCTGCGGGTCTACAGCGACCACTGGTGGGCGCTGCTCAAAAAGGGAACGGGCGTCTACGGCTGCTTCTGGGACGGCGGGGCGCTGGGCGGGCTCGGCGACATCGCCATCCGCGAGGTCGATCTGCTCCGCCTTTCGTGGCAGCCGGGCGTGACCGACATACAGGACTCGGAGAACGTCTTTTACGAGACTCTGACCCCCGACGAGGAGCTGATCGCCCGCTGGCCGCGGCTCGAGGGCAGGCTGCACGGCGCGAAACGCGCGCTTCGCAGCTACCGCCGCGACGACTCCTGGGACACGTCCGAGAGCTCGGTGCTGGTCGACTGGTACTATAAAAAGCGCCGCGGCGGACGGGTGATCGTCCACCTGGCGCAGTTCGTGGGAGACGAGCTCCTCTTTTCGACCGAGGCCGATCCCGCGGCATTCCCCAACGGCATTTACGACCACGGGATGTACCCCTTTATCGTCCAGCCGCTCTTCCCGGTGGAGGGGTCGATCGCCGGCTACGGATACTGCGACGTCGGGCGACAGTATCAGGAGCAGATCGACGTGCTCAATCAGGCGCTGGTCAAGAACGCCGCCTTCGGCGCCAAGCCCCGCTTTTTCGTCCGCGAGGACGGGAGCGTCTCCGAGACCGAGTTCGCCGATCCCGAAAGCGATCTCGTCCACGTCGGCGGCAACCTCGGCGAGGATTCCATCCGGCAGATCCGCGTCGCCCCCTTCCCGGAGGTGGCGCTCCGACTGCTGAACAGCAAGATAGACGAGCTGAAAGAGGTAACAGGCAACCGCGACGTCACTAACGGCGGCGTCGCCGGCGGCGTTACCGCCGCGAGCGCCATCGCCGCCCTTCAGGAGGCGTCCGGCAAGATCTCGCGCGACGCCAATCTCATGGCGTACGACGCCTACCGCCGCCTCATTCTTATGTGCATCGAGCTGATCAGGCAGTTCTACGGTCTGCCGCGATGGTTCATGATCCGCGGCCGCGACGCGGCGATCGGCGCCCCCGGGCTCCCCGCTCCGGAGTACTCCTCCGAGAGCTTCGTCCGCTACGACAACTCCCGCCTCGTTCCGCAGCCCTATGCAGGCGGGTACCGCCTGCCCGTCTTTGACGTCCGCGTCGACCCGCAGAGGGCGACCCCCTACACCAAGATGGCGCAGAACGAGCTCGCCCTGCAGCTCCTCGCAGCGGGATTTTTCTCTCCCGGCAACGAGCGCGTCGCCCTCGCCGCTCTCGATATGATGGACTTCACCGACAAGGACCGCGTCGCCGAGACGATAGTCAAAAACTACCTTCAGTCGGCGGAAGAATTCATGGAGGGGGACGGAGAAAACGCGCCCGGAAACCGGGCGGGAAAGGGAATAATCTCTTCCAAGCTGAAAAAGAACGCCGCGCTGAACGCCCGCATGGAGCATCCCATCGTCGCCCGCGCCCGTGAAAACGCCAGAGCCGCGACCCAGGTGAGGCAGTGAGACTGCGGTCAGCTAAATCGCCGCGATGCGGTCGGCTAAATCCGCGCTGGCGCCGGGCTAAATCGAGCCGTGGGCTCGGCTAAATCCGCGCTGACGCGCGGGGTGACTGCACCAAACTTCGTAGGGCGGGACCGCTGCCTTCGAGGTCGTCCATCCCAAACGGCGTTCACGCAAAGCTCCTTCCCCCGTGAAGCGGGGAGGGGGAGCTCCCGGCGGAGCCGGGTGAGGGGAGGGGAAAACGAAGTCGGCTCCGCGTAAACGAGGTTTCCTGCGTAAAGCGATGTTACGCTTCGCGTAAACGATAAGGAAAAGCGGATTGCCGCGTCGCTCGGTGGAGCGTGCAAGTAAGCGATACGTCCGCTTCGAACATACTGCGAATTATATGATCTGGCCACGCCGGTACTCCTCGCAATGACAACGCTTGGGTGCGGCGACATAGAAGGCTGCGGGATCGCCTTACGGGACTGGATGCGTTCACCCGCGCGTATGCGCGGATATCACCCGACGAAGTCGGATATCATTTGCCGCAGGCAAATATCACCGCGCGAAGCGCGATATCACTGCTCGCGCCGGCGTGCCGCCGGTCTCCCGGTCCGCAGTATCCGTAGTGCGGGCTGCTTTTTTATTAGCCCGTTCAGCAAGCGAGCTCCGCGGTGGGGATCGCTCGGGGCGTAGTCACGCCCCGACACGCCCTCGGGGGCCGCAACGATCCCCCGGATCGTTGCTAACGCTCGCGCTGCTCGCGCTACCCCCTTTTCGATCCCCACCTTAACATAGAAAAACCGTGTTAGCCCGAATGGGCAAACACGGTTTTTGGAGCCAGCGGTGGGGATCGAACCCACGACCCGCTCATTACGAATGAGCTGCTCTACCACTGAGCCACGCTGGCGTATTCTTTTGTGCCTAAAGATTATATCACAACAGTCTTGCGTTGTCAAGAATTATTTCAGGAGGTTTTTATGAAAAAAGAAACGTCATCCGGCGTGGCGCCGGTCCCCCCGTCCGCAGTTTCCGCGATAGAAGACGATCGAACGGACGCCCGCTCCGCCGGCGTGGCGCCGGTCCCCCCGTCCGCAGTTTCCGTGATAGAAGACGATCGTACGGACGCCCGCTCCGCCGGCGACAGGAGCGACGCGGTTGAAGTATCGTCCGGCGATGGGAGCCCCTCCCCTCAGTCGCCTGACGGCGACAGCTCCCCCTCCCCGCTTACGCGGGGGAAGGAGCTTTGCGAGGCGGTTGGAGTATCGTTCGGCGACGAAAACGAAACGGCTGAAGGGTCGTGCGGCGCAGACAGCGACACGGTTGAAGTATCGTCCGGCGACTGCGATGCGTCCGACGGCTGTGACTCGCCCGTTCCCGCCGCGCTTATTTCCCGGATCGCCGCGGACATATCGCTTGCCGAAAGGGTGATCCCCGGCTTTGACATGGAGCGGGAGATGGCCGATCCGCGGTTCGTCAGGCTGGCGGCGACGGAGGGTGTGATCGCGGCGTACGACGCGGTCCACCGCCGTGAGCGGGAGGCGGCGCTTGTCGCCGTCGCCCGGCGCGAAGCCGAAGCCGCGGCGTCCGCCATGCTTTCAGCCAACCTTGCCCGGCCCTCCGAGGGAGGGATGGCGCGCACCGCCGCGCCGCCGGTCAGGCGCGACCCCGCGCACCTGACCGACGAGGAGCGTCTGGACGTCAGGCGCCGACTTATCCGCGGGGAAAGAATAACCTTTAAGTAAAGGAGAAAAAACATGAGCGAACCCAACACCAACGTGACCACTCAAAGCGGACTTTCCGACGAAATGAAGACCTACTACGACACCGAGCTGCTCGAAAACGTGCGCGCAAACCTCGTTTTCAACCAGTTCGCAAAGACCAAGTTCCTGCCGGGCGGCAAGGGCAAGAAGGTCGAGTGGCGCAAGTTCAACACCTACGCGAAGGCGACCACTCCGCTGACCGAGGGCGTGACCCCCGACGGCGAGAGCGTGACCGTCACCTCCATCGAGGCTCCCGTCAAGCAGTACGGCAGCTACACCACCGTCTCCGACCTGCTCGACATGACGGCGGTCGACGACACCATCCT
>JAFSSR010000052.1 GCA_017450885.1 Clostridia bacterium | reverse complement strand
GAACCATTGTAAAAAGCTTTTGAGGGGAGTGCCCGTCAGGAACGGATCAAGGCGCGGTTTTGACGGGCGGGGCGGCACCCCGTCTGCGTTAAAAGCCTTGACAATATCTTATATTGCCTTCGGCTTTTGCCTTTCCGGACGCGTCGTCCCGCTCCGTCAAAACTCTTCGACCTGAAAGGGATGTACTTTGCGAGCAGATTTGCGTGCGGAGGACGAAGGCCGGTAGGTACCGGCCGAGGACGACAATCGCAAAGATGCCGCAAATACGCCCTTTCAGGCGCGCCGGGATCCGTCCCTGACGGGCAAGGGAAAGCTTTTCTCTGAAAAGTTCCCCTCGGAAATAAATAACATATGATAACGGAGAAAGATCTGTTATAATGGAATTGAAAGGACAAGCGTTCCCGTCGCTTTTATTTACGGGGGCGCCGCGGCGCGGCGACGTGCCGATGGAGGTCTTTTGGGATCTGAAACTTGATAATCTGCTTGACTATGAAGACGGCGGGCGTGTGACCGGCGTAATGTCCGGGCTTTGCCCGGTCGGCGACGTAGTCAGGCGGCGCGAGCTTTTTGACGAAGTGCGAAAGCTTGACGCGGGTTCGCAGGGCGGGATTGTATCCGGTCCGGTACGCGATATCGCGGACGCGATCGGGCAAGCGGCATATTTGATGAAGGTATGCCGGGGGCGGTCGGGCGACGCGAGGGCGCTTGTTTACGTTTACTTATGCATAGAGTTTTGCAGGTTCTGCGGGAAGGCTTCGGAGCTTGAGGCGCGCGGGTTTTTCCTGCGCAGGTTCGCGGACTTTTTCCGCGCTTACCGCAAAAGAGACGGATTTCCGGAGTTTGAAGCGGAGGCGGGACGTCTCGGAGAGCTTCTTCCCGGAGCGGCGTTCGTCTACAGGTGGAATTCGCTTGGAGGTTTTTCCGACGGCGCGCTGGAGGACGGGAGCTTTTTTGACCGCATCTGCGAGCGGATCCGCGACGATACGGGGGATCTGTTCCTCGGCGGCGCGGACGACGAGGGAACGCTGAGCGAGCGGGTATCCGACGCGTTTGCCGGAAAGATGCTTGCGCTCTATCCGGACCTGTTGAAGGAGATAAGAGCGTTTTACGAAAAATACAACGGCTTTTTCGATGAAAAAACAACCGAGTATTCTGCTGAATTTGAATTCATTTTCAGGATACTCTCTCTGGAGGACGAGCTGACGGAGCTCGGCATCCCGCTCTGTACGCCGGAATTTTCGGACAGGCGTGAGATAGTCGCCGAAAGCGCCTACGACCTGACCCTTATCGGAAAAGATGAGACGAATATCGTCCCCAACGACATATTCCTCACCGAAAAGGAGCCTCTTTTCTTCCTTTCGGGCGCAAACGGGGGCGGTAAAACGACCTATCTTCGCGCCGTCGGAGCCAACGTCCTGCTCGCGCTATCCGGAGCGAGGGCGGCGGCTAAGAGCCTGACGATAGGCGGGATAGACGGAGTGTATACCCATTTCCCGCAGGACGAGGATTATATAGGTGAGGGCAGATTTGAAGGAGCGATCCGCCGCGCCGACCGCATACTCGAACAGACGGCGGTCAGCCCGCTGGTCCTTTTCAACGAGACCTTCTCCTCGACAAACGAGCTCAGATCCCGCCGCGCGATAGAGGATTACGCGGCAAAACTGCTCCGCCGCGGCGCGTTCGGCGTTTACGTGACGCATACGGCGGGGGTCAAGGTCCCGGGCGTCGGCTCTCTTGTGTGCGAGACTAACGGAAGCGCGCGTACCTACCGCATCGTCCGCGCGGAGAACACCGAGGGGGCGCGCGCGACCGATCTTATCGAAAAATACGGGCTCACTCCCGGCGCTTTGCGCGCGCGGTTTGCCGAGAGGGAGGAGGACGGCGTATGAAGTATTCTCTCCTCTATAAGAAGCCGGAGCGGGACGACCCGTCGTCCGCGGTGAGCGACCTGCGGCTGGACGATACGCTCGAGCGCATATGCGGCGCGGGGAGCGAGTATTTCGCGGAGATCATCTCATACCCGCTCACGAATGCGGAGAACATAGAATACAGGCGCGGGATACTGTCCGATCTGCTCGCCGACGCCGGTCTTTACGACCGGCTCGACAAGGTATTCGGCAGGTACGACAGACTGCGCGGAGACTGGGTGGAGATGCGCGGCGGAGCCGCGCCGCGCCGTCCCGACCGCGGGAGCGCGGAGGCGTCGCTTGCGGCGGCGTGGGCGTCGGTCAAGGCGACGTCGGTCTTCCCCGGCACGCTGCTTTCGTTTATGCGCGACATCGCCGACGCGATAGGCGACGGCGCGAAATCGGAGGGACTTCGCCGTCTGCGGGACCGCTGCCTGGAGCTTTCAAAGGACGGGGCGCTGACCGAGCTCACCGCCGCGGCTGACAAATTCCGCGGGACCTCGCCCGAGACCCACGGCGTCGAATTGAAGATCAACACCTTTTACGATCTGGAGAAGACGTCAGCCGAGATCGCCGACGTCTTCCCGCTTTCGGAAAAGAAGTCTCGTAAAATATCCGTTTTTTCAAAGAAAAAGCCGGACGCGGCGGGCGGCGAGACCGAAGCGGACGCGGCTCTGCTCGCCGCGGACGCGATGTATCATCTCGACTGCGTGCTGTCCGGGGTCACCGACCGGATCTACTCTGAAATGTACGGACTCTCGCGCGAGCTCTGCTTCTACCGGAGCGCGCTAAAATACGCTTCTTTCCTTGAAAGCAAGGGGATCTGCGTTTATCCCGAGCTCAGAACGGACGGCGGGACGGAAATAGATAGCCTCTACGACCTCCGCCTCCTCGCCGTACAGGACAACGTCGTCCCCTGCGACCTCAAGCTCTCGGCGGACGACGCCGGATTGCTCATCCGCGGCGAGAACGGGGCGGGAAAGACCACATTCCTGCGTTCGGCAGGCGCGGCGTACCTCATGTGCCAGGCGGGACTGCCCATCCCCGCGAAAGCCGCGGCGCTCACGCCGGTGCGCGGCATATACTCCCACTTCTCGTCCGCCGAGGAGGACTTCACCCCCGGCGATACGGCGGGCAGATTTGAAGGTGAGGTCCGCGCGATGTCGGACACGCTGTCCCGCGCCGGACGCGGTTCGCTCATACTCATGAACGAGCCGTTCCAGTCGACCGAGTACGGGGAGGGGACCCGCGCGCTTCACGGCATACTCACCGTACTGCCGGAGGAGAGGATCAGATATCTCCTCGTCACCCATCTCACCGAGCTTTTTGACGCCGCCGATCTCACGGCGAAGCGTCTTGAATTCGATTTAAAAAAGCACGATTATAAAATATTGGAGGAACCCAAATGAAAAAGCTGACTTCGATTTTGACGGCGGTGCTTCTCTGCGTCGCCATGATCGTCCCCGCCGCCACCCCAAGCGCCGCGGGAGTGGAAGATCTGATTGATCTGAAGCCCGGCGCGTGGTACATAACGGCGGTCAGATACGTTGTGGAGCACGGACTTATGACCGGTACGGGGGACAACACCTTCTCGCCGTCCGCTCCGCTCACCCGCGCTATGGCGGTGCTCATTTTCGCCCGCGTCTGCGGAGCCGATCTTTCGGAATACGCCGGCGTCGCCCCCGACTTTACCGACGTAAAGCCGGGCAAGTGGTACACCAAGGCGGTCGCCTGGGCGGTGGATAACGAGCTTGCCGTCGGACTCGGAGACAGGTATTTCGGCACGAACGTCAACGTGACCCGCGAACAGCTCGCGCTGATGATGATGAAGCTCTGCGATTACGACGGGATAGAGAACTACTTCCCGAATAACGATATCGAGCTCTCCCAGTTCCCGGACGGCGGCTCCGTAAGCAAATGGGCGCGCACCGCGATGGGCTGGGCGGTCAAAAACGGATTCCTTTCCGGCGATCAGAACGGAAAGCTCAACCCCAAGAACAACGCCACCCGCGCCGAGGCGGCGCAGCTTTTCTACAATCTGCACTACGTTAAGGAAAACGGGGCGCTCAAGCCGGACAACAGTTACGCCAACAAGCTCCGGATCAAGCAGTCCGACACCCCGCGCATAGTCTGCTGGGGCGACAGTCTTACCGAAGGCTGGGGCGTAAGGAAGGGGCTCTCCTACCCGGATTATCTTAAGGAGCTCACCGATTACGAGGTGATCAACTACGGCATCAGCAGCGATACCGCGAAACAGATCGCCCTCCGTCTCGGCTCGATCCCGACCTATATCCTCCCCGTGACCATCCCCGCCGATAAGACCCCCGTCCGGCTCACTCTCGTCGACGACGAGCACAATCCGTCGGAGTTCGGATTTAACTCCCGCAACCTCCAGTGCTCCGCCGACGACTCGATCAACCCCGTTTATATCAACGGCGTCAAGGGCGAGCTCAAGATCGAAGGACCCCGTCAGGGCGGCAAGAAGTTCTACTTTGTACGCGAGGAAGAGGGCGAGCCCGTCCGTCTGACAAGACTGACCCGTCTCGTCACACACGCGATGGAGGATCGCAGATCGAGCGATATCATAGTTATCTGGTCGGGAAGCAACGATTTCGCAAACCCCGATAATATCGAGGAGATCATCGAGATCCAGCGCGGAATGATCGAATTCTGCGACGTCATCGACAGGTTCATCTCTATCGGCTTTACCGCCGAAAGGATGATCACCCCCATAGTCACCATCAATTCGACCATGCGCTCCGAGTACGGCGAGAACTATCTCGACGTGCGCGACCATCTCCGCCAGAACGGACTTACCGACGCGGGCCTCACCCCGACGCAGGCCGACCTCGACGCGCTCGACGGAGAGGGCATCCCGCCGTCCCTGCTCTGCAGCGACGGACTCCACGGCAATCCGATAATGAACCAGATCGTAGCCTCGCTCGTGGCTGACAAGCTCGATTTCCTCGGACTCATCTCGGCGGGGAGCTTCGACCACATCCATTCCTTTAAGCTGGATTCGGTAGACGAGCCCGGCTGTATCACCTACGGAACGGAGCACTATCTCTGCGACGTCTGCCAGGCGAGATACGATTCCGATCTCAACCCGCTCGGTCACGAATGCGATAAAGGCGTAAACATCGAGGACGTTTACGACGACCACACCGGCGCGTATCTCGGAAAGCTCAAAGAGGTCTGCAAGAAATGCGGCGAATGGCATATCCTCGTTCCCAAGCTCAAAGGATCCACCGTTTATACGGTCGAGTGCCCCGTCTGCGGCACCAACTGCTTCGAATACGAGTTCAAACGCGACAATTTCTGCAGTACCGGGCTGTGCCCCAATGACGGCGCCACGCTCGGAGAGCGGGGCTCGTACGTTCAGTATTCCGTGGTCGAATACCAGGAGGGCGAACACTCCCCCCTCTGGGAGCCGGACGATGGGGAATGAGAAATTAGAAATTAGAAATTTCGGTGTTTCCTCCTCCGTCGGAAACGAAAATATTTAAAACGCAAGGTGCCGGAACTCCGTTTCGGCACCTTATCTATTATATAAATAAATATGAAAAGCTGCTTCCCACGCGAAGCGGGGAGGGTGACCCGTTTTTTCTCACGGACCTCGAGGAACCTCGGTCTTGCCGGGGGGCGCCTTTCGGGCGCGCCGCCGCGCGAACCGCGTGACTGACGAAAAAAACGACCCGTCAAAAATCGTACTCGATTATCTCCTCTATCGCGCGGCGTCCGCTTTTGGCGGCGATGGGCAGTCCGCCGGGCGGCTGCAGCCATTGCCCGGCGAGGTACAGGTTCTCGGTCCCCGGCACCCGGCATTTTTTCATGACCGGCAGATACTTTTTCGTAAAGGCGAAGCTCATATACGTTCCCGCCTCGCTTCCGGTAAATCTCCGGTAGGTCGCCGGAGTCCATACGTCCAGCGGGGTCAGCCTTCCGTCGAGCCCGGGAAAGCGCGAGACTATCGCGCCGAGCGTATCCCGGGCTATTCTGCGCTTGCTCTCGGCGTATTTTTCCCGGTCGGCGCTCCGGCTAATGTGCATAAGCGACGCTTCCTCGTCGATAAAGGTCATCGTTTCGATGAGGCTTTTTCCCTCGGGCGAGAATTCGGGCTCGTGAGAGAATTCGCGCAGGACGAGCCGCCGGGCGCCGAGAGCGGCGCCGTCGCTCCCGAGCTCAAATATGAAGTCGCCGCGGAACGGTAGATCGGTCCCCTCGCAGGCGAAGGCGCACTGCACGCTTGAAAAGCGGAAGAGCCGCGGATCGGAGTACATCTTCGCCAGCTTTCGCGGCATCGGCAGGTCGACCATCGACCCGAAAACGCGGGCGGGATCGGCGGTGACGACAAAGCTCCCGCCCTCCGCCTCCGTCCCGTCGGCAAACCGCGCGGAGAAGATCTTTTCCGCCCGCCGTTCCAGCTTTACCGCCTTTTTTCCGACGTACAGCCTGCCGCCCAGCGAGACGAACCTCTCCGCCATCCTCGACGCGGCGGCGCGCGAGCCGCCGCGCGGCAGACCTCCGTTTTGACCGGTAAAGGTGGCGAAGACCACGAGCAGAGCGAGCGCGCCGAAGCGTTCGGTCAGCAGTCCCGCGAGAAATTCGCGGATAAGCGGATGGCGAAAGCGCGCCGCTAGCTCGCCCGCGGTCATGCGCCAGCAGCGGATCGCCGCGGGAGCGGAACGTAAAAGAAGGGAAGGGGTGACGCCGCGGTCGTGACCCTTGCCCGCGACGCCGCTCGCGCCCTGCGCAAGACGGACCGCGCGGATAAAGCGCTCGGTCTCCTTCGCGTCCTCCGGGGAAAGGGAGAGCATATCCCGCCTCAGCCTTTCGAGATCGCAGGAAAGCGATAGCCTCTCGCCGCGGTATTCGCAGGTGTACAGGGTCTCGTTCTGTATGATCTCCACGCCGCCGAGTACGCCGAGCTCCTCCCACATCCGGTATGAGTCAGCCGCCGGATTTGTGCCTGTCAGCCAGTGGATGCAGTTGTCGACGTAAAATCCGCCGCGCTCCCATCCGCACAGATTTCCGCCCGGAGTGGAGCCCGCCTCGTAGATCGCGGCGGACAGTCCCGCCATCCGTGCGTAGATGCCCGCCGACAGTCCCGCCGTTCCGCCGCCGATTATCACAACGTCAGTCATTTTTTCACTTCCGATACCTTAAAATATAAAGGTATTATATCCTTTTTATTTTAAGAAAAAAACTTGATATTGTCGAATATATGTGATAGAATAACTTTGTATGAAAATCATCCCTTAAGGGATAATCGAAAGAGGTATAAAAATGTCACTTGTTACCATGAGAGAGATCCTGAAGGACGCGAGAATGGGCAGATACGCCATCGGCGCGTTCGAATTCTGGTCGTACGATTCTGCGAGAGCGGTCGTTTCGCAGGCCAAGGAGCTTGGGGTCCCGGTAATACTCCAGGTCGGACCGTTTGAGAAGGATTATATGGACGGCTACGAGAACGCCCGCATAATCGCCGAGATGGCGGCGGAGAAGTATCATACCCCGGTCGCTCTGCATCTCGACCACGCCACCAATCTCACCGAATGCGCGGAGGCGCTCGAGGCGGGCTTCACCTCGATCATGATGGACGCCTCCACCTACGATTACAAGACCAACGTCCGCCTCACCAACGACGCGCGCAAGCTCGCCGAGGCGTACGGCGCATCCCTCGAGGCGGAGATCGGTATGCTCGCCGGCAACGAGGGCAACGTAAATAACGAGGAAGACGAGCAGACCCGTCCCGAGGACGCAAAGCGTTTTGTCGAGGACACCGGCGTCGACTGCCTGGCGGTCGCCATCGGAACGGCTCACGGCTTCTACACAAAGCCTCCGGTAATAAACATCGCCCGCCTCAAGGAGATAGCGGCTGTCGTCGATATCCCGCTGGTCCTTCACGGCGGATCGGGCACTCCCGAGGACAAGGTCGCCGAGGCTGTCGAGAACGGCATAGCCAAGGTCAATATCTGCACCGAGTTCATCGCCGGCTACGGCAAGGGCTTCAACGGACAGAACGCGGAGGGCTTCAAGTACAACGTCAACTCTCTCTTCCGCGCGGGCAGCGACGCCGGAGCGGCGGTCGCAAGACATAAGATGGAGCTGTTCCTTTCCCGCAGAAAGTAAACGCGGATCAGAAAAGGGACCTGACCAAGGAAAAATAAAACATTAAAATAAACAGGAGAAAAACTATGAAACCGTTAGTTCAGAAGTTTTTTGACGATCTCAACAAGGTCGAGCTTATAGATATGCACTCGCATATCGACGCGGCGCATCCCTGCGCCCGCGGACTTGACGACATCCTGCTCTACCACATGGTGATCACCGAGCTGTACAGCGCGGGCTGTCCGGACGGCGAGCGTATGCCCGACGGCATCGACGTCGGCTACGACGAGCAGTACGCGCTCTACCGCCTTGAGCGCGCCGTACCGTATATCAAGTACATCCGCGGGACCTCCATCTACTGGCTGGTCCGCACCATCCTCGCCGATCTGTACGACTGGCACGAGGAGCTGAACGAAAGCAACTGGCGCGCCTGCCACGAGCTTATCAAGTCGAAGAACACCGGCTACGATCACGCCAAGGAGATCGCAAAGAAGGCGAACATCATAAAGACCTCCACCGAGCTCTGGCGCGGCCGCGGCCACAAGTACGACGATATGTTCTACTACTCGCTCGAGTGGGCGTTCTTCACCCGCGGACAGTGGGGCATGAACGACGCTCCGCTTTTCGAGCTTGAGCACGCCTGGAACGAGGAGATCCCCGGACCTCCCATCCCGGTCACCGCAAAGAAGAGCGACTACAACTTCACCCGCGAGATCCGCACGATAGAGGACGTCGACGCCGCCATCAAGCACTACATCGACCGCATCCCCTACGATGAAGTCGAATCCAACGCGTCCCACTTCTCGACCGATATCAACTACTTCGACGTCACCCGCGAGGATATGATCGAGGCGCTCAAGCACCGCGACGCTCCGTCCGAGCACGACCGCGACGTCTACGCCAACTACATCAACGAGGAGATCCTCTGCGGCATCGCCCGCAAGAACGCCGAGCACGGCAAGCGCATAATCGTCCAGTATTCGCTGGGCGCCGAGCCGCTCCCCTTCGAGACCGGCTCCAAGATGCGCGTCGAGACGATATTCGAGCTCGCCCGCATCATCGCCCGCCATCCCGAGCTGTGGTTCGAGATCCACGTCTCCTCCGCCTCCGCGGATCAGGCGTGGTGCACCCTCGCCCGCGAGCTGCCCAATCTCCAGCTCGACGGCTTCTGGTGGCACAACTTCTTCCCGGTCCACATCAAGCAGGTCATGAACGACCGTATAGATATGCTCCCGACCAACAAGCAGGGCGGCTTCTTCACCGACGCCTACTGCATGGACTGGGCGTACGCCAAGGCAAAGCTGATAAAGCAGATGTACGCCGAGGTCTTCGCCGTCAAGATCGAGGAAGGCCAGTACACCTACGATCAGGCTCTCCAGGTGGCGAAGCAGATCCTCTACGTCGACTCCATCCCGCACATCTACGATAAATAAGCGTATGGAACGGAAATACGATATACTGTCCGCCGGACTTTTGGTGTACGATATAATCGTCTCTCCCGTTTCAGCCGAGATCTTTTCGGGCGATACCCAAAAGATTGACAATATCGCCTTTTCCGTCGGCGGCGACGCGATGAACGTCGCCGCCGACTGCGCGAAATTGGGGCTGAAGACCGCGCTTTCGGGCACGGTGGGACGTGACGCTCCCGGCGATTACCTTGTCTCCGCGGCAAAAAAACTGGGGGTCGACTGCGCGGCTGTCGGGGTCTCCGACACGCTCGCCACCTCCTGCTCGGTCGTTCTCGGCGAGGCGGACGGACAGCGCCACTTCGCCTACTACGGCAAATCGAACTACACCTACGACGGGAGCCCGATAACCGACGGTATGCTCGCCGACACGCGGCTTTTGTATATCGGCTCGGCGCTCGGTCTGCCCTCGCTCGGCGACAAGACGCTCGCCGATCTCTTCAAAAGAGCCAAAGCGGCGGGATGCCTCACCGCGATGGACGCCACCGCCTCCTTCGATGACCTGTGGCTCACCCATATAGAAGAGGCGCTGCCTTATTGCGATATCTTTATCCCCTCCTACGAGGAGGCGGTAAAGATCACCGGCGAGACAGATCCCGCGGCGACGGTCGCCTTCCTGAAAGCCCGGGGGGTCGGCACGGCGGGCGTCAAGCTGGGCAAGCAGGGCGTCATAGTCGAGGATATAGAGTGCCCCGCCTTCCGCTGCGACAACGTGGCAGGCACCACCGGCGCCGGCGACGGCTTCATGGCGGGCTTCGTCTGCGGTACGGTCAAAGGGCTGACGCTCGAAGAGCGCGTCCTGCTCGGCTCCGCCGTCTCCAACTGCGTCATCCGCGCGCCCGGCGCGACCGACGGGGTGGAAAGCTATGAAAAATGCCTTGCGGTCATCGAGGACCACAAGGCGGACAGGCTGAGATAGCCTGACGTTAAACAAGTCCGCGTTCCCTTTATCCGGGAACGCGGACTGTTTTTCTTTTTATTTTTTCAGATATTTCAACGCGATATTGTAAACGTACTTGTTCATATCGTATCTGTTGACAGGCGTCTGATATCCTCTGACGGCCTCGACGTGATCGCCGTTTGCCGAATTGATGATCCAGTAACCGCTTCCCCAGAGGATGGCCTTGACCTCCTCGTCGGTGAGCTCGTCGTGGACGGGACGCGCCTGCGCGAAGACTTCGGCGTCCTCGTTCCTGCTTATCCCCGCGAGCGGCGCGAAGCGGTAGATGATGAGCGACGCGGAGCCGACGTCGAGCTGATCCCCGTACCCGGTCACCCGGTCGCCCTCCGCGATCAGCCCGTTTTCAATTCCCCAGAGCAGGGAATCGAGGTAGGGAGTTGACTTTGGATCCGGATCGCCGTACCATTCCGGGACCTCGCTCAACTTCACCTCCGGTCTGTCAAGAAGCCGGTAGAGACATTCGAGACAGAAGCCGACGGTCGCGGGCTCTTTGCCACCGAACACCCCTTCCGACAGACCGTCAACATATCCGCGGCTGTAGTTGTACATCACTTTAGCCTGCTCGAAAACGTCGCCGATATCCTTGAATACGATGCGGTCCTCTCCCTTTTCCGATATCTTGAAATAGTGGCGGTAATAGTCGGAATTCAGCACCTCGACGGAGAACTTGAACTTGTTTTCCACGTATCCTATGTATTGCGCGACGGTATCGGGGTCTATCTCCTTTCCGGTGTGGGAGACGACCTCGCCCGTTGAGGAGTCGTACCGGAAGTCGTTTGTCAGAAAGCTCTTGCTTTCGAGCATGGCTATATGTACGCCGTCGGAGAGCACGTCGGTCCCCGCAAGCAGCCTTGAATCGTATCTGACCCCAAGCAGACCGAGTATGGTCGGGAGGATGTCCGCGGTGCAGCAGTAATCGTCGACGGCGACGTCCCCGAAGCCGGTCGAGTAGCAGATAAAGCTGTTGCGGTATTTTTCAAATACGGTGTCTATCTCTTTTCCCGCGAGCTCGTTGTACTGATCCTTCTTAAGACCGTAGGGATAGTGGTCGTTTGTCAGAACGATCAGCGTGCGGTCCATGACGCCCGCCTCGGTCAGCCGGTCGACAAGATATTCCAGCGCGTATTCCAGTTCAAGGTTGCACGCTATGTAGGCTTTCACCTCTTCTGAATAGGGCAGGCCCTCGACTTTATCGCGGTTCTTGGCGCTCATTGCGTTGGTCCAGTCGTACTGATAATGACCGCTGAACGTCATATAGTATACGCAGAAGGGCATCCCGGAGCCGACGTAGTCGTCCACCGACGCCTTCATCATGTCGAGGTCGGAGGAAGGCCACGAGACGTTGATATCAAGCCCGCTGCGCGCCGCTTTGAAGGTGTATCCCATGTTCGGATGGGTGATATTGCGGTTATAGAACTCGCCGAGGTAATTATGATAGGCAAAGGTCAGATAGTCGCGCTCTTTCAGCAGGTTCCCGAGGCAGAAGGGGAGGTAGTTGGACGCCGCCGCGTCGAAGCTGGACTCCGCCTTTTTCAGCGAAAGATCGGGCATAAGTCCGGTGCACATGGTGTATTCGCCGTTGGTGGTGACCGACTGGAAGGAGCCGTAGTAGTTGTTGAAGATGAACCCGTGGTGGGTCATTTTGTAAAGCGTTGGAGTCAGCTCCTCGCTTATGCACAGAGGGGAGAACGCCTCTGCGCAGATGGTGATGACGTTGAAGTCGGAGGCGAGACCGAAATAACTGCCGGGTGTCGAGACCGGGACGGAGGGGATGAACTCGTCGAGCTCCTTGAGGGCGGGATCGTCGGTCGAGGCGGCGAGCTCTTCAAAATAGCCGTCGTCCGAATGATCCGCCAAGCCCAGTCCGATCCCGGAAAAGCCGGCTGTCGACTTTTCGCTCCCGAATATCATATATTTCAGCTCCTGCGCGGTCGTCGCGTACATACCCACGTTTTCAAATCCGCGGCTGGTGGAGGTGTTCGGATCGGTAAAAATATCGTACGCCGAGGTCACGGCGCCGCGTCCGACCCACATGAGCAGGAACGCGGCGGTCCCGCAGACGATAAACGCCCCGAGAGAGGAGAGCGCGTGATACCATTTGAGGCGGACGGCGCTCCTGCGCCGCAGGACGGCGTATAATACCGCGGCGGCAGCGGGAAGGAGAAAGAGCAGGATGAACCCTATGTTCTGCTTGATGCAGTATAGTATCTGCCCTCCGAAATTGGCGAACACGCCGCCGCCCATCTTGACCTGCGAAAGGGACATAAAGCTGCCGAAGGCGCAGAAATAGACAAGCTGCACCTCCGCCCATATCACCTGCAGGACAACGAGTATCACGGAGACGATACGGCTCGCTTTTTTGGGAAGATAGGAAGCGATAAACGAGCACAGTATCCCGAACATAACGGCAAAAAGCAGGGGATAAACGAACCGTTTACCTATCCTGCCGAAAGCGATCAGATGCAGACAGAGTTCAAGAAATACGCCGGTAAGGCAGAACAGGCAGAGCCCGTAGAACCATTCGCGCCATCCGGCGAAGACGTTGTATCCCGCGCCGGAGCCGCCCGCATCCCGTTCCCGGACCTCGGGGAGCCGCGTTTCCGTCCCGCTTTCATTATTCATCAATTCGGATCGAACTTCCATTCGGTTTTCCTCGAAAGCACTCATTTTACAGTTGTATGATATAGTATTATATCATAATCCGACGTTTTTTGCAACAATAAAATAATGTAAACGCAAAGCTCCCTCCCCCACCGCAGGTGGGGAGGGGGAGCTCCCGGCGGAGCCGGGTGAGGGGAGGGGGCAGGGCTCGCTTCGCTCGCAATGAGGAATTAGGAATGAGGAATGAGGAATTGCGGTGTCGCCCGCGGCGACAATTCTTCGAAAACGTAAGGGCGGGAAAACGATATCAGGTGCACCGAATGAACAAAATGCACCCTACTCCGTAGGGCGGGGTTTTAACCCCGCCGCCTTTGATGTCGCCGCACCCGAACGATGTATTCGCCGGTGTCGCCGAAGGCGACACATACAAAAAAAGCTCCTTCCCCCGCGGAGCGGGGAGGGGGAGCTCCCGGCCGAGCCGGGTGAGGGGATGGGAAAACGAAGTCGGCTCCGCCGAACGCGGTTTCCTTCGGAAAACGATGTTACGCTTCGCGTAAACGATGTTCGCCTGACGGCGAAACGATGTTGCGGCTCCGCCGCAAACGATTAGGGGATACGGATTGCCGCGTCGCTCG
>JAFSSR010000051.1 GCA_017450885.1 Clostridia bacterium | reverse complement strand
TGCTTTATCGTCCCGGCGCGGTGCTCCTGCGTGACCATACAGCCGCAGATGCCGATAAGCAGCGAGGGCTTCGCGTCCTTTAAATGCTTGAACTGCCCCGTGATCGAAAGCGCTTTCAGTTCGGCGTGCTCGCGGACGGCGCAGGTATTGACAAGAATGAGGTCGGCGTCCTTCACGTCGTATACGATCTCAAATCCCATCTCCGAAAGCATACCGCCCAGCCGCTCGCTGTCCGCCTCGTTCTGCTGACAGCCGAAGGTCTGAACGCAGGCTTTTTTGCCTTCGCCGATGATCCCGCGCACACGGCGCATATAATCGTATTGTCTGTTTATCTCTTCGTGGGAAATCTGTTTCATTTTCTTGATCTATAGTCCCTGAATTACTGCGGTTTCTTTATTGTCCAAAGCGGGTCGGAGAGTATCGCGGAAAGATTCTCATTCTCCGACGCATTGAAATGAATTACGCCGTCGTGGATAACGCTTTCAAAAAGAACGCTTCCGTCAGCGCGGTAGAACATAGGGTCCTCCGGATTTTTATTACCCCAACCGTCTATCCATTTAAAAATGCTGTCTGTTACCGAAAGTATCCATTTCTTTACTTCGTCGGTCAGGCGTAAAAACACCGTTTGATCGCATACAGCCGTTCCCGATTCGTTTTCGAGCTTACGCGTTGAGAAAACGCAGTTTATGTTCGCTTCCTTTGCCGAAACGGCATAACGCAGAATACCAGCCGGAACGTTTACGCGGTCTTCAAAATATCTGAACGAAAAATATTCGCCGTACTTAAAGCAGGTTTCAAGAAGCAGACGATATTCCTCACCGGAAATATCATATTCCGCTTCGCCCGACGCGTCGGTATCATAGTAATAGAAATCAGCCATCGTTTTCTCCGAAAAATGTTATGATCTTTTCCATACCGCCGGTCATGGTCCTGCCCCGGTCGGAAATTATAAGAGCCTCAAAATCGAAGCCGGCGTCTTTGAGCGTTTCGATCCCGTCCTCGCCGAGGACGAAGAGCGCGGTGGAAATGACGTCTCCTTCAAGTCCGTCATGGTTCCACACGACCACCGAATGGACCCCGTTGTCGACCGGACGTCCGGTGCGCGGGTCGATTATATGACAGTATCTGACGCCGTCGATCACGGCGTATCTTTCGTAGTCGCCGGATACCGAGATATATCCGTCCGGGATGGTCACAAATCCGAGAGTTTTCGCGGGATCGGCGGGATCGGTTATCGCTATATTCCAGCCGCTCCCGTCCTTTTTTGTCCCGAAGACTCCGATGCTGCTCCCGAAGGAGACCAGCCCGTAACCTCCGTGCGATGAAAGCAGCTCGGTCGCCCTCTGGCAGACGTAGCCCTTACCTGAGCCGCCGAGGTCAAGCTTCATTTTGCCGTCGGCCCTCTGAAACATATGTTTGCCGGAACCGGTGACAAGCAGCTTGTCGGTACCGCAATGAGAAAGCGCCTCTTTGATCTCGTCGTCCGAAGGAACGCGCGGATGATCGGTAGTGATCCCCCATAGATCGGTGACCGGAGCGAGGGTGGGATCGTATGCGCCGCCCGTAATCAGCGAGAGTATAACGGACTCCGTAATGACCTCGCCGAGCTCATCGGGGAGGCCGCACATTCCTTCCGACAGGTTAAATGCGAATAGGTCGCCCGTTTCGTCGGTGCGGGAAAGCATTTTATCGAGTCCGGCGATAAGATCCCACGTCTCGTTGATATTCTTTTCCGCGTTCTCCTGATTTGCCTTGACGGTTATGACCGTATCAAGGGCGAACACGGAGTCGGTGGTGAACTCCGGGTACTCGATGCAGGAGGATAAGCAGAAGATCAGTATGCAGATAAGCGATAATAAAGAGATCTTACGCATTGTTTTCTACCTTATCCGTCAGTTTTTTTAAAACGAGCGCGCATATCACGCCGTTGACGCAGCCTGTCACGACCGACGAGATCAGCATGACGGGCGAATATCTGAATATGGCGCCGTCGGAAAGAAGTATCGCCGCTCCGCAGAGCTGCCCCAGGGCGTGAAGCGCCGCGGAGATCACGGATGCGCTCAAAACCGAGAACAATCCCGACAGAGCGAATTTATAGATAAGCAGGCCGGCGAACGCCGCCGTCGCGCCGCAGGCGGCGAGGAACATGGATACCGGGGAGCCGAAAAGCAGTCCGGAGAGCATGACCCTCGCGGCGGAGACAGCCGCCGCGTCCGCTATACCGCATCTGAAAAACGCGATCATCACAGCGAGGTTGGCAAGTCCGAGCTTGACCCCGGGGAAAGGGATAAAGGAGAGCGGAAGCACCGCCTCTAAATAAGAGAGCATCATGGCGACGCCAAGCAGCATGGCGTCGAGGGTCAGCCGGTCAAGGCGCCGTCCAGTCGATCTCACCGCCGTCACCGCCTTCCGCTTTGATAATGACACGCGCGGGGACGCAAACTATCGTCCCGCCGTCCTTTGTTATTGCCGAGGTATGCACGCAGACCTTGTCGGGGCAGTCGGACGAGGTGACGTCCGCCTTGCCGTCCTTTATCTCAAGCGTCAGCGTATGTCCCGCCGACTCGATCTCTACCGTTTTTTCTTCCGAGAGCGAATATACCGTTTCGCCCCTATCGGTTTTTACCGTAACGCTTCCCGAGGCGGACTCTCCGAACGCTCCGGCAAAGAATATCACCGCGGCGACAGCTGTTACAAGAAGCGCCGGGACGGCGTCCCAAGCCCTTATCTCCGTGATTTTCCGCCGCATAGCAAATTTACTCCGATTTTAATATAATCTATTACATTATATCAAATAAAGGGCAAAAAAACAAGAGATTTGCACAATTAAGTGCAAATCTCTTGCAAGCGTCGATCTGATTACTCGGCAGTCTCCTCAGCGGGAGCTTCTTCCTTTTCTTCAGCGGCTTCCTCTGCCGTTTCCTCAACCGCTTCCTCGGCGGTCTCTTCAACGGCTTCCTCGGCCTCTTCGGGCTCAAGGAGCGCCTTTATGGAAAGGCTGATCTTGTGGTTGTCCTCGTCGATCTCGATTATCTTGACGTCGACCTCGTCGCCCACGTGAAGAATCTCGGCGGGAGAAGCGATCTTTCTCTCATTGGTGATCTGAGAGATATGGATAAGTCCGTCCGCTCCGGGAATGACCTCTGCGAAAGCGCCGAAAGGCATAAGGCTGACGATCTTTACCTTGGCGACGTCGCCGACGTGATACTGCGCGGTGAAGAGGTTCCAGGGGTTGGTCTCCTCGGTCTTGTAGCCGAGGGAGATGCGCTTCTTTTCGCGGTCGAAATCCTTTACGAATACTTCAAGAGTATCGCCGACGGAAACAACGTCGCTGGGATGCTTGATGCGCTTCCAGGACAGCTCGCTCTGATGGACCATTCCGTCGAGAGGTCCGAGGTCTACGAACGCGCCGTAGGAAGTCAGAGACTTGACGCGGCCCGTAAACTTTTTGCCGATCTCAAGCTCGTCCCAGAATTTGGCCTCGCGCTCCTTGCGCTCCTCGCGGAGCACCGCGCGGATGGAGCCTACGGCGCGCTTGCGCTGCTCGTTGACTTCGACGATCTTGATCTTCTGGTTGGTCCCGACGAGAGTGGAGATATCTCCGTCGCGCGGGATACCGGTCTGGGACGCGGGAACGAAAACTCTCGTTCCGTTGATAACGATGATAACGCCGCCCTTGACAGCGTCGACCACCTTGCCTTCGAGAATCGTGCCCTCGCTGCAGGCGTCTACTATGGACTGCCATCTGCCGGCCGCCTCGATCTTTCTTCTCGAAAGGACCGCAACGCCGTCAACGTCACTCACTCTTACAGCGACAGCCGTAACTTCGTCGCCGACTTTGTAAAGCTCGGTGAGCTTTTCGGTCGGGTCAACAAGGTCGGAAGCCTGCAGAATGCCGGTCACTTTTGCGCCGAGGTCAACTTTGACTTCTGCGGCGTCAACAGACAACACTGTTCCCGTTACGGTATCTCCTGTATTTAAAGTTTTGAATGACTGATCCAAAAGCTCAGCGAAGTTTTCTTCCTGAGTGTCGGTTACCTGTGAAAGTTCTTTTTCACTCATTGCTTTTTCTACCTCCTTAATGATATCGCCCGGTGTCGACGCTCCGGCAGCGATGCCTATCCTGGTATCCGCGGTTATCCTGATTTGCGGTATTTCGGATGCGTTTTCGAGAAGAAACGTATCAGGCTGCCTCTCACGCGATATAGCGTAGAGCTTGTTGGTGTTTGAGCTCTCCCGCCCGCCGATTATCAGCATAACGTCGCTTTCTTCCGAAAGCTCGGCGACTTCCGCCTGGCGATTTTCAGTAACACTACATATTGTATCAAATATTAATAGATTTGTACATACCTTTTTAAGAATTTTTTGACTTTTTTTCCACTCGGACAAATTTTGAGTGGTTTGAGAGACTAAAATGACGTTATTTTTATGAATTTTCTCAAAATCTATGCTGTCCGCGGAGGAAAAAACCATGTATTCCCCGTTCACATAGGAGCAGATCCCTTCGACCTCAGGATGATTGGGGTCGCCGAATATGAGCGTCGAGGTATCGGGCCCGCTGTGCTTTGCGACGATATCGTGCACCCTCTTTACGTGCGGGCAGGTACAATCCTCAACTCCGAAATACTCGTTTTCCGAGGCAAATCCGGCGAGCTTTTCGCTAATTTCACGCGTGACGCCGTGGGCGCGAATGACGACGGAGGAAGGGTGATCCGCGTCCGTCGCCTCAAACACCCGGTCGAGATCCGAGGCGCCGATGACCGAAACCCCGCGGTCCTCAAGACGCTTTACTATCGTCGGGTTGTGTATAAGATTTCCGAGAGTGTATATATGACGTCCGCCCTGCCCGATTAGCTCGTTTACACGGGAGACCGCCCTCTCTACGCCGAAGCAGAAGCCGGCGAGCTTTGCGACCTTGATGACCATTATTTGTCTTTCCTCTCGGGTGCGAGCTCGATTATGCGGGAGAAGATCAGCCCGGCGGCGCGCTCGTATTCGCTTTTGTTACCGCCCTCAAACGCGAACTCCTCCGGCATTATCGGCTCGCCGATATGCACGGTGTTGCGCCTGAAAATGAGGTGCTTGTTCTTTTTCGTTTCGAGATATACCGGAAGCACCGGGACTCCCGAACGGTACGCTATCATGCCGACGCCCGCCTTTGGCTCGGTATCGCGGACGTCGACCTTGGGAAACCTCTTTCCCTGCGGGAAGATGGAGACGACCTCGCCGTCCGATAAGAGCTTGAGGCAGGTCTTGAGCGCGCCGACGTCCGCCTCTCCCCTGTTTATCGGGAACGCGCCGAGTATCTTTATAAGACGGCGCAGCAGCGGGACCTTGAAAAGCTCCGCCTTCGCCATATAGCGGAGCTGGTGCTCTATCCCGAGTCCCAGGACTATGACGTCGGCGTTTGAGATATGGTTGGAGCAGACGATAAACGGCGCGTCTTTCGGCTCGTTTTCTCTCCCGACGATGTGGATGTTATAAATGAAATTGAAAAATCCCTTTACTGCCTTGCGGGCAAAAGCGTAAAATTTCATTATTATTCTCCGATTTTGGAACTGATTATTCTATGCGCCGCTTCGACGGTCCCTTCAAAGTCGATGTCCGAGTTGTCGAGAACGACGGCGTCTTCCGCAGGGACTGCGGGAGCTATGTCGCGGCTGCGGTCCTGGAGATCGCGCGCCCGCATATCCTCAAGCACCTCTTCGTAGGTGGTGGAGACCCCCTTTTCGATAAGCTCCTTATACCGCCTCTTTGCCCTTCCCTCGTCGGACGCGGTGAGGAATATCTTCACGTCGGCGCCGGGCAGGATGACCGTGCCTATGTCGCGGCCGTCCATTATGACGTTGTTGTTTTTCGCCATATCGCGCTGCAGATCGAGAAGGAATTCACGGACGCGCGGTATCTTCGATACGTCCGACGCGAGCATGGAAACGTGGGGGAGACGGATATCCGACGAAACGTCGCGGGAATTGAGTATCACCTTCTGCGCACCGTCCTCGTAACGGAGCTCGAGATGGGTCTCGGGCAGTATCTTTTCGACCTCCGCGGGGACCGACGTGTCCGCGCCTCGTTCGTACGCGCAAAGACCAATCGCTCTGTATAATGCGCCGGTGTCTACGTAGATATATCCGAGGTCCGCCGCCAGCCTTTTTGCAAGGCTGCTTTTCCCCGCCCCGGACGGTCCGTCGATCGCAATATTTATCATTTTTGCACCTCCGTGTTGTCGATGATCGCTCTCGCCGCGGATACGGCGGTGGAAAACGCGATCTGAAGATTAAATCCGCCCGTATAGGCGTCAACGTCGATGACCTCGCCTGCAAAGTAGAGACCTTTTACGATCTTGCTCCGCATGGTTTTGGGGTCTATCTCCTTTACCGAAACGCCGCCGGAGGTGATTATCGCCTCCTCTATCGGGCGCGTTCCCGTAATATCCACCGAAAAGCGCTTCAGCGTATCGAGTATCGTCTGCCTTTCGGCGCGGGTTATCGAATTGATCTTCTTTTCCGGCGCGATGCCGCATTTGTCGATAAACACGCTTATCATCGCCTTCGGAAGAAGGTCCGACAGCCCGTTGCGCAGATCCTTGTTCCGATACTTTTCAAAGTCGGAGAGCAGACGCCTGTCGAGCTTTTCCCTGTCGAGCGCCGGCTTCAAGTCGATGTCGAAACGCCACATACCCGGCTCTATCTTTCTCATATGCGAGGACGCGCTGAGTACCACCGGACCGGTTATGCCGAAGTGAGTGAACATCATCTCTCCGAAGTCCTCGTAGATCGTCCTGCCGCTCGTCTTGTCTGTCACGCTGACCGCCACGTTTTTGAGGGAGAGCCCCATCATCCGTCTGCATTCGTCTCCCGCCGCCGTGAGCGGGATGAGGGACGGATAGACCGGCGTGACGGTATGTCCGAGCTCACGCGCGAAGCGGTATCCGTCGCCGGTCGAGCCGGTGGACGGATACGAGCGCCCGCCCGTAGCTATAAGGACGGTTTCGTATTCGCGCTCGGCTTTATCGGTCTTGACCGAAAAGCCCTCCCCGCGCACGGCGACGCCCGAAACTTCTTCTTTTATCGGCTTTACGCCCATAAACCGGACAAGCGCGTCGACTATGTCCCTCGCCTTGTCGGAGACCGGAAAAACTCTGTTTCCTCTCTCCGTTTTGAGGGGTACTCCGAGGCTCTCGAAAAGCTCCATCGTGTCGGCGGGGGTAAAGGAATTGACAGCTCCGTAGAGAAAGCGCGGATTGGTCGGAATGTTTGCAATGACCTCGGAGGCGGGACAATTATTCGTAAGGTTGCACCTGCCCTTGCCGGTTATCCCGAGCTTTCTGCCGGGGCGCTCGCTGTGCTCGTATACGTCGGGATCTATCCCCGCGCGGTGAAGAAAGCCCGCGGCGGTCATTCCCGCCGGACCTGCGCCTATTATGGCGATCTTTTTCATCTGTTTCTCCGTTTAAAGCGTGTTCGGATTGACGTCTATCGAAATATCGACGTTTTTCGAATAATCTTTCAAAAAATCGCAAAGCATCCCGGAAATCAGGGCGCGCGTGGGAGCGTTTGACACTCCCTTTATCACCAGTCTCATACGGAACTGCTCGTTCAGCTTATAGATCGGCGCCTCGAGCGGTCCGAAAACGGTCATGGGAGTCTTTTCGCCCGCGCCGACCCTCTTTTTCAGCTCTTCCGAAAACGCCGCGGCGCATTTATGTACGCCGTCCTCGTCTCTGCCTCTGAACGAAATGAGGAAGATATCGCAGAACGGAGGAAATACAAGCGCTTTCCGCAAAGCTATCTCGTTTTTGTAAAACTCTTTATAATCCTGCTCCGACGCCATTTTGAGCACCGGATGCTCGGGATTGAAGGTCTGTATGACCGCCCTTCCCGGCTCCGCGGATCGTCCCGCCCTCCCGACGACCTGGGTGACAAGCGAAAAGGTACGCTCGCTCGCGCGGTAGTCGTCGAGATAGAGCGACATATCTGCAAGCAGTATCCCGGAGAGCGTGACGTCGGGGAAATCGTGTCCCTTTGTGACCATCTGCGTCCCGAGAAGTATGTCTCCGTCGTGATTTCTGAACGCGCGGAGTATCTCGTCGTGGGCGTACTTTGTCTGGGTCGTATCGGCGTCCATGCGGATGATCTTTTTATCCGGGAAAAGCTCCTGAAGCTCCTCCTCCACCTTCTGCGTCCCGTAGCCGACGAAATTGAGGTGCTCGCCTCCGCAGTTGGGACACTTGTCCGGCGTCCGCGCGCGAAAGCCGCAGTAGTGGCATCGAAGTTCGCGCCTCCCGCGGACTGTGTGATTTGTCAGCGAGACGCTGCAATGGGGGCAGACCATTACCGTACCGCATTGAGGACAACTGACGTAATGGTTGTAGCCGCGTCTGTTTATAAAGATTATCGCCTGCTTTCCCTCGTCA
>JAFSSR010000050.1 GCA_017450885.1 Clostridia bacterium | reverse complement strand
TCACGACCTACCGCACCAACGCCGACAGCACGATAGAGGACGTGGTCGACTTCTTCGCCATCCACCGCAGGGAGGGCGTGACCGAGGACGCCTTCGCCCCGGTGCTGACCGTTTCGACAGTCGAAAGATACGACCCCGCGAAGGGCTTCGACCCGATGACGGGGGTCTCGGCTTACGACAACTTTGACGGCGACCTGACCGACCGCGTGACCGTTTCCGGCGCGGTCGATCCGACCCGCGTCTCCACCCTTGTCTACACCGTGACCGACGCGGCGGGCAACACGGCGACCGCGACGCGGCAGGTGATGCCCACCCCGACAGACGTGGCGGCGGCGGATGAGAGCACCGTCTGGAGCTATCTCGACGGTGGCGAGATGCCCTTCGACTACTACGACGAGGACACGGTATCGTGGACTCTGCCCGGCTACGACGACAGCGCGTGGAAGCGGGCGAAGGGCCCGTTCGGCGAGCTTGACGGACAGCCCGCGGAGAAAAGCGGCAGGCCGGTCGAGACTCAGCTTGACATGAAATATCCCGCCGGATCCGACCTGGAGGGCGAGAACATAACCAACTTCTTCTTCCGCACGACCTTCGATCTTGCCGACCCCGGGGCGATAGATCACATTTGGGGCAGCCTGTGGACCGACGACGGCGCGGAGGTCTATATCAACGGCGTCAAGGTGCTGCGGATAGGGCTTCACGACTCGGATATGCCCTGGACCTACGGCAGCATCTACGACCCCGGCGCCGGGGCATACCCCGCGTCTATAAATATTACCGATCCCGCGCTGATCGCCTCGTTGGGGCTGAAAAAGACGGGCAACGTCCTTGCGGTCGAGGTATGGCAGGTCAAGGGCGAGTCGGACGACGTATATTTCGGCTTCGACCACCTCGAAATGAGCGGCACCAACCGCGAAGGGCTTGTCTTCACCGACGTGCCGGAGGGGTCGTGGTACTACCTCAACGTGGCGAAGGCGTACGTCCGCGGGCTGTTCTCCGGCATGACGCCGACCACCTTCGCGCCGGGCAAGGGCATGACCCGCGCCATGGTGTGGATGGTGCTGGCGCGCGTGGCGGGAGCAAAGCTGACGTCGGGCGAAAGATGGTATACCGGCGCGCGGCTGTGGGCGGTCGGGAACGGCGTGTCCGACGGCACGGCGCCCGATAAGGGCGTCACACGCGAACAGCTTGTCACCATGCTTTACGCGCTGACCGGCAAGCCGGACGCGGACCTTGCGCCGCTTGACGGATTCAAGGATAAAGACACCGCGTCCGCCTGGGCGAAGACGGCGCTCTGCTGGGCGATAGAGAACGGCATGATGACAGGCCGCGGCGGCGGTACGCTTGCCCCCAAGTCGCCCGTCACCCGCGCCGAGGCGTGCACCATTGTGGTGAAGTATATTGAGAACGTGATGTCAATTAGCAATTAGCAATGAGCAATTTGGTATGGTAACATATAAGTAGAGTCGACAAACTCACCAAGATATGATAGAATTGAAAAAAGGAAAGGTGAGGAAGAATGACCTACGAAAAGAGTTTCAAGATTGAAGCAGTAAAGCTGTCAGACGAGATAGGGATCAAGAAGGCAGCGGATCAACTCGGGATTCCGTATTACACGTTAGCGGACTGGCGCCACCGGCAGAACGTGATGGGAGAAGAGCGAGCGTTCGTCGGAAGCGGGCACAAGCGAGCGAAAGCCGATCCGAAGGAGCAGCGTATATACGAACTCGAGAAGGAAAACGCAGAACTTCGTCGGACTAATGAGATATTACAGGACGCCCTGGGTTTTTTCGCCGCAAACCGGAAGAAGTAAAAGCACACCTGAGATACGTTTACATTTACGTCAATGAAGGACGATGGAATGTAAAAGAGCTATGCGACGTATTGAAGGTAAGCGAGTCGGGATATTACCGGTATAAACTCAATCTCGGTAAGCCCTCAAAGGATAAGCTTCTTTCGGATAAGATGGAAGAGATATATAGCGCGTCGGAATACAACGATAACTACGGCGTAGATCGAATGCAGACGGCCCTCGAACAGCAGGGCGTCAAAGCCGGAAAGCGTAAGATCAAGCGCATAATGCGGGAAAAGGGCTGGATCCACAGCCGCAGAAGACCGAAAGGCATTACCAAAGCCGATCCGGACGCGATGTTTACGGAAAACCTTCTGCATCAGGATTTCAGTTCAAACGAGCCGTTGACTAAGGTGCTGACCGATATAACTCAAGTCCAGTGTATGGACGGAAAACTGTATATATCTCCGATCTTCGATTGTTTCAACGGCGAGATCCTTTCACTCTGTATGGATACCAATATGAAGAAAGAGCTTGTCGTCAACACGCTGAAATCGGCGGTAAACCGTTATCCCGGTTTAAAAGGCGCGGTCATTCACAGCGACCGTGGAAGTCAGTATACGAGCGAAGCGTTCAGAGAAGCGCTCAGCTCCAACGGTATGATCCAGAGCTTGAGCGGCGTCGATCACTGTTACGATAACGCGAGGATGGAAAGCTTCTTCGCTACGCTGAAGAAAGAACTTTTGTATCGTATTCCTACATACAGAATGACTGTGAATCAGGTGAAGACGATAGTGTTCAGATACGTCTTCGGCTACTACAACACCATGAGGGTATACACTTCAAATCCGGGCGGATGGCCGCCCACGGTATACCGTGAGCTCGCGGCGCGCGCCGCCGCCTGACGGCGCCGCCGACGTACCTGTTTTCCTCCGTTCCGCTACGCTCCACTCCGTAAAACAGGTACGTCATGCTACGTTTTCATAACTTTGTGTGTTTTTCGACTGCACTTTTCTTGACATTTCCAATTAGCAATTAGGCGGTGAAACGAACGATCGTGCACCGTAGGGGGTTATCCCCCGCCGTGAAACGATCCGCACCCAACCCCGTAGGGCGGGGGTTTATCCCCCGCCGGGAAACAGTTAGGAGTGAGGAGTGAGGAATGAGGAGTTTCGGTGTCCC
>JAFSSR010000049.1 GCA_017450885.1 Clostridia bacterium | reverse complement strand
CCGCGGATCGCCGAGCGCCGACGCGAAGATCTCGCGCCCGTTGGAGGCGCACCCCCAGACGCGGTTCTCGGCGGCGCAGACAAAGGCGAGATCGGGGCAGCCGCCGAGTATCCTGAAGGTGACGACCGGAAGATCGAGCCGCGCCTCGTCGAGGTAGCGGCGCCCCATCGAGGCGAGGATATCGCAGTCGACCTTAATCCCACCGAGGTCGAACCAGTCGACCGAGAGGCTGCTCCCGACCCCCTTGACCTTCGCCTTGCCGGTGAAGACCGGGGAGACGCGGGAGACCGTACCCCCCGACGTTTGAGCGCCGGACCCTTCCTGCGACCGGGTGACGGCGGCTTGCGGCTCGTCCGTGTAGTACAAATACGTCAGTCCGTCCAGCGTGACCTCGTTGCCCTCGGCGACGGCGGCGGGGATGGGATCGGAGCCGGACAGTTCTATGCGGTAGGTCATGGTCTCGAGCTCATCCCACGCCCCCTTGCGGACGCGCCAGCGCCAGGCGCGGCCGGAGGAGACATAGACCTCGTTGTCGTTCAGGGTAGCCCTCGACGCGGGAGGCTCTGTCCCGTCCTCACCCACCGTAATGAACGACGGCTGATCGCCGTCGTCGAAGAGCGCGGTGACGCAGGCGTTGCCGGGACGTCCGTTCCCCACCTGCAGACCGGCGGTCATCGACCCGCACTCCAGCGTGTCGACGTTGAACCAGGCGCGGTAGGGCGCGAAGAGCAGAAAGCTGCCGATCGAGGCGGCGCTTATCAGGCTGACGTCGCCGACGTCGGCAAACGCGGAAAGCCCCTGCTCCCGCCAGGCGGCGATCTCCTGCCCTTCGTAGAAGAGCTTGTCGTATCCGCTCTCCTGCGGGGAGAGGACGACGAGCCCGCCGAGATAACAGATGAAGGAATTATCGGGAACTCCGCCCGGGAGGGCGTAACGGGGCGGCCGGACGGTAAGCGCGGGATAGGCGTCGCAGGTCAGTCCGCACAGCTCTGCGAACTCCCCGTCGGCGGCCCCCGGCTGCCTGTTCAGTCCGCCGAAGACAGAGACCGCGGAGGTCTTCTGCCTTATCGGTTTAAGACGCGGTAAACGCACGCGGGATCCCTCCCTTCAGTAGCGGAGCTTGGCGCTCTTCGCCGGGTGGGTGCGGTTGTACTCGTTGCGGAAGGACTCCCACTCGCTGTTGAAGAGCGCCGAGTCGTTGGCGTATCTGACGAGGTCGCCGTTGCGCAGGTCTATCTCGCAGATCAGCCGGTAAAAGTAGAGAAGCGGGCGGTCCTGGATCAGCAGGGCGGCGCCGCCGTCGCCGTCAGGTGTGAGCTCGCGCTGACGGGCGGCGGGGTCGTAGTGCGAGGCGATCAGCTCGGAAGAGATACGGTCCTCGAGCCCGCAGAGCGTCTCGATCTTCTCACGCGCCGGGTAAGGATTGGGCTTGTACTCGTCCGCCCGGAATATGACGTCGTTGGCGGTGAGCAGGCTCATATCCTTTCCCTCTTCGAGCTGGCGTAGAGCTCGCCCTCCTCCGCCTCCGCGTCTGCGTTGTCGAGTATCTCCTTGACCCCGGCGGGGACCGTGACGTCGACGCCGCGCTTGATGCGGTACATCACGCCGTTCAGCCCGACCAGCGCGTCCTCGTCCTTTCCGTCGCGCAGACGCGGCAGACGGATGGTCACTTTTGCGGGTTT
>JAFSSR010000048.1 GCA_017450885.1 Clostridia bacterium | reverse complement strand
CGGGCAGGACCTTGAACGAAACGTGTTCGAGCGCCGGAAGGTCCGCGCCGTCGTATGTACAGGTAACGTCTTTGAATTCCACGCCGTTGTCGCGCGGCGTCTGCCGCGTGCCGCAGTCGGTCAATCTGACCGCGACCGAGGGCGTGTTCATCTTTCTCGTTCCCGCCGTACTGCTGATCGCGCCGTCGGCGCTTGCGGGCGGCGGCTTTGCCAAATTCATCACGAATTTCGCGTTTTACGCGGTGTTCTCGGCGATCGTCTCCACGGCGCTCGCCCGCATCATGTTCGCGGCAAGCGGGCTGATGCTCGCAAAGACGGCGCTTACCCGCATCGACACTGTCATGAACGCGCCGACGCTTGAGATAACGGACGATCCGCAGACGCCTCGCGACAACGGCGTGGAGTTCAAAGACGTTACCTTTACATACGACGGCGCGGACCTTCCGGCGCTCGAACACGTTTCGTTCAAGGTCCTGCCCGGCCAGACGGTCGCGCTGGTCGGTCCGTCGGGCGGAGGCAAAACGACGGCGGCAAGCCTGATCCCGCGCTTCTGGGACGTATCCTCCGGCGAGGTGAAAGTCGGAGGCGTCAACGTAAAGGACGTCGATCCGCATGAGCTTATGGACAAGGTCGCGTTCGTTTTCCAGAACACGCGGCTGTTCAAGACCTCGATCCTTGAAAATGTGCGCGCCGCGCGCCCGGACGCGACGAGAGAAGAAGTCCTTTCGGCGCTTCACGCGGCGCAGTGCGGCGATATCATCGAAAAACTGCCGAACGGCATAGATACGCTTATCGGCTCGGAAGGCACTTACCTTTCCGGCGGCGAGCAGCAGCGCGTGGCGCTCGCCCGCGCGATCCTTAAAAACGCGCCGATCATCGTGCTTGACGAGGCGACGGCGTTTGCCGATCCCGAAAACGAGGCGCTGATACAGAAGGCGCTGAAAACGCTGACCGAAGGGCGCACGGTCATCATGATCGCGCACCGGCTCTCAACGGTCGTCGGCGCGGATAATATCGTCGTTCTTGAAAACGGCCATATCGTCGAAGAAGGAAAACACGAGGAGCTCTCGTCCGGAGACGGGCTTTACGCGCGGATGTGGAACGAATACAATCAGGCGGTCAAGTGGAAGATCGCTTCGGTAAAGGAGGGCGCTTGAAACGATGGGAGAGAAACTGAAAAAGAAATACGCTCTGACCGATAAAGGGCTGAAAAACACAAGGATCGGCGCCGCCTGGACGGTGGTCGTGAACCTCACGATGATGGCGGGGATGGGCATCCTGTACTTTTTGATGCAGGGATATATGAATACGCTGACGAACGGCGCCGCGCTCCCTAACGCGTGGATCTTCGTCGGGCTTGTCGCCGCGTTCGTTCTTCTGTCCTTTTTCACGCATTTGGAACAGTACCAGACGACATACGGGCTGGTTTACCGCGAGATCAAGGACACGCGCGTTTCGCTCGCGGAGCGGCTTCGCCGCCTCCCGCTCGGCTATTTCGGCAAACGGGACCTTTCCGATCTGACCGAGACGGTGATGGGCGACGTCAACCGGTTGGAGCACGTCTGGTCCCACTGTCTCGGCTATCTCTACGGCGCGTACATTTCCACGGCTATCATCGCGGCCGTACTGATTGTTTACGACTGGCGCATGGCGCTCGCCTGCCTGTGGGGAGTGCCGGTCGCCTTCCTGCTCCTGTTCGGAAGCAGAAAGGTACAGAAACGCAGCTCCGAAAAGCTGAAAGCCGACGCATTGGCGGTGTCCGACAACATTCAGGAATCGCTTGAAAACGTCCGCGAGATCCGGGCGACAAACCGCGAAAAGGAATATCTTGACCGCCTTTACAAAAAGATCGACCGGTTTGAAAAGACGAACCGGAAGGGCGAGCTTGTGATAGGGCTTTTCGTCAACGCCGCCTCGGTCATCATGCGGCTCGGCGTCGCCACGACCATCCTCTCCGGCGCGACGCTCATACTGTCGGGAAAGATCGACTTTATGCTGATGTTCATGTTCCTTATGGTCATCACCCGCGTTTACGCGCCGTTCGATCAGGCGCTCGCGCTGATAGCGGAAATGTTCGTCTCGCAGGTCTCTGCGAACCGCCTGAACGAAATATACGATACGCCGACCGCCGAGGGCACGGAGGAATTCAACCCCGATGGACACGATATAGTCTTTGAAAACGTCAGCTTCGCCTACGACGACCACGACGTGCTGAACGGCGTCAGCTTTACCGCCAAGGAAGGCGAAGTGACCGCGCTCGTCGGTCCCTCCGGCTCCGGCAAGAGCACCTGCGCGCGCCTCGCTGCGCGGCTGTGGGACGTAAGTAAGGGAAAGATCACGGTCGGAGGCGTGGATATTTCGACCGTCGACCCCGAAGTCCTGCTCACCGATTATTCGATGGTCTTTCAGGACGTCGTGCTGTTTGACGACACCGTAATGGAAAACATTCGCCTCGGCAAGCACGGTGCGAGCGACGAGGAGGTCCTCGCGGCGGCAAAGGCGGCGAACTGCGACGAATTCGTCGAAAAGCTGCCGGACGGCTACAAAACGCCGATCGGCGAAAACGGCGCGAAGCTGTCGGGCGGCGAGCGTCAGCGTATATCCATCGCCCGCGCGCTTCTGAAAGACGCGCCGATCGTGCTTCTCGACGAGGCAACTGCTTCGCTCGACGTGGAAAACGAAACCAAAGTGCAAAGCGCGCTTTCACGCCTACTTGCGGGCAAGACCGTCCTCGTCATCGCCCACCGTATGCGTACGGTCGAGGCGGCGGACAAGATCGTCGTGCTGAAAGACGGCAAGGTCGCGGAGGAAGGCTCGCCGAAGGAGCTTTATAATAACGAAAACGGCATTTTCCGCCGTATGGCGGACCTCCAGTCGGCAAGCGCCGCGTGGAGCGTGTAAAGTGAGGAAAACAGCCGCATATCGTTTGGACGTTTTTTGTTTTCCTTTGATCCCTTTTGTCGTTTATGACCGATATTGATTTTTTCGCGGCGATATGATATCATCTTTACGTATTCAAAAATGCAGGCGGCGGTCATAAACCGACGCGCCGGGAAATATCGTATTGTAGATCATATTCGGAGGCGAAAATGAAGGTACTGATCATAAACGGAAGCCCGCGGAAGGACGGAAACTCCGCCGCGCTGATAAAAGAGGCGGTCGGCGTCTTCGACAAAGAGGGCGTTGGATATGAGATATTTGAGATCGGCGGAAAGGCGATACGCGGATGCGAGGCGTGCGGATGGTGCGCAAAGCACGGCGAGTGCGTTTTTCACGACGGCGTGAACGAGCTCGCCGCAAGGCTTGAAGAGTGCGACGGGATGATCGTCGTCTCGCCGGTCTACTACGGATCGGCGAACGGGAGCGTCGTTTCCCTGCTCGACCGCCTGTTCTACAGCTCCCGCTGCGACAAGCGCATGAAGGTCGGGGCGGCGTTCGCGGTCGCAAGAAGAGGCGGTACGACCGCGGCATTCGACGAGCTGAACAAGTACTTTACCATCAGCCAGATGCCGGTCGCATCCGGACGGTACTGGAACAACGGCTTCGGAAGAGCCAAAGGCGAGATATCGGACGACGTCGAGGGCCTGCAAAACGCGCGGATCGTCGCGCGGAACATGGTCTTCCTTATGCGGTCCGTCGCTTTGGGCAAAGAAAAATACGGTCTGCCCGAAAAAGAGGAGACCGTTATGACGAGCTTTATTAAGTAACGGGGACATATTTTTGTATTCGGATCAAAGCTATATGACGAGTAAGGCGCTGAAATATCGTTTCAGCGCCTTTTTCGCGGCGATCGGTCTATGCGCCGGACCTTCAGGGGTATTTCTTTCTATAGTCTGAAGCGCCCTGCCCTCTTTCCCGCCGTGCGACCGATCACGGCGTATAGACCGCCTCGCGGACTCCGAAGAAAGCCTCGAGGTCGGCGCGGTCGGACACGATATCTTCAATATTCCGTTCCTCGAATTCTTCAAAAGCGCCTTCAGCGGTGTACACGGGTACGAATACGGCGCCGCTCGAGGTGATCACCGCCTCGCTGTTATTCGAGTTTATGAAGATCATTCCCTCGCCGGTGTGGGACTTGAGCAGAGCGTCAAACGCGCCGTACCAGTCGCCCCCGAAAGCGAGATTATCGTGAAGGACCCCGTCTCCTTTCGTCAGAGTTATTATACCGATCAGCTTTCCGTCGCCGAAAACGAGGTAGTCGCGGAAGTCGCGACGGAGCTCGAAGGTCGATCCTTCACCGCCGTAAAATCTGCAAAAGCCCTTTGTCGAGATCGTTATTTCTTCCGCATCAACCCCGCTCGCTCTTAAAGAGGAAACTACGCTTGCGAAGCTCTCGTTAAAATGTTCAGCCGCTGCCGTGTCGGTTATCTCCTCGCCCGTGACCTCTATCTTAGAGTTCGGTTTGAGTATGAATTCCGGTCCCGCCTCATATGTCCCGGGTCTCTTTTCCAGGATCACTTCTCCCCCGTTATTAAGAACTATTACCAGAACGTTTTCGTCTTCATACACACTGTAAACGTCGCCGTCGACGTAGAGATCGCCGGACTTGTACGTCCCCTCGAAGGAAGACGCCGTGCCGAGCTTTTCAGCCAAAGTATACCCGTGGTCAGCGCCGGTTCCGACCTGGATATACTTTTCTCCGCCGACGACTATTATGCCTATCTTATCGCCGATATTTCTTTCCGTGTCGGCATTATCGGTCGTTTCCGGAACGTTTGCGCTGTTATAGACTGTCTCTCCGCCGGTCTTGTTCCCTTCATCCGGGACGTTGGTCGCTGTGCTTTCCGGGATATCGGGAACATTGTCCGGCGCTTTTTTATTGAAAGCGCCGACCGAAAGTATCAGAGCGGTCACGGTGAGCGCCGCAGCGGCTGCCGCGCCCCATTTGATATATACGCGCCGTGTTCTCTTCTCGATCGCCCTATTTTCATCCGCGCGCTCGATAAGATCGGCGTCTATCTCGCCAATCGCGAGAGTGAGTTTATCGTTTTTCATATGATGTAGCCTTCCTTTCGCAAATAATCCGCAAGTGCGTCCCTTGTACGTTTGAGCGTCATCTTTACCTTGCTCTTTCCAAAGCCGTATCGCCGGGCGATACTGTCCACCGGATCGAAATACCAGTATCTTCTGATAAAAATATTACGTTCGGTCTCGCTCCGCTCTCTGAGAAAAGCGGAAATCGCACGTCCGAGCTCCTTTGCCTCTATTTCAGACTCAACGTCGTCACGTCCGACTATATCGTCGAGTTCGTCGAGCGGCTTTATCTCCGAACCCGCCGCGCGTTTCTGCGCCGTATTCCAACGCAGACGGTCGATAGCGGCCTCGCGCGTCAGCTTTCCGAGATAAGCTTTGAGGTTCTCCGGCTGGTTTGGCGGGATGCTCTCCCACGCCGCCATAAGCGCGTCTCCGACACATTCCTCCGCATCTCGCTCATCCCTGAGCAGATTGCGGGCAATGTACATACAATAACCGGAATACTTTTTCTTTGCCTCCTCCGGTGCGCGCTCGTCGCGGTCAAGGAACAATCTGACTGTTTCGTCCCTCATGGTTTCCTCCGTTTTGTTTTGAAAGGCCTTTCACCATTATACCCGATTTTTAAAAGAAAAGGTCACATTTAATAAAAAATCGCCGTCCCCGGCAGATCGAAGGATCCGCGAAAATTCATCGGAATTTTCGCGGATCCTTCTTTGAATAGCTTTCCGGACCGCAGTCCGCGGAGCCGGTCGGTCGGATCATTCAGAGCTTTCCCGTCACGGTGATGGTCACGCAGCCCGGGTCGACGCTCCACATCCCGGTCGCGGGATCCTGCGCGAAGGTCGCCGCGGGGACCGTAACGGATCCGGGCGCCGTGGCAAACTCGCCGGTCGTTTCATCATAGGTGTAATCGGTCGTAACGGTACGCGCCGTCCCGGTGTAGGTCACGACGATATCCGTGAGAACCGGATCGAAGGTATCGGTCACCGTCAGATTTTCCGCCGCTCCCGCTTCCGCTCCGCCGGTGTTGCTGATGACGAAGGTGTAGGTCACTTCGCTGTTCTCGGCTACAGTCTGCGGGGATACCGATTTGGTTATCGCGAGCTCGGGTCCCGTGCTGGCGGTCGTGGTCTCGGACGCGGTGACGTCGGCGACGTCCGCTCCGCTGACGGTCGCGGTATTTGTGATGGTCCCGTCAAGCGGAGCGAACCCGTTAGCTGTCGCCGCGTAAACGACGGTCGCGGTGCCGCCCGCGGGCACGGAAATGCCCGTTACGGTGAGCGGAGGTCCCGCCGTCACCGCGGGCTCCGCCTGCAGAGCGCCGTTGACGAAGTACTTTACCGACCCCTCGACGTAGTCGAGCGGGGTGAGCGTCGTTTCGTTGAAGGTATACGCGCCGAGGTCGTCGGTCAGCGTGAGGCCCGCGAACGGCTCGCTTCCGGAATTGACGATATTTACAAGATACACCGTCTCCGAGCCCTGCGTATACTCGCCGGTCACAGCGGTCTTGGTCGCAGACAGTACGGCGACGATCTCGCCCGTCGTGACGTTGGAGTTTACCGTCCTGCCGCTGTAAGACAATGTGGCCTGATTATAAAAAGCTGCCATTTTTATGGTCTGTCCTTTCTCTCGTATTTGATTATCCCTCTTTTTCACTTCCGACGGCAGGGCGTGCCCTGACCGTCATTACAGTATATGACGGACGCCCGGTAAGGGAAAGGAAAAAGCTCCCGGGCTCCGGCTGTTCCGAAGGGCAGCCGAAGCTCGGGGGCGTGTTTATACCTATTATTTTGCGTTTTACCCGGTAGAGATACAGAGATCGCACAGAGAGGCGACTCCGAACGCCTCGAAGTACCTTTCCTCCATGGGGATCCAGCGTTCCGAAAAAGCCGCGGCTTTTGACGGATCTCGCAGGATCAGGCGGCGCATCTGCTCCTCCCGCGAGACGGTAAGGAAGACGCGAAGGCCGTAATACCCGCAAAGATCGGGATGAAGGCAGTAAGAGCCCTCCACTATCGCAATCTTTCCCGCGTATACGGTCGCGGGAGATGAGAGCGACATGGTCCCGCAGTCAAACGGGCGGAATACTATCGCGTTCTTCCCTTCCGCGAGCGGTGAAAGCACCTCGCAAAGAAACCTCTCCCGGTCGACGTTCCCGCCCGGCTCCGAAAGGCGCGCTTCCGTGCGCTGCTCCGGACGGAGAAAGAAATCGTCCATGTGGAAGACCGCCGCCCCCGTTTTTTCCGCGATCGCCGAAGCGAGCGTCGTCTTGCCCGAGGCGCATCTGCCGTCTATCGCGACTATGACGCGGCCGTTTGTTTTCGCGAGCCGTTCGACCGAGCGGATCAGGCTGTCAAGCTCCTGAAAAGCGATATTCATATCATTCCTTGTTACGGAACTTAACGAGATTCGCCTTGTCGAGAGCGAGCATAATGATCGGGATGAGCACAAGCTGAACGATAATGCCCGGGAAAGCCTTTGTGAACGCGCCAGCGAGGAAGGCGGCGAATGTGAATTTATCTCCCTTGATCGAAAGCAGGATGAACTGCGCGACGCCCCATACGGCGCGTCCGACAATCATCGCGACTATAAGGCTGACGTACAGTGTGACGATATTCTGCTTTTTTACCAGCTTATAATAGATAAATCCGGCGACGAACGCGTAAGCGGCGAGCTCGAAAGCCATCGCCAACGCGGTGGGATAGATCGGGGGCATACCGAAGATGAGCGAGCGCATCACGGGAAGCACGAACGCCATGGGGGTCGCGTACTCCCATCCGCAGATAAACGCGCAGAGGAAGACCGGCAGATGCATCGGCAGAAGCATATTGCCTATCTCCTTGATCTGCCCGGTAAGCAGCGGGAGCACAAGTCCGATGGCGAGGAAAAGAGCGGTCAGCACGAGATTTTTGAGAGCTTTTTTGTTGTTCATGATTTTTTCCTTCAATCCAAAAAGCGCGCGGCGTCTCCCCTCTGGGATGCCGTGCGCTTTCATAGTGCACATATTTATTATTATTCGCGTCGGAACGCACTTCTGTGCATCCGTGCCAGCTTCATACCGACGATAATATTATAACCGACGGCGGCGGTCCTGTCAAGCGTCGGAGCAGATCTTTTTGATTTTTTCCACGGCGTCGCGCAGCAGCGCGGCGGTGGGGAGAGACGGCATCCCGGCGATCATGTTGTCGCACCGGTCGAAGGGGATGAGCACGCGCTTCGCCCCGCTCTGCGACACGGCAAGCGCCATCTTGGGGGTTATCTCGCCGAGCAGCGCGTCGGCAATTATCATACCTACCGGACCGGCGATGACGTCGGCGTCCCTGCAGGCTACCACGACGGGGTTCTCGCCCGTCGCCGCCGCGTCCGCGCCAGCCTTAAGCATCGCCGCGGTCGCAGTCGAGTTGGTCCCGACAGCCGTGACAAAGGCGTCCGGTATCTCCTGCTTGATAAGCGATACAAGTTGTTTTCCGACTCCGCCGCCCTGGGCGTCGATGACCAAAATGCGCATTTACAGATCCCCCGTTTTTTTCGGATTATACCATATTTTTACGGTTTTTTCAATCATTCGCGGCAAAAAAACGCATTTGTAACAATTTTATATTGTAATTGACTAAAATATAATGTATAATCAATGTATCTTTGTTTCGAGACCTGTTTTTGCAGGAACGAAACGCCGCAAGGACCCACCCCGACTTATTTTCCAGATGTGAGGCATTGCTATGACGATAGTCGACGTACTTGAAAAAAACGCGGAACTCTACGGAGACGAGCCGGCGCTTATAGAGATCAACCCCGACGCAAAGGAGACCAGGCGCACCTCCTGGCGTGAATTCGACCTGGTCGAGCCGTCGAGACACCGCGAGCACTACCGCCGCGAGATCACCTGGAACGTCTTCAACGAAAAGGCAAACCGGTTTGCAAACGCCTTGAAAATGCGCGGGGTGAGCAAGGGCGACAAGGTCGCCGTCCTTCTTATGAACTGCATAGAGTGGCTGCCGATATATTTCGGCATCCTCAAAACGGGAGCGCTCGCCGTTCCGCTCAATTTCAGATATTCCTCCGACGAGATCAAGTATTGTCTCGACCTCGCCGAGGTCGACGTGCTGGTCTTCGGCCCCGAGTTTATCGGGCGTATCGAGGAGATTGCCGACGAGATCAGCCGCAACAGGCTGCTCATCTACGCCGGGCAGAGCTGTCCCTACTTCGCCGACGACTATTACGAAATGACCGTGGAATGTTCGTCCAACTTTGCCAAGGTCCCGCTCGAGGAGAGCGACGACGCGGCGATCTACTTCTCTTCCGGCACCACCGGATTTCCGAAGGCGATACTCCACGCGCACAGATCGCTCATCCATTCCTGCCGCGTAGAGCAGGCGCATCACGGCCAGACCCACGACGACGTGTTTCTCTGCATCCCGCCGCTCTATCACACCGGCGCAAAGATGCACTGGTTCGGCAGTCTGCTGACCGGCTCGAAGGCGGTAATTCTCAAAGGGACCTCGCCGGAGACCATACACCGCGCCGTTTCGAGCGAAAAATGCACCATCGTCTGGCTGCTTGTCCCGTGGGCGCAGGACATACTCGCCGCTCTGGACAGCGGCGCCCTGCGGCTCGAGGATTATCAGCTCGCCCAGTGGCGGCTGATGCACATCGGCGCTCAACCGGTGCCGCAGAGCCTTATTCACAGATGGCTAAAATACTTCCCCTCCCATCAGTATGACACCAACTACGGGCTTTCCGAGTCGATCGGTCCCGGCGCCATCCATCTGGGGGTCGAAAACGTCGCCAAAGTCGGCGCCATCGGAAAGGCGGGCTACGGCTGGGAAACAAAGATAACAGATCCCGACGGCAACGACGTCAGGCGCGGCGAAGTCGGCGAGATATGCCTTCGCGGTCCGGGAGTTATGAAATGCTACTACAACGACCCGGAAGCGACCGCCAAGACGCTCAAAGACGGCTGGCTTCTGACCGGAGATATGGGCATGGAGGACGAGGACGGCTTTATCTTCCTTGTCGACCGCAAAAAGGACGTTATCATAACCGGCGGCGAAAACCTCTATCCCGTTCAGATCGAGGACTTCCTCTCCGGGTTTGAAAAGATCAAGGACGTGGCGGTGATCGGTCTGCCGGACGCCCGTCTCGGCGAGATAGCCGCGGCGGTGATAGAGCTCAAGCCCGGCGTGACCTGCACCGAGGAAGAGGTAAACGATTTCTGCCGCGCCCTTCCGAGATACAAGCGTCCGCGCAAGATCATTTTCGCGGACGTGCCGCGCAATCCGACCGGAAAGATCGAAAAGCCCAAGCTCCGCAAGATATACGGGGCGGACGAGCTTGTCGCGGCGCAGAACAGAGCATAAGGAGATGATCCGATATGAAGAAACTGATGATAGGAAACGAGGCGGTCGCGCGCGGACTTTACGAGGGCGGGATCGGACTTGTTTCAAGCTATCCCGGCACGCCGTCGACTGAAATAACCGAGTTTCTCGCAAAATACGACGACCTCCACAGCGAGTGGGCGCCCAACGAAAAGGTGGCGATGGAGGTCGCCTTCGGGGCTTCGCTCGCCGGAGTACGCGCCGCCTGCGCTCAAAAGCACGTCGGGCTGAACGTCGCCGCGGATCCGCTCTTTACCCTTTCCTACACCGGCGTAAACGGCGGGCTTGTGATCTGCGTCGCGGACGATCCGGCTATGCACTCATCGCAGAACGAGCAGGACTCCCGCCACTATGCTATAGCGGCAAAGCTCCCAATGCTCGAGCCTTCCGACTCGCAGGAATGTTACGAGTTTGCAAAGGCGGCTTTCGGGCTTTCTGAAGAATTCGACACTCCGGTCATACTCCGCACCTGCACGAGAGTGGCGCACAGCCGCTCGCCGGTCGAATACGGAGAGCGCGTTCAGCCCGAAAAGAAGCCGTATGAAAAGAATATAGCGAAATACGTTATGATGCCGGGCAACGCCAAGATGCGCCACCCCGTGGTGGAGGAACGCACCGCGGCTCTTGCGCGGTTCGCCGAGGACTGTCCCTTCAACCGCGTCGAAAAAGGCGGGAGCGAGATAGGGATAATCGCCTCCGGCACGGCTTACCAGTACGTCAAGGAAGTGTTCGGCGACAGCGTGAGCGTGCTTAAAATAGGGATGTCAAATCCCCTGCCCGCCGGACTTATAAAGGACTTCGCCGCGGGAGTGGAGAAGCTGTACGTCATAGAAGAGCTCGATCCGGTGATCGAGAATTTCTGCCGCGGGATAGGTCTTGATCCGATAGGCAAATCGCTTTTTTCGACCGTCGGTGAGTTTTCGCAGAAGACGATCTCCGAGGCGTTCGGCTTCGATCCGAAACCCTTCGTTTCAAGCGATACTCTGCCGCCCGCCCGTCCGCCGATGATGTGCGCCGGATGCCCCCACCGCGGGATGTATTACACTCTGGCAAAGAACAAGGTCACGGTGCTCGGCGACATCGGCTGTTACACGCTCGGCGCGGTCCCGCCCCTCTCCGCGGTAGACTCCACCCTCTGTATGGGCGCGTCGGTATCGGGCGTTCACGGATTTATGCTCGCCTCCGGCAAGGATGCAGATGGAAAAACGGTCGCGGTCATCGGCGACTCGACCTTTATGCACTCCGGGATCACGGGGCTCGTGAATATCGCGTACAACGGTTCAAACTCGACCGTTATCATTTTCGACAACTCGATCACCGGTATGACCGGACATCAGCAGAACCCCACGACCGGATATAATATCAAAGGCGATCCGGCGGGCAAGGTAGACCTTGAAGCCCTCTGCCGCGCCGTAGGGATAAACCGCGTGCGCGTGGTCGATCCGTACGATCTCGCAGAATGCGACAAGGCGCTCAAAGAAGAGCTGGCGGCAGACGAGCCGTCGGTCATCATCTCCCGCAGACCGTGCGTGCTGCTCAAATACGTAAAAACGGCGCCTCCTCTTTCGGTCGATCCGGAAAAATGCCGCTCCTGCAAAAAGTGCATGGGGCTCGGCTGTCCCGCCGTCTCGATGAAGGGCGGCAAAGCGCACATAGACTCCACCCTCTGCGTCGGATGCGGCGTCTGCGAGCAGCTCTGTCCCTTCGGAGCCATCGGGAAAGGAGAAAGGTCATGAACACCGTAAATATCATGATAGTCGGCGTCGGCGGTCAGGGCAGTCTGCTCGCCTCCAAGCTGCTTGGCAAGCTGTTTACGGACGAAGGATACGACGTCAAGGTCTCCGAGGTCCACGGCATGAGTCAGCGCGGAGGCAGCGTAGTCACCTACGTTCGTTTCGGCGACAAGGTCTACTCTCCCGTGATAACCGAGGGCGAGGCGGACTTTATCATCTCCTTTGAAAAGCTCGAGGCGGCGCGCTGGGCTCCCTGCCTCAAAAAAGGCGGCAGGATCATAGTCAACACCCAGGAGATCGACCCGATGCCGGTCATCACCGGCAAGGCGGAATATCCGTCCGGCATACTCGACGAGCTGACCGCCAAAGGGGGCGCGGTCGACGCGGTCGACGCGCTCTCCATCGCCGAAGAAGCGGGAAGCGCAAAGGCTGTCAACATTGTGCTTCTGGCGCGGCTCGCCAAGTATTTCGATATTCCGTATGAAAAATGGACGGCGGCTATAGAAAACTCGGTCGCTCCGAAATTCGCCTCGCTCAACGAAAAAGCGTTCGAGATCAGTTACAATATAAAATAAACGTCACAGATAATCCAATCACAAACGGGGTAAAAAAGTTGAACACCGCATATTATCAAAAAGAGATCGAAACGATGCCGCACGACGCCATCCGCGCTTTGCAGACCGAAAAGCTCGTAAAGCAGGTCCGGCACGTTTACGACCACGTTCCCTACTACAGGGATCTCATGGACAAAAAGGGCGTCTCCCCCGACGATATCAAGAGTATTGACGATCTTTGCAAGCTCCCCTTCCTTTCCAAAGCCGACCTGCGCGAGACTTATCCCTACGGGATGCTCGCCGTGCCGCTCTCCGACTGCGTCCGCATACAGTCGACCTCCGGCACCACAGGCAAGCGGGTCATAGCCTACTACACGCAGCACGACATCGACCTCTGGGAGGAGTGCTGCGCCCGCGCCATAGTCGCCGCGGGCGGAAGCCGCGACGACGTCGTCCAGGTCTGCTACGGCTACGGGCTTTTCACCGGCGGTTCGGGACTGCACGGCGGATCGCACAAGGTCGGGTCTCTCACCCTGCCGATGTCGAGCGGAAACACGGACCGGCAGATCCAGTTCATGATGGACCTGAAAGCAACCATGCTCTGCTGTACCCCGTCGTACGCCGCCTACATAGGCGAGTCGCTGCGCGACCGCGGCTACAAGCCGGAGGACAACTATCTTAAAGCCGGCATATTCGGCGCCGAGCCCTGGACCGAGGAGATGCGCCGCGATATAGAAAAATCGCTCGGCATCAAGGCGTACGATATCTACGGTCTTACCGAGACCTCCGGTCCCGGCGTGGCGTTCGAGTGCTCGGAACAGCACGGTATGCACATTAACGAGGATCACTTTGCCGTCGAGGTCATCGACCCCGACACCGGCGAGGTGCTTCCCGAGGGCGAAAAGGGAGAGCTGGTCTTCACCTCTCTCGACAAGGAGGCGTTCCCGCTCTTACGCTACCGCACACGCGACATCTGCGTGCTGACGCGCGAGAAGTGCCCCTGCGGACGGACTCACGTCCGTATGTCCAAGCCGCTCGGCAGGAGCGACGATATGCTGATAATCCGCGGCGTCAACGTCTTCCCGTCGCAGATCGAAACGGTGCTGATCAACGAGGGCTACGCCCCGGTCTACCGCATCGAGGTCGACCGCGTCAACAACAGCGACACCCTCGACGTATTCGTCGAGCTGCCGCCCGACAGGTTCACAGACACGGTGAGCGGCATTATTTCAAAGGAGAAGAAGCTGGGCGGAGCGATAAGGACCATGCTGGGCATAAGCCCGATAGTCCACCTCGTCCCCCCGAAAACGATAGAGAGAAGCGAAGGCAAAGCGGTGCGCGTAATCGACAAGCGCAAGTTGCACGACTGAAGGAGGTAACTATTATGGCTATCAAACAGTTGACCGTATTCGTGGAAAACAGGCGCGGCAGACTTGCCGAGATCACCGGTATGCTCGCCGAGCACGGAATAAACATGAACGCGCTTTCCATCGCCGACACGCAGGAGTTCGGCATACTCCGCCTCATCGTCGACGACCCGGAAAAGGCGTTCGACGTGCTGAAAGGCAACGGGACCATAGTTCAGATCACCGACGTGGTGGGGCTCAAGCTGGCAGACCGTCCGGGCGAGCTTTCAAAGGCGTTGAGAGCTCTCGACGGCGGCGGGATAAACCTCGAATATCTATACGCCTTCCTCTCCCGCGCGGACGAGAACGCGTATATCGCCCTGCGCGTCGAAGACAACGCCGCGGCGGAGCGAGTCCTCAACGCCGCTGGATTTGAGACGATAGGCGGTTGACCGCCGGAATATGATCCGCGAAACTTTTCAGAGTTTCCTACGCCAAAGAGACAAAAGGCGCTGATTATTTTAATCAGCGCCTTTTGTCTCTTTGACATTTACTCTTTGAACTTTGCTCTTTGAACTTTGAACTTTGAGCTATTTATCCCCTCTCAACCTGTCCGCCGCCTGTTCGACCGTGGCGGTGCCGGTCATACCGATCTGCTGGATCGTGATAGAGGAGACCGCGCAGGCGAGCCGGGCGGACTCCGCCTCGGTAAGCCCGAGCGCAAGCCCGGTAACTATCCCGGCGTTGGTTGCGTCGCCCGCGCCGGTAATGTCTATCTCGCCCTCGACCTTAAATCCGGGGACCTCGGTGTGACCGTTCTTATCGAAGACGATCATTCCCTTCGCGCCGCAGGTGATGTAGGCGGTGTGTCCTATCTTTTTCTGCAGGGCGGTCCCCTCGCGTATGACCGTCTCCATATCCTCGGGATCGCCCTTGCCGCCGGCGAAATACTCGATCAGCTCGAACTGGTTGCACTTGATGATGATATTGTCGTACTCGGCGGCGAAGGCGCGGGAGTCGACGAAGAATATCTTATCCGTCCGCTTCCCTGCGAGCGCGCTCAGCTTGGCGCGCAGACCGTCGGTGACGGCGGCGGCGTTGCGCTGATAGTACTGATCGGTGATTATCACGGCGTCGACCCGGTCTATGACGCTTTCGAGCTCGCGCATCATCGCGTCCTCCAGCTCCGGAGCGGGCGGCGTGAAATTGCGGAAATCGAAGCGGTTCATCTCCTTGTAGCTTCCGTCCGGCTGTCTGCGCATCGGCTTGACGTAAGCGCAGGTGCAGAGCGTATCTGTCACGACCATATGGGTGCGGTCTGCGCCCACGCGGTCGAGCGTTTTAAGCAGCTCGTAGCCCTCGCCGTCGTCGCCGATAAGCCCTATGCAGATGGTGTTGACGCCGAGCGAACGGAGATTGTTGGTTATCGTGCCTCCGACTCCCGCCGCGATCGCCTTGTGATCGACCTCGTAGGCGGTAAGCCAGGTCTCGACCGAGACCTCGTCGTTGGCGGGATCGTTATAGAGGTATTTGTCAAGGCAGAAATCGCCTATCACCGCGACGGTGATATCCTTTGTGCGCGAGAGCGCGGATATGATCTTTTCGTTGTCAAACATCGTTTTTCTCTCTTATCTTCTTTGCCAGATTGGGGAAGGTCTTATTGTGCTCCCCGCGGACGTAATAGCTCTTTCCGCCGTCGGCGACGGTGCGGGCGAGTATGGTCTTCCAGGGGCGGAAATAGTAACGCGGGTCGGTCTTGGGCGGCGCTGACGAATATCCGTCCGACTGCTCGATGGCGAGCAGATCGAAGACCGCGGTGGTGAAATCGGCTATCCTTCTCCCCTCCTGCTTTGCGACGTTGCGCGCCATAGCGAGCGCCTTGAGATAGACCTCAGGCCCTGCGACAGCCGAGCCGAAGTTGAGGAAGACCCCGTGCTCGAGGTTTTCGACAGTCTTGGCGTAAACGAGAAAATCGGTGTAGGAGCAGGCTCCGGCGGCGGCTCCGTCGAAGTTGGGATGCTCGTTGATTATGTCGTTGCCGACGCCGATGTGCACGGTGCAGGGGACGCCGAGATGATAGCCCATGGCGAGAACGCTCTTTTCGCGGTACGGGAGCTTGTTTTCCCAGATGTACCGTCCGAGAGCCTCGCCCCAGCCGATGCCGTCGGCGGCTCCCTCTTTGATGATATCGTTGATCATCCCGGTCTCGCGCCATAGCCCGAACTGTCCCTCCGAGATGTACTTCGCCACGCTCTCGCAGGTTTGACCGATGAGCGAGAACTCGAAATCGTGGATTGAGCCCGCGCCGTTGGTGGCGAAATGGGTGATCATCCCCCGTTTCATCATATCTATCATTAGCGGCGAATTGCCGGTGCGGATGACGTGCGCGCCGTACATCATAAGCACGGCGGCGCCGTACTTTTTCCGGGCGGTCACGACCGCGTCGGCTATCGGATCGAGCGACGGATCGTCAAACTCCGGGACCGGATCTCCGGGCTCCATGGCGACCTTTTCGAGGTCAATATCGTGTATACGCTCCGCGAGCGGAAGAATGTTCAGCCGGGAACGGTCGAAAAGCGGATAAGGCATATCATTTACCTCCGAGGTATTCAATAAGGCGTTCGGTCTCGGAAAAATCGGGGATTATCACAGCGGCTCCCGCCTTTTTCAGCCGGTCGCGTTTCCAGAGGTTGACTCCGCAGCGGCGCTCCTCGTCTGTCGCCGCTCCGACGGCGTAGCCCCCAAGCTTTGCGACAAGCTCGATCTCGACGTACCCGTCGCCGAACGAGACGAGGTCGCGCGGGTCGATGCCCTCTTTTTCGATCATATCGCGTATGACAAGCTCCTTGGAGCATTCCAGCATATAGTCGTGCGCGCCGTGGATGCCTCCGTCGAACACGCCGTCAAGACCGAGCAGTCCCGCCTCGTACAGCACGTCCTTCTCGTCGGTGCCGGAAGCGAGATAGCATTTGATTCCCTTCGCCTTCAGAGCGTTGACGAGCTCGAGGCAGCCCGGGACGCGGTAATCAGCCGGATCGGCTCCGCCGACGAGCGCCTTTTTCCTGTCCTTAATGCGCTCCTCGAGTCGGCGCAGATATTCGTGCTTGTACTCGACCGGATCGACGTGCTCTCCTCCCCGCGCGACGACCTCTTCATCCAGCCTCATACACTGGAATATGGTCTGCTTTCCGGTGAGGTAGTCTACAAAATCGCGCACGACGGTGACGATGCTCTCGTGATCCTCGTGTCCGGGAGTCGCCTCAAGCACTTCGATAAAATACGGGATCATCACGTCCTGCCATCCGGCGCGGATGAGCGAGACGGTCCCGTCGAAATCAAAGAGAGCGGCGGTGAATTTACGTCCGACGCAGGGGTCGACGATCTCCATAGCCCACACGTCCGGCAGGCGTTTTTGCAGGAGGCAAGAAAGGGCGTGGCAGTAGAGCATATGCATATCTTCAAGCTGCTCCATGCTGTCGGTCGGGGCGATAACGTAATGATCGCAATACTCTTTCAGCTTTCCCCCGTCGCGGCCGAGGAAGCCTACCGTG
>JAFSSR010000002.1 GCA_017450885.1 Clostridia bacterium | reverse complement strand
GTCGACGATTACGGCATGATAGACGACGGCGACGTCATATGCGTCGGGCTTTCGGGCGGCAAGGACTCGCTGACCCTGCTTGCTACCCTCCGCGATCTCGCGATCTTCTATCCGAAAAAGTTCACGCTGAAGGCTATCACCGTGGATCTCAGTTTCGAGGGCTCGGACTTTTCGCAGATCGAGGCGTTCTGCCGCGCTCTCGGCGTTGAGTTCATCCGCGTGCCGTCGCAGATAGGCCACGTTATATTCGATCTGCGCAAGGAGAGCAATCCCTGCTCGCTCTGCGCGAAGATGCGAAGGGGGATGCTCAACGAGGCGGCGGTCAGGGCGGGATGCAACAAGGTCGCGCTGGCGCACCACTTCGACGATCTGATCGAGACTTTTATGCTCAACCTCATCCACGAGGGGCGTATAGGAGCCTACCGCCCGGTCACCTATCTTTCCGAGACGGGCGTCACGGTCATCCGTCCGCTCTCCTACGCGCAGGAGAAGGACGTGAAGTATTTTGTACGGCATAACGACCTGCCGGTCTTTTTCAATCCCTGCCCGGCGGACAAGCACACCCAGCGCGAGACGGTCAAGCAAATGATCGCGTCGCTCGAACGCGAGCACAAGGGCTTCAAGCACCGCGTTTTCGGCGCGATGGAAAAGGCGGACGTCGACGGCTGGGGAAAGAAACAGCCGTCCCGCAAAGACTCTCCGTCTTCTCCCGACTTTGATCTTTGAACTTTGATCTCTGAACTTTGAGCTATCCAGAATAGCCCGCGCCATCCGGGGATATAATTGTATTACAATCATTTCCAAGGAGCGTGACCCTATGCCGAGACAGCGAAACCACGAGATAATCGAGCGATACTGCTCTCACGTCGACGACAACGTGATAATGATCAAAAAGCGGACCGAAAAGGACAAATATATCTGCCTTTCCTCCCACCGGTGCAGGCATTTACATCCGCACGGCTGTGAGCGCGCCGACGCCGAGCCGGAGGACGAGTGCGGGGGAAAAGCGTGAGCGGCGGCGATCCGCGGCTCATATGAGCCGCAAAAAAACTAAAAGCAATTCAAAACGCAAGGCGCTGAATTTTCATTCAGCGCCTTATCTCTTTGCATGGCGAGGCGAGCCCGCCGAGCTTCGTGGAAAATTGGGTCCCCCTCCCCTCACCCGGCTCCGCCGGGAGCTCCCCCTCCCCGCTTCGCGGGGGAAGGAGCTTTGCGTAAGCGCCGTCTGCCGAGCTTCGTGGGGAAATGGGTCCCCCTCCCCGCTTCGCGGGGGAAGGAGCTTTGCGTAAGCGCCGTCTGCCGAGCGCCGCATGTCTAACTGACGAATAATATTTTTCGTATTACGATAAATATTTCTTGACAAATGACAATTTTAATGATATAGTATAGTAAAATCACGTTTTAAAACGCATCGTTGTGAGGTCAAAAATGGATCAAAAATCACTTTCAAGATGGCTCAAGATCATAATCATCGTCGTCGCGGCGATCGGGGCGGCCGGCGACGCTTTTATGGTGCGGATAGTCGGCAAGATGATACGCGAACGCTATCCCGATCTCGTTCATCTCTCCCTGCCCTGGATGATCTCGATGTGGATCTTCTCGATCCCCTGCTTCGTCGCTCTGATCTACGCGTGGAAGGTGGCGGTCGAAATAGGCCGCGGCCGCCCGTTTTCCGTGCCGAACGCGTCGCACGTAAAGAAGATCTCGTATCTCGCTTTCGCCGACTCGGTATTCTTTTTCGTCGTATCGACGGCGTTCGTACTTTTGAAGCTCAATCACTTCGGATTTATCCTCGCCTCCGTCATCGTCGTTTTTCTCGGTCTCTGCGCCGCCGTCGCCGCCGCCGTGCTGTCGCACCTTATCCTCAAGGCAGCCCTTTTGCAGGACGAGAACGATCTTACCATATGAGGTCAGCGCGATGGGCGAGATAGTTTTCAACATCGACGTAATGCTCGCAAAACGCAAGATGAGCGTTTCCGAGCTCGCAGACAAGGTCGGCATCACGCTTACCAATATGTCGATACTCAAAACCGGAAAGGCTAAGGCTGTCAAGGTCAGCACCCTGCAAAAGCTCTGCGAGGCGCTCGACTGCCAGCCGGGTGATATTCTTGAATACCGCAGATAACAAGGCGCAGACAAAAAAGCGTAGATCGGGGAAGGCGATCACCGTCGCGGCAATACTGCTCGGGATCGCCGTAAACACGCTCGTAGGCTTTGCGGTTTTATACAAAGCGGGGGAATTTCTCGTAGAGAATATGTTTTGGAGCGATAAAGAGGAGTACAACGATTTCACGCCCGCCCTCAGACGAACGCTGAAAAAAGAGTATTGCCTTGATATCCCCGACTCCGCCGAGCTGACATACGGAGAATACCGCGGTTCGTGGGACTACAGCTCGCTTGAGGTCTCTTTCCTTGTCCGCGCCGACGAATTTGAAGGAATGCTGACGGACGGAGCGTGGACCGAGTCCGAGGGAGATCGACATGCGATCGCGGTCTATACCTTGTCCTCCGGAAGAAAGCGTTCCGGGGCAAAGCTGACCGTGAAATATTACGACGGCTATGAGGGGCTTTACCGCTGTTATCTCAAATACGGGGCGTATTTAAAAATGGCTAAACGAAACGGGATCTCCATACTGTGCGGAGTCACAAACTCGTGCCTCACAAATCTCACGGTCTCGCTCGTAATGACTGTATTCGGTTCGACAGCTTATGAAAAGCTCTCCTTTTCCGGTCTGCTTGCGCTCTCTTTCGTTCTTACGGCGCTTTCAAGCGTCCCATCCGCCGTCTGTCTTCTCAAAAGAAACGTGGAGAAAAAACAATGAATAAAAGACCCGGAAAAACTTTAAAAGTGCTTGCGACCATCCTGCTCGTTATAGAGTGCGTCGTTATAGCAAAATTTGCGCGTTTGGGAATAACGATGGTATT
>JAFSSR010000047.1 GCA_017450885.1 Clostridia bacterium | reverse complement strand
TTGGACAGAGGCTCGTCGAGAAGGAATACCTTCGGCTCGCGGACGATAGCACGTCCCAGAGCGACACGCTGTTTCTGACCGCCCGAAAGAGCCTTCGGACGACGGTCGAGCAGGTGGGTGATATCGAGGATGCGGGCGGCCTCTTCGACGCGGCGCTTGATCTCCTCTTTGGGAGTCTTGCGGAGCTTGAGCCCGAACGCCATGTTGTCGAAAACGGTCATGTGCGGATAAAGCGCGTAGTTCTGGAACACCATCGCGATATCGCGGTCCTTGGGGGCGATGTCGTTGACCAGGCGGTCGCCGATAAAGAGCTCGCCCTCGGTGATCTCCTCGAGACCGGCGATCATACGCAGGGTGGTGGACTTGCCGCAGCCGGAAGGTCCGACGAGAACGAGAAACTCCTTGTCCTTGATTTCAAGCGAAAAGTCCGAAACGGCGGTGACTCCGCCGGGATACTTCTTATAAATATGTTTGAAAGACAAACTTGCCATCGGGTAAATCCTCCTGATCGGCGGCACGGGACACGTACCGAAATTACTGCTTATAATATTTTAACAAATCTATACAAATTTTTAAAGTGTGTATCTCACCAAAATTTCAGCCGTCGTTTTGTATACCCTGCACAAAATAGATAATTTGTGTGTATGCAATGTGAACAAGCGGTTAAGATTTTTCGTCAAAATGACGAATGGCGGGGCGGATATCAGAAGTTGAACATATAATTCTTGATTATCACCGCCGCCTGAGCGCGTGTGGCGCCCGATTTGGGCGATAGCTCGGTCTTGGTGACCCCGCTTATCAGCTTTACGGCGACCGCCCACTTGACGGCGGTCAGCGCCCACTTGCTCACCTTTCCGGCGTCGGCGAAGGCGGAGAGATCGGCGGATCCGGAAACGTCCTTCCCCTTGAGCTCGGAGTATTTGTAGAGGAAGAGGGCGAGCTGTTCGCGGGTGACGTCGGCGTTGGGGGAGAAGGTCGTGCCCGAGGTGCCGGAGGCGATGCCGTTCCGGTTAGCCCACTCGACGGCGCGCGCGTACCAGCTTCCCGACTTTACGTCCTTGAAGGTCCCGGAATAGGTGAATTTGGAAAGATCGACGCCGTCCGCTTTCGCAAGTATCTGCACGAACATGGCGCGGGAGAGGGGCGAGTTGGGGGAGAAGGTCGTCCCGGAGGTGCCGGAGATCAGTCCCTTGCGGTAGCACCAGGCAACGGCGCCGGTGTACCAGCTCTTCGCCGGCACGTCCTTGAAGGGGGTCCTGTTTATCTCGTACACGACGACGCCCGTCGAGCGGGTGGTCAGCGCGATCTCGACCGCGCCGTCTCCGTCAACGTCGGCGACCGCGGGACGAGCCATACATCCGTTCGCGTAGTAGACGTCGGTATCCGAGCCCCACATGGTGGGCAGGGTCTCCTTGACGAGCAGGTTCCCGTGGCAGTCGAGTATGTAAAGACTGCCGCGCACGCTTTTCTGATCCTTCTGCGTGTAGGAGCCGAAGACCACCTCTTTCTGACCGTCGCCGTCTATGTCGGCTACGGTCGGCATCGTGGCGTACTCGCAGACCCAGCCGGACTTGCCGCGTTTGGGATTGAGATCAAAGGGCCAGCCGTCGTGCTCCGTGCCGTCGAGGCTGAAGCAGTGCATAAGTCCGTCGGGCGCGGTGTAAAGTATCTCGCAAAGACCGTCTCCGTTGAGATCGGCGCAGACGGGGGAACAGTCGGGAAATCCGGGCATATTCTTGTTGTCCATCGAAATGATGGCGCCGCAGTCCACGGGGAACTGGGTCCAGTCGTACCCGAGCTTGGAGTTGACGTAGCGGGTGCGGTTCTTATTCAGCAGGATGGGGGCGAAATACTTGGAGATCCCTTCGTAGGAATTGTTGTTGCCGCGCATCAGCTTGCTGCCGTCGACGATCATACCGGCTATCACCAGCTCCTCGGAGCCGTTGCCGTCCACGTCGCATGCGAGTATGCCGCCGTGCGTGCCGCCCAGACAGTATTTTTCATCCCGTCCCGGACCGAGCATGGAATCCGCCCAGGAGCAGCACTTTCCGTCGTGGGAGCGCGCGTACGCGGCGCATTTGTATTCGAAATCAATGTTTTCGGTCAGCGGGAGCCCGTTCCAGGGGAGCCCGTTGTACACTCCGGAGGAGTCGCCGGTCACTTTGACCGCTTTCCCCTTGCAGTCGAAGGCGAAGACCTTTTCCTCGTCGAAAAGTCCGACTATCTCCTTCTTGCCGTCCCCGTTCAGGTCGATGGCGTTGAACGAGTTGGAATACAGACCGTAGCCGCATTTCGCGTTCCAGAGCGTTTTGCCTTTATAGGAATACAGCGTGATCGCGTCTTTGCCGGAGGAGCCTACGCCGAAGCCGCAGCAGATCTCCGTCTTGCCGTCGCCGTCCAGATCGGAAACGCACATGGCGTAGACGGGGAGCGAGGTGTATACCGGCCAGCCGCTCTTGAAGCGGCCCTTGCCGTCGTAAACGGCGAGACAGGTCGATTTGGAGGCAAAGTTGGTCTGAGCGGTGACTATATCCATTTTGCCGTCGCCGTCGATATCGGCGATGACCGGCGCGAGCGAGGCGCGCCCGTGATCCTTGCCCGACGACGCGTACTCCTCGGAGCTGTCGTGACCGGAATTGACCCGCCACTTTATCTCGCCGGTTGCTGCGTCGAGGCAGAAGACGGAAAGAGCCGAGAAAACGATCTCGTTTTTGCCGTCGCCGTCGACGTCGGCGACGGACGGCGCGCCGACCGTCGCCTCCTGTATGGAGTACTTGCTCCACCTGCCGCCGCCCTCGTATTTGACCGTGACGGACATGCCGGAACTGACGTTTTTGACTATGTCGGAGGCGCTTGATAAAACACTTGTCGCCGCGACAAGCATCGCGGCGCAAAGGATAAAGGATATTATCTTTTTCATAACGTTCCTTTTTTTACTTGTTCGGATTGATGTAAGGCCAGTAGGCGACGAAATAGTTGATTCCGGACCATACGGTCAGTATGACGGCGAGCCCGAAGATAACGTAGCTGACCGCGTTGTGGGTGTTTGCGACGTTGGCGGAGAAGACCGGCTCGAGGAGCAGGGCGACCATGCTCGCCATCTGGGTGACCGTCTTGATCTTGCCCAGCCAGTTGGCGGCGATGACTATCTTCGCTCCGGAGGAGACGACCAGTCTCATCGAGGTGACCGCCAGCTCGCGCAGGATGACTATGAACACGCCCCATACGAAGACCTTGATAAAGACGTCGGACTCGCAGGCGTCGCCGCGGTAGCCGGGGACGGCGAGGACGGAGATATAGCCGCCGAAGATGAGCAGCTTGTCGGCGAGAGGATCGAGGAACTTGCCGAAGTCGGTTATCATGTTGCGCGCGCGGGCGATCCTGCCGTCCAGCATATCGGTAAACGCCGTCAGCAGGAAGAGCACGGCGGCGACTACCGGCGACCAGACGGGGCCGAAGACGGGGAATATGATAAAGAACATGAAGACCGGGATGGCGAACATCCGCAGTAAGGTCAGCTTGTTGGGTAAATTGAGTTTCATTTCAAATACGCCTTTCGTTGTATTCCGATGCGTCCCGAGGCGGGACTTACGTTAGTATTATATCACACGGGAGAAGATTATGCAAGTCCCGCGGATCAGTCCTTTCCACCGGGCTTGTAATCCGCGTACCACTCGGCGAAGCGCCGAAGTCCCTCGCGGATGCCGATGCGGGGGGTGAAGCCGAAGTCGCGCTCGAGGGCGGCGGAGTCGGCGTAGGTGACGGGGACGTCGCCCGGCTGCATCGGGACGAGCTCCCGATGTGCCTCGAAATCGTAGTCGGCGGGGAGCACTCCCGCGCGGACCAGCTCCTCCTGCAGGACGGATATGTAGTCGAGAAGATTTTCCGGCTGCCCGCCGCCTATATTGTAGAGGGCGTAGGGCGGGACGGGTAGTCCGTCCTCGCCGTCCCTGCGCTCGGGAGCGCCCTGCATGACGCGGAGGACGCCCTCGACTATGTCGTCGATATAGGTGAAGTCGCGGCGGCAGTTGCCGTAGTTGAATATCTTTATCGTCTCGCCGCGCACCAGCTTTTCGGTGGCGGAGAAATAGAACATATCGGGGCGGCCCGCCGGACCGTATACGGTAAAGAAGCGCAGGCCGGTGGAGGGGATGTTGTAGAGCTTGGAGTAGGCGTGCGCCATCAGCTCGTTCGACTTCTTGGTCGCCGCGTAGAGCGAGACGGGGTTGTCCACCTTGTCGTCGACGGCGAAGGGGACCTTCTTGTTCCCGCCGTATACCGAGGAGGAGGAGGCGTAAACGAGATGCTCGACCCCCGTCTTTCCGCCGTCGTAAGAATGACGGCAGGCTTCGAGGATGTTGTAAAAGCCGATCAGGTTGCTCTCGATGTAGACGTCGGGGTGGGATATGCTGTAGCGTACGCCCGCCTGCGCCGCGAGGTTGACGACGATATCGAAATCGTATTCGGCGAAGAGGCGGTCGATCAGCGTCTTGTCGGCGATCGAGCCGCGCACGAACTCCCACTTCGCCGGGGAGGACGCCGCCGCTTTTTCAAGTCCCGCAAGGCGGTATTCCTTGAGCGCCGGATCGTAGTAGTCGTTGAGGTTGTCTATCCCGACCACCGTCATGGGAAGCCCCGCGTCCGTCAGCCTCTTTACCAGATTTGCGCCGACAAATCCGGCGGCTCCGGTCACAAGTATGCGCCTGTTTTTCAATTCAAGAGTCTTCATTTATTTTCACCTTTGAAAAAAATAAAATTATCAAATTAAAATTATAATTATTCTATCATAAATATCCCGCGATGTCAAGCAAGTGCCGGTCGCCGGCGTGTGTTGATTTTTTATTTGTTGACATAGATCGTCGCCTTCCCTCAATGGGGAAGGCGACGGTAAATGTCGCTCCACCACACCCAACCCCGTAGGGCGGGGTTTTAACCCCGCCGTCTTCTTCGTCGTCGTACCTCAACGCTGTCATTGCGAGGAGCGAAGCGACGCGGCAATCCGTTTTCCTGCCTTCGAAGTAGCCGCACCCAAACGCCATTTCAATCGGTAGGGGCGGGGTCCCACCCCCGCCCTAAAGGATACAGTCAGCAACCGACTTCGTTTTCCCCTCCCCTCACCCGGCTCCGCCGGGAGCTCCCCCTCCCCACGGCTCCGCCGCGGGGGAGGGAG
>JAFSSR010000046.1 GCA_017450885.1 Clostridia bacterium | reverse complement strand
TCGTGGAATTGACTTGATTTTTTCTTTGTAATGTAGTATAATATTTTTCGCAATTTACGGAGGCATAGCTCAGCTGGTTAGAGCGCACGGTTCACATCCGTGAGGTCGAGGGTTCGAGTCCCCCTGTCTCCACCAGAAAAAGGACTTGGCAATTGCCAAGTCCTTTTTCAACGATGTGTTCCGCTCCCGCGGAACGTGATGTGCGTTGCCGCGCGTGATGTTTGGCTTCGCCAAGTGATGTGCGCTGCGCGCGTGAAACGCGGAACACATCACATCACTGCGACCATCGGGAGCAACATCACTTTTGCCGCTTGCGGCAAATACATCATTTGCGCTAAAGGCGCAATCATCACTATATTTATCGAGAGTTCGAATACATCTTCTATAAAAGCAAATCCATCTTTTTCGTACCCGCTTGACAAAACAAAGATCCTGCCGACAACTGTCGGCAGGATCTTCGTTTTGTATTATTATTTCTTAAGTTTTAAGTCTTCATTCTTCAGTTTTCCCGGCCGAACGGTCAAAACGCCGGGAAAATCCGCTTTAAAAATTATCTGTCCTCTCTGAAATAAGACAGGCCGAGATGAGCGGGAGGCTGATACTCGCGTTTTTTGCGCAGGCTGGTGACGATAAGAACAACTATCGTTACGATGTACGGAGCCATCTTATAGATCTCCTGTGACGCGAGAGAAGATCCCTCTATATAGTTGTAAACGATATACAGTCCGCCGAACAGTATGGAGCCGAGGATCGAAAGATCCGGCCTCCAGATGGCAAAGATAACGAGCGCGATCGCAAGCCATCCTCTGTCGCCGAACCCGTCGTTCGACCAGGTCCCCATATAATCTATGACGTAGTACAGACCGCCGAGACCGGCGATCACGCTTCCGATACAGGTGGCGACGTATTTATACCTGTTGACGTTTATACCGGCGGCGTCAGCGGTCGCCGGATTTTCGCCCACGGCGCGAAGATGAAGTCCTATGCGGGTCCTTCTTAATACAAAGGCGCAGATCAAGGCGATTATGATCGAAACGTAAACGAGGAAAGAGTGCGAGAGGAATATCGTACCGAACCATCCGAGCTTATCGGATATCGGCAGAGTCGCGCTGAATATCTTATGAGTAGGCGTAAGGTTGATGGACGGCACGTCGCTGTGCGTCAATTTTATTATCGAGCCGCCGAAGAAGTTTCCGACGCCGACGCCGAAGGTCGTAAGCGCAAGTCCAGTGACGTTCTGATTTGCGCGAAGCGTAACGGTAAGGAAGCAGTAGATCAGTCCCATCAGCAGCGACCCGAGCATACAGCAAAGGATGGGTATGATGACGGCAAGGACGGGGTTCATCTGATCGTAATTCGGCGCGTATGACTGCTGGTAGAAGAACGATCCGATAACGCCGCTGATACCGCCGACGTACATTATACCCGGGATGCCGAGGTTGAGGTGTCCCGACTTCTCCGTCAGGATCTCTCCGGTGGAGCCGAACAGAAGCGGAATGCCCTGCATAATCGCTCTTTTGATAAACAATGCGATCATCTGTCAGCCGCCTCCTTCCGGGAATTGTATATTATCTTGTAGTTGATAAAGAATTCACATCCGATTATAAAGAAGATGATTATTCCCGTGATAATATCCGAAAACGACTTGTTGAGACCGAGGTCCTGCGATACGCGGTCCGACCCTTTGCTGAGGAAGGTTATCAGGAAGGAGGTAAGTATCATGTAAAGAGGATTGAATTTACCCATCCATGATACTATGATGGCGGTAAATCCGCGTCCGCCCGCGGTGTCCTTGGTTATCGAATGTTCGCTTCCCGCGACAAGCAGAAGCCCCGCTATACCGCATATCGCGCCGGAAATGAGCATCGTACGGATAATGACCTTTTTTACGTTGATACCGATATATCTTGCGGTATTCTCGCTTTCACCCACGACCGATATCTCGTATCCGTGCTTACTGTAACGCAGATAGATGAACATCACTATGGTGAGGACGGCGACGACTATGATATTCAGCAGATACTCGTTTCCTACGACGGGAAGCTGTCCGGTAGCCACAGTCCCTATATGTCCCGAGCCCTTGGGCTGCGCCCAAACGTGGCAGAAATATCCGACAAGCTGTATCGCTATATAGTTCATCATCAGCGTGAATAGCGTCTCGTTCGTATTCCATACAGCTTTGAATACAGCGGGGATAACGCCCCATATCGCTCCCGCGAGGATACTGGCGACTATCATAACGATATAGAGCACCGGGGCGGGAAGCTTATCGCCGAGCAGTATCATGCAGGTGATAGTCGCAAGACCGCCGGCAAGGACCTGACCTTCGGCGCCTATATTCCAGAAACGCATCTTGAAAGCCGGGGTGACGGCAAGCGCGACAAGAAGAAGAAGCGACGTATCTTTTGCGAGCACCCAGCTCCTTCGCGCCGTACCCACGGCGCCTTTAACGAGCGCGGTGAAAAAGTCCACCGGGTTGGCGTCTGTCAGAAGTACGGTAACGACAGACGAGAACAGGAGCGCGACTATGACCGCGACTATCCTTATTATCCACGCCTTCCACCACGGGATGGCGTCTCTCTTAGCGATATGGAAGCGGGGTTCGTGTCTTTTTCCGATCACAGCGGTTTTATTCATTGCCCGATCCCTCCGTTTCCATCGTGAATGATTTTGTCATCAGCAGACCGATCTGCTCCTTCGTCGCTTCCCTTGCGTCCACTATTCCGCTTATCTTTCCCGATCCTATGACCAGGATCCTGTCGCAGAGTTCAAGCAAAACGTCAAGGTCCTCGCCGACGAAGATAACGGCTACCCCGTTATTCTTTTGCTGATTTAATAGATTATAGATCAAATATGAAGAGTTGATATCAAGACCTCTGACCGGGTAAGCCGCCATAAGAACGGTCGGACTTGAGGAGATCTCGCGCCCTACCAGTACCTTTTGGACGTTTCCTCCGGAGAGGCGTCTAACCGGGGTTGACGCGCCCGGCGTCACGACCTCAAGATCGCGGATGATCGTATTTGCGAGGTCTTTCGGAGCCTTGCGGCTCAGGAAAGCGCTTCTTCCCTTTCTGTAGCTTCTGAGCATCATATTGTCTACAATGTCCATATTGCCGACAAGTCCCATTCCGAGGCGGTCCTCGGGGACAAAGGAAAGTCTTACGCCGAGGTTGCGTATCTGCAGCGGGGTTTTATCCCGGAGGTTTTCGACCTTGCCCGTTTTCGGGTCGTTGTACTCGATCTTTCCGGACGAAAGGTGCTGAAGACCGGCGATAGCTTCGAGGAGCTCGCGCTGTCCGCTTCCGGCGATGCCCGCGATACCGAGTATCTCGCCGGAATTTGCGGTAAAGGAAACGTCGTCGAGCACCTTTGTTCCCTCGCGGCTGATGCAGTTGAGCGATTCAACGACAAGACGCGG
>JAFSSR010000045.1 GCA_017450885.1 Clostridia bacterium | reverse complement strand
CCTGAGCGGTGCGCTTGCCGTTTCTGGTCTGGAGCATATAGAGCTGGCCGTTCTGGACGGTGAACTCCATATCCTGCATATCGCGGTAGTGATCCTCGAGCGTCTTGCAGACCTTCTTGAACTGCTCGAACGCCTCGGGGAACTTTTCTTCCATCTCGGTGATGTGCATCGGGGTGCGGACGCCGGCGACGACGTCTTCGCCCTGAGCGTTGACAAGGAATTCGCCCATCAGCTTCTTTTCGCCGGTGGCGGGGTCGCGGGTGAAGGCGACGCCGGTGCCGGAATTGTTGTTGAGGTTGCCGAATACCATGGGCATTACGTTGACAGCGGTACCCCAGGAATAAGGAATATCGTTGTCGCGGCGGTAAACGTTCGCACGGGGGTTGTCCCAGGAACGGAAGACCGCGCGGATAGCTTCGTAAAGCTGTACTTTAGGATCGGACGGGAAGTCCGCGCCGATCTTGGACTTGTACTCCTCCTTGAACTGGCGAGCCAGCTCCTTGAGGTCGGAGGCGGTGAGATCGACGTCGAACTTGACGCCCTTCTCCGCCTTCATCTTGTCGATGAGCTCTTCAAAGTACTTCTTGCCGACTTCCATAACGACGTCGGAGAACATCTGGATAAATCTTCTATAAGAGTCGTAAACAAATCTCTCGAACTTGGGATCGGGGTTGCCCGCGATCATAGCCTCGACGACTTCGTCGTTGAGACCGAGGTTGAGTATGGTGTCCATCATACCGGGCATGGAAGCGCGCGCGCCGGAACGGACGGAAACGAGAAGCGGGTTCTTGAGATCTCCGAACTTCTTACCGTTGATCTCCTCCATCTTTGCGACGTATTCCATGATCTCCGCCATGATGCCGTCGTTGATGGTCCTGCCGTCCTCATAGTACTGTGTGCAGGCTTCGGTGGTGATGGTGAAACCCTGCGGAACGGGAAGACCGATGTTGGTCATCTCGGCGAGGTTCGCGCCCTTTCCTCCGAGGAGCTCACGCATGCCGGCGTTACCTTCTTTAAACAGGTAAACATACTTTTTGCTCATTGTATTTCCTCCAAAAATAATATTGACAATGTTGTTTTTCAACCGTTTTATTATATCATATACTTTATTATTTTTCCATACTTTTGAACGAAAATTTACAAATATATTTAATTTTTCTCGTTCTGCGCTTGTTTTCAGCCGAATAATAGTGTATAATATACCAAAGAAAATACAGAAAGCGTAAGCGGCCGGGTCACTTCCCTGTCGCTCATATCTGTTTGCATTACGCAGAGGAAACGAGAGATGGCAAACATATTCGACCTATTAAAAAAAATATCGCAGGAGCGCGAGGATAAAAGGATCGCCGGCGCTCCGACGCACATAATCTGCGGTCTGGGCAATCCCGGCAAGAAGTACGCCGAGACCAGCCACAACGCCGGGTTCATGGCGCTTTCCTATCTCTCCCAGAAGGAGGGATTTTCGATAAACAAGCTCCGCTTCAAATCCCTCGTCTGCGACAGGGAGTTCTGCGGGAAGCGGGTGCTCTTCATGCTCCCGCAGACCATGATGAACTTATCGGGCGACGCCGTCCGAGAGGCCTGCGATTTTTATAAGATACCGATCGAAAACGTCGTCGTTATTCAGGACGACTGCGCGCTTCCTGTCGGAAAGATGCGCATCCGGACCAAGGGCAGCGACGGCGGACAGAAGGGCGTCCGCGATATAATCGTGAAAATGAACTCCGACGAGTTCACCCGTATAAAGCTGGGCGTCGGTTCCCCGCCCGATCCGGGTCAGATGATCAACTGGGTGCTCGGGACCGTTCCGAAAGAGGATCGGGCGGTTTTCTACTCCAGGATCGAGGACAGCTACGAAGCGTTGAAGCTCATTATGTCGGGCGAGACGCAGAAGGCGATGAATTTATACAACTGAAGGCTTAAATGGATATAACATCGTTTATCACTAAAGAAAAAGAATACAAGGGGCTTGTCAAGACTCTCAACGAGCAGCGCAGTCTTCCCAAGCGCTCGCCTATGCTGATGACCGGTCTCTGCGACGGCGCGAGAGCGGCGTTCATCTCCCGGCTTATCGCAAGAGACCGCGAAAAAGGCATGCCTCCGGCGGCGGTATGCGTTCCCGACGAGAAGACGGCTCACCGTCTGCTTTCCGCCCTGGACGCGGCGGGGCTGAACGTCCGTTTTTATCCGTGGAGAGATATGATATTCCACAACGTCACCGCCTCGCACGAGTTCGAGCACGAGAGGCTGGGGACCCTGTGCGCTTTACGCAAAAACGAGTGCGACGCCGTGATATTCACTCCGGACGCCGCCCTGCAGTTCACTCTCCCCCCAAAGAGGCTTGACGGCGCGATAAGGACGATCAGGCGGGACGGAGAATACGACGTAAAAGAGCTCTGCGCTTTTCTTGTTCAGGCGGGATACCGCGCAGCGGATATGATAGACGGCGTGGGACAGTTCTCCCTGCGCGGCGGAATTCTCGATATCTTCCCCCCGTCGCAGCAGTACCCCGTCCGCGTCGACTTTTTTGACGCGGAGGTCGACGATCTGTCGAGCTTCGATATCATCACTCAACGCAGATTTGAGCAGCTCGACGAGGTGGAGATCACCCCCGCGCGCGAGCTTGCCCTTTCGGAAGATGACCGCGCGAGGCTCGCCGACTATCTGACCAAGCGTATAAAGCAGTGTAAAACGATAGACCTGCGGGAAACGCTGACAGCGGAGCTGGAAGCGGTCAGAAGCTCGTCCGACCTCAAATTCGCGGACAAATACATCTCGCTCATCTACCCGGAGCGCACCACGCTTTTCGATTACCTCGGCACAGAGACGCTTTGTATCGCGATAGACAGAAGCGCGATCAACGAGAGGCTGACGTCTTACGAATGGCATTCGGCGCAGAACGCGGAAGAGCTCTGCGAGGGCGGGCTTGACGGCAAGCTCGCCGAATACGGCGGCGTCCGCGGCGATTTCGACGCATTCTTCTACAGGCAGCCCTGCGTTATAGTCGACCAGTTCATGACCGGAACGGACTCTATCCGTTACTCCGGGCTTTTCTCCATACAGACGCGGCAGACCACTTCTTACGCCGACAAACCCGATCTGCTTTACGAGGACACCATCTCCTTCCTTCGCGGGAATTACAGCGTTTATCTGCTCTGCGAGAACGATATCGCGGCAAAAAATCTTTTTGATTTCTTCAACGAACGGGGCGTCACCGCCCTGCTCTCCGGGGACGCGGAGATCGGTCATCCGCGAATAGTCGCCGGACAGCCCGCCGAGCCGTACGAGCTGGTCACCACCAAATTCGTCATCCTCTCGGTGTACGCCGCGGGCGCCGCGGGAGACAGACGCGCGATCATCAAAGCCAAAAAGCGAAAGAAAAAGAAGAGCGCCGGAGAGGCGGTCATGTCCTACGCCGACCTCACCGAGGGAGACTACGTAGTTCACGAAAGTCACGGCATAGGCCAGTATCTCGGACTTTCCTCCCTTATCCTCGAAGGGGTCAGACGGGATTTCGTTAAGATAAAGTACGCGGGAAAAGATATGCTCTACCTGCCCTGCGATCAGCTCGACAGTATCTCGAAGTATATCGGAGCGCGCGCCGAGGACGGCACGATGAAGCTTTCCCGCATGGGAGGCGCCGACTGGGTCAAGACCAAGGCGAAGGCCAAGAAGGCGGCGACCGATATGGCGAAGGAGCTTATCGCTCTCTACGCCGAGCGGCTCCGCAGAAAAGGCTACGCCTTCCCTCCCGACGACGAGTTCCAGCGCACCTTTGAGGCGGGTTTTGAATACGAGGAGACCGAGGGTCAGCTCGTCGCAGCCGAAGAGATAAAACACGATATGGAGCGCGAGGTCCCGATGGACCGTCTGCTCTGCGGAGACGTCGGCTTCGGTAAGACCGAGGTCGCTCTGCGCGCCGCGTTTAAAGCGGTCAACGCAAACAAGCAGGTCGCCGTTCTGGTCCCCACCACCATCCTCGCAATGCAGCATTATCAGACCATGGTCACCCGTATGCGCGGCTTCCCCATCCACGTTGATATGCTCTCCCGCTTCCGTACTCCGAAAGAGCAGCAGCAATCCATCCGGCGGCTGCGCAGAGGCGAGACGGATATCGTCGTCGGGACCCACCGCATGATCTCAAAGGATGTTCAGTTCAAGGATCTCGGGCTTGTGATCGTCGACGAGGAACAGCGTTTCGGCGTCGCGCAGAAGGAAAAGCTGAAGCAGCTCACCAAGGACGTCGACGTTCTTACGCTGACCGCCACGCCCATCCCCCGCACCCTCAACATGGCGATGAGCGGTATACGCGATATGTCCATACTTGAGGAAGCTCCGGGCGACCGTCTTCCGGTACAGACCTTTGTACTCGAATACGATCAGGTGATAATCGGAGAGGCGATAAGGCGCGAGCTCCGCCGCGGCGGGCAGGTCTTCTATATGTACAACCGCGTCGAGACCATCGACCGCGTCGCCGAAAAGGTTTCGGAAATGGCGCCTGACGCGCGGATAGCCGTCGCGCACGGGCAGATGGACAAGGACGCCCTTGCCGACATATGGCAGAACATGGTCACAGGAGACATAGATATACTCGTCTCGACGACCATCATAGAGACGGGTATAGACATACCCAACGCCAACACACTGATAATCGAGAACGCCGACAAGATGGGGCTTTCGCAGCTCCATCAGATCCGCGGAAGGATAGGTCGCAGCGCGCGCCGCGCCTATGCGTATTTCACATATCCGCAGGGCAAGGTGCTGACCGAGATCTCCGCGAAGCGGCTGACCGCCATACGGGATTACACCGAGTTCGGCTCGGGATTTAAGATCGCTCTGCGCGACCTCGAGATACGCGGAGCCGGCAATCTGCTCGGAGCCGAACAGCACGGCCATATCGAAAGCGTCGGATACGATCTGTATATGAAGATACTCAACCGCGCCATCCTGGAGGAAAAGGGCGAGGTCTTCGTCCCGAAGACGGAGTGCACCATCGACTTCGCGGAGAACGCCTACATCCCGGAGGATTTCATCCCCTCCGAGGCGCAGCGCATAGACGTTTACCGCAAGATAGCCTCGATAGAAAACGAGGATGACCTGCGCGACGTCACGGACGAGCTGCTCGACCGCTACGGCGATCTGCCCAAGCCGGTCGCAAACTTGCTTGACGTCTCGCTGCTCCGCGCTCTCGGGTGCGACGCGGACGTTGAAAAGATCGTCCGTCACGGCACAAACGTACTGTATTACCCGAAACAGCTCGACGCTTACGCGTGGACTCAGATCGCGGGCGAGTATCGCGGCAGGATACTGATATCCCCTTCAAGCAAGCCGTACGTCACATTCCGCACGTCAGGTCTCCCCAACGCGCTCCGCGCGGCGCAGGGGCTGTTAATAAAATATATACAAATCAGAAACGCGAAAACCGTGGAACAGCCGGACGAAAAATAGTATAATATATCAAAAAGGAGGTCATACGCCGTGAAAAAAGCAGTCCTGACGATACTCATACTGATTTTGACGCTTGCCGTACTTTCCTCCTGCTCATCCGCAAAGACCGCGATGAAATACAAAAGCTCGGAAATGTCGGAGGCCGAATACTCCTACTGGTTCTCGACCTTCAAGGCGAAGGTGGCAGATCGGTACGGAGCCGGTGTTCCCGCGGACGAGTTCTGGGATAAAGAGACGCCGGACGGCGTTAAGTATTCGGCGTTCTTTACCGACTGGATAAACGGACAGATAAAGAACATCCTTATCGCCTCCGAGCTTTTTGACGAGGAAGGACTGGAGCTCGACTCTGATCTCGCCGAGGCGATCGACTCGGATATCGCCGAGAAGATCGACTTTGCCGGCGGAGAAAGATTTCTCGAAGCCGATCTCGCCGAGTTCGGCATGACGATAGACGACCTGAAAGAGGTTTACGTCAGAGAAGCGAAGATAAGCGTCTATCACGAAAAGATCGCCTCCGCGGGCGGCGACGTCGAAGCCTACTATAAGGACAACTACCGCGCCGTAAAGATGATACTGATCTACACCGGCGTCGGTCTTGTAAAGAACTCCAACGGAGATCAGGTCTACAACAACGACGGGACGGCTAAAGTGACAACGCTCGACGACTTCCAAAGGAAGCAGAAGCAGGAGCTCGTCGACAAGGTGATCTCCGAGCTGAAGGACGGAGCGAAGATAGACGACTGCGTCTCCCTGTACTCCGAAAAGGATTATTCCGACCGACCGCACGGATTTCTCATCTCAAAGAGGAGCGCGTCCGAATTCGGCGAGGAGTTCGTTGACGCGGTGTTTTCCATGGCGCCCGGCGAGGTCCGGGCGGTCGAGGACACCCTCATGACGTTTATCCTCTGCCGGGTAGATCTGCCCGGGCTCGATCAGCTCAACGAGTCGGAGCTCGAAATGCTCTCCGGCATAAGCGATAATATGGTCGACGACAGGATCGAAGAGATATTCTCTTCTCTTTCCGGCGGCGTTGAGGTCGATCAAGAAATACTCGATAAATTTGACATCAAAACGGCGAGAAAAAACACCTACTATTGATTTGAAAAGGACGAAAAAATGGAGCTTCCGATCGAAAGCAGCAATATTCCGACCGGCCTGACTTCCGCCGAGGTGCGGGAGCGTTTTGACGCGGGAAAATACAACAAGCCCATAGAGCCGCCGTCGAAGTCGATCAAGCAGATCGTACTGAGCAACGTATTTACATATTTTAACCTCATTTTTATCGTCATATCCACGGCTCTGCTCATATTTGGGCGGTTTGCAGATATGGCGTTTATGGCGGTCATCATATTCAATACCGTCATAGGTATAGTGCAGGAGATCAAATCCAAAAAGACGCTGGACAGCCTCAAGCTTCTGACCGCACCCATGGCGGAAGCGGTCCGCGACGGCGAGATCAAAAAGATCCCGACCGAGGAGCTGGTGATCGACGACCTGATCGTACTCTGCACCGGCGCGCAGATCTGCGCCGACGCGAAGGTCATCTCCGGCGAGATCACGGTCAACGAAGCGCTGGTCACCGGCGAGTCGGACGAGATAACCAAAAAAGAGGGCTCCGACCTGCTTTCCGGCAGCTTTGTCATCTCCGGAAAATGCATTGCAAAGCTGACAGCCGTCGGCGAGGACTCTTTCGTCTCCAAGCTGACCATCGACGCAAAGAAGATGAAAAAGAAGCAGCGCGGCGGAATGATGCTCTCGCTCACCAGGCTGATCCAGGTGATAGGCGTCATTATCATACCGATCGCCGTACTGCTTATAATCAACGAGATAGAAAACGGCCAGACGGCTGGAGACGCGGTCTCGCACACCTCCGCCGCGCTGATCGGAATGATACCCGAGGGGCTCTATCTGCTGACCAGCGTAGCCCTCGCCGTCAGCGTGATGCGGCTGGCGAAAAAGAAGACGCTTGTCCACGAGCTCGGATGCATCGAAACGCTGGCTCGCGTCGATATGCTCTGCGTCGATAAGACCGGGACGATAACCGAATCGGAGATGAAGGTGCTCGACGCCGTACCTCTCGACGCCGCGATAAAGAGCCATAAGGTGGACGATATGATATCCTGCCTCGTCTCCAACCTCGCCCCGGACAACGACACGATGAAGGCGCTACACGCTTATTACGCGCGGGATAATTATCCGAGGGCGTCGCGCGTCGTTCCCTTTTCTTCAAAATACAAATATTCAGCCGCCTCGATAGAAAACGTGAATTACGTCATCGGCGCGCCGGAATTCATACTCGGGAACAGATTTGAAAACTACCGCGGGCTCATCGAGGAACAGATCGCGGGCGGATGCCGCGTGCTTCTGTTCGCGGTCTACGCGGGCGAGCTCGACGGAAGCACCCTTCTTCCGACCATGGTCAGTCCCGTCGCGCTCGTCAAGCTGATAAATCCCGTGCGTGAGAACGCCGCCGAGACCTTCGGCTACTTCAACGAGCAGGGGGTCGAAATAAAGGTCATATCCGGAGACAGCCCCCGCACCGCGTCCGAAGCGGCGCTTTCCGCAAAGATTCCCAACGCCGAGAAATATATCGACCTCTCCTCCCTGCCAAACGATGAGGCGGTCGAAAAGGCGGCGACAGAGTATACCGTATTCGGCCGCGTGACGCCCGACCGCAAGCGGGTGCTTATCCGCGCTCTCAAGAAAGCGGGACATACCGTCGCCATGACGGGCGACGGTGTCAACGACGTTCTCGCCCTCAAGGAAGCCGACTGCTCGATCGCCATGGCGTCGGGCAGCGACGTGGCGGCGCAGGTCTCCAATCTCGTTCTCCTGGAGTCGGATTTCGCCGCGCTCCCGTCGGTCGTCGACGAGGGACGCAGGGTCATTAACAACATAGAGCGCACGGCGTCTCTCTTCCTCGTAAAGAACATTTTCTCGGTGATATTCGCCCTTATCGCGATAATCTGGCGTTTCTCCTACCCCATCGAGCCGTCCAGTCTGACGCTTGTCAACGTGGTCACTATCGGCGCGCCTTCCTTCTTCCTTGCGCTCGAGCCCAACCACAAGCCGGTGACCGGCAAATTCCTGCGCAACGTGCTCTACCGCGCGGCTCCCGCCGCCTTCTGCGACCTATTCGTGCTTATCGGCATCACGATGTTCAAATCCGCCTTCGATATCCCTCCCGAGGAGTCGTCCACGGTATGTATCGTGCTGATCGGGTTTGTCGGGCTTATAATGCTCTTCTACGTCTGCCGTCCTTTCGCCGAGAGCGGGAAGGTCAATTATCTCCATATAGGACTTATGACCGCGATGCCGCTGCTCTTCCTTATGGGACTGTTCATTAAGCCCGATCTCTTCCACGTTCATCCCTTGTCTTACGGCTCGGTGCTGGTCATGTGCGTATTCATGCTGCTCGCCATACCCGTTATGTTCATCAACCGTATAGGGCTTAAAAAGCTGAACAAGCTGTGGCACAAGATAGCGGCTCACTTCGAGGAGAGCGGATTTTTCAGCAAAAAAACGGTCAAATGAGATTGACAAATCAGATCATTCGTGATAGACTAATGTAAATGTTTGTTTCCGGTGTTCGACCGGGGAGTAGTAACGGCAAAAACGCCCGCACAGAGAGAAGGATCGGATCTTATCCGCGCTGCAAATCCTTTCAGGCGTCACCGCGAAGTCGCCCCGTTAGCCGGCACGCGTTCCGCGCGTTACAGCGGCAAGAGCGCACCGTTTTACGGTGAATTCAGGTGGTACCGCGTATTTACTGCGCCCTGATATTTCAGGGCGCTTTTCTTTTTTGAACAAGGAGGAAAATCAAGTGAGTTCAGCCGACAGAGCCTTTATAGACACCTGCCGCGACATTCTCGATAACGGATCGTGGGTCCGCGACGAGCGTGTCCGTCCCCACTGGGAGGACGGAGAACCGGCGTATACGAAAAAGAAGTTCGGAGTGGTCAACCGCTACGATCTTTCAAAGGAATTCCCTCTTTTGACCATACGTCCCATCGCTTTTAAAAAAGCGGTGGACGAGATCCTGTGGATATGGCAGAAAAAGTCCAACAACGTTCACGATCTGGGCAGCCACATCTGGGACGCGTGGGCGGACGAGACCGGGTCCATAGGAAAAGCGTACGGCTATCAGATGGGGGTCAAGCATAAATACAAGGAAGGCGAGTTCGACATGGTCGACCGCGTTCTTTACGACCTGAAAAACAACCCCTGCTCGCGCCGCATAATGACCAATCTCTACAACTTCGCCGACCTGCACGAGATGGCGCTCTATCCCTGCGCGTACAGCATGACCTTCAACGTAACGGACGGCAGGCTCTGCGCGATACTCAACCAGCGTTCGCAGGATATGCTCGCCGCAAACGCCTGGAACGTGGCGCAGTATGCGGCGCTTGTGCTTATGTTTGCGCAGGTGTCGGGACTGCAGCCGGGCGAGTTCGTACACGTCATAGCCGACGCGCATATTTACGACAGGCACGTCCCGATAGTCGAGGAGCTTATAAAACGCGAGCCCTTCCCGGCTCCCAAGGTGACTCTCGATCCGTCGGTGACCGACTTTTACGACTTCACGCCCGACAGCTTTATCGTAGAGGACTATCAGCACGGCGAGGGGATAGGAAAATTCCCCGTAGCCGTATGATACCGGGAGGAAAAGATGAGACTTATAGTAGCCGTAGATAACGAGTGGGGCATAGGAAACAAGGGCGATCTGCTCGCCCGCGTACGCGCGGATCTGCGCAATTTCCGCCGCGTCACCGCGGACTGCGCCGTGATACTCGGATCGAACACGCTCGCCACCTTCCCCGGCGGAAAGGTGCTGCCTAAGCGCGTGAACATCGTCCTTCATCCCGACCCCGCCTATCATCCCGAAGGCGCGACCGTCGCCCACTCTCTCGAAGAGGCGGTGGAGATAAGCAGGCGTTTTCCCTCCGACAAAGTGTTCGTCATAGGCGGAGCCAGCGTATACCGCCAGATGCTTCCCTACTGCGACGTCGCGTATATCACCAAATTCAAGAAGAGCTTCGAGAAGGACGTCTATTTCGAGGATCTCGACGCTTCCGACGAATGGGAGCTCGAATCGGAGAGCGAGGAATTCGTCTCCGATCCGGAGACCGACACAGAGCCGGATCTTAAATACACATTCTGCATATATAAAAGGAAAAAGACAATGAAGAAAGAATTACCGAAGACTTATTCGCCCGACGAGATAGAAGGCCGTCTTTACGACTTCTGGAACGAAAAGGGCTATTTCACACCGGAGATCGACGCGAAAAAGAAGCCCTTCTCCATCGTTATCCCGCCTCCGAACGTGACCGGAAAGCTGCATATGGGCCACGCGCTCAACAACACTCTGCAGGATATCATAATCCGCACGAAGCGTATGCAGGGATATTCCACACTTTGGGTCCCCGGCACCGACCACGCGGGGATCGCGACCCAGATAAAGGTCGAGGAAAATCTGCGCGTCGAGCAGGGCCTCACCCGCCACGACGTGGGACGCGAAAAATTTCTCGAGATGGTCTGGGACTGGAAGAACAAGTACAGCGACAATATTAAAAAGCAGCTCCGCCGCATCGGTTCATCCTGCGACTGGTCACGCGAGGCGTTCACGATGAGCCCCACCCTCTCGGCGGCTGTCAAGAAGACCTTCGTCCGCCTGTGGGACAAGGGACTTATCTACCGCGGATTTCGTATAGCCAACTGGTGCCCGCACTGCAACACCGCCCTTTCGGACGCCGAGGTCGAGCATAAGGAGATCCCGGGCAATTTCTGGCACATCCGCTACCCCATAAAGGGCACGGACGAATATCTCACCATAGCCACGACCCGTCCCGAGACCATGTTCGGCGACACCGCGGTCGCCGTCCATCCCGAGGACGAACGATACAAAGACCTTGTCGGAAAAACGCTGATCCTTCCCCTCACCGACCGCGAGATCCCGGTCATCGCCGACGAGTACGTCGACCGCGAGTTCGGTACCGGCTGCGTCAAGATCACCCCCTGCCACGACCCGAACGACTTTGAAGTCGGCGCGCGCCACGGTTTGGAGCACATCTTCGCCATAGGCGAGGACGGAAAGATGACGTCCGCCGCGGGCAGATTTGAAGGCATGGATCGCTTCGAGGCGAGAAAAGCCACCGTAAAAGCTCTCGAAGAGGAAGGCTATCTTGTCAAGGTCGAGCCTCACGGTCACAACGTCGCCCACTGCTACCGCTGCGGAAACGTGATCGAGCCGCTCGCTTCCCGCCAGTGGTTCGTCAAGATGAAGCCGCTCGCCGAGCCGGCAATAGCCGCCGTCAAGGAGGGTCATATACAGTTCATCCCGGAGCGTTTCTCCAAGAACTACCTCAACTGGATGGAAAACATTCACGATTGGTGCATCTCCCGCCAGCTCTGGTGGGGACACCGCATACCCGCGTATTACTGCGACGACTGCGGTGAGATCACCGTCAGCGAGACAGACGTCACGGTCTGCCCCAAGTGCGGAAGCAAAAAAATGCGTCAGGACGAGGACGTGCTGGACACCTGGTTCTCCTCTGCCCTCTGGCCGTTCTCTACCCTCGGCTGGCCGGAAAAGACGCCCGAGCTCGACTACTACTATCCGACAAACGTCCTCGTCACCGCGTACGATATCATTACCTTCTGGGTCTCGAAGATGATATTCATGGCGCTCGACACCATGGACGGCAAGCCTATAGATAAAGCCGTCCCCTTCCCGGACGTCTTCATCCACGGTCTGGTCCGCGACGCGCAGGGACGCAAGATGTCAAAGTCGCTGGGCAACGGGATCGACCCGCTCGACATAGTTGACAAATACGGCGCGGACGCGCTCAGATTTGCCCTCGCCACCGGCAACTCGCCCGGAAACGATATGCGCTTCTCCGACGAAAAGATCGAGGCGGCGCGCAACTTCAACAATAAGATCTGGAACGCCGCGCGCTTCGTTCTTATGAACCTGACGGTCGATGATTACCATCTGCCCGAAAAAGAGCAGCTGACCACCGCCGACAAGTGGATACTGACAGAGTACAATTCGCTTATCGGCGAAGTGACCGCAAATATCGAGAATTACGAGCTCGGCGTGGCGCTCTCCAAGCTGTACGACTTTATCTGGGACGTCTTCTGCGACTGGTATATCGAGCTTGTCAAGCCGCGTCTCCAGTCGGGCGACGAGACGGCCCAGAGGGTGCTGGTCTTCGTGCTCTCCAATACGCTCAAGCTGCTGCACCCCTATATGCCCTTTATTACCGAGGAGATCTGGCAGTCGCTGCCTCACAAGGGCGACAGCATAATGGTCTCCGAGTGGCCTAAGACGAGCAAAGAGCTTGACTTTGCGGACGATGCCCTCAAGATGGAGCGCGTCATAGCCGTCATCCGCGCCATCCGCGCCCGCCGCGCGGAAATGAACGTTCCCAACAGCAAGAAGGCGACCGTCTACATCGTCACCGACTACAAGGACACCTTTGAGCCTTCGATATTCCCCTTCTTCGAGAGGCTTGCTTCCGCTTCCGAGGTCGACGTAATCGACTCCTACGGCAAGGACGACGCCGTTCAGGTCGTCACCGATTCGGCGACGGCGTATATCCCGCTCGCAGAGATGATCGACCTCGAAAAAGAAAAAGCCCGCCTGACCGACGAGCGTAAAAAGACGGTCGGCGAGATCGAGCGCCTCGAAAAGAAGCTCTCCAACGAGGGCTTCGTTGCCAAGGCTCCCGCCGCCGTGGTCGAAGCGGAACGCGTCAAATTGGAAAAGTACAAAGATACCCTCTCCGGTATAGACGCGGCGCTTGCGAGACTTTGATCTATAATAATGTGATCTCCCCCGGCACACGGGGGAGATTTTTTATCCGTCTATAACGCCTTCGTCCGTGACCGATACCTTCCATCTGTCGCGGACGCTTTTTACGTCCTGCGCGTCTATGCCCGATATCTCGAAGCGTACGGCGACCGTCCTGCCATACGTATCGAGAGTCCTGCACGACCTTATGAGAAAAGGGGTGTACCTGTTGCCTTCGAGCGGCGTGCGGAAATAGTAGCTTCCTCCTATCTTTATCCAGCTTTCAAGATCGAGGTCGAGATAGTCCTCGTCCCGCACTATGCAGTCGCAGACCTCTCCCGAGCTGTCGCGGGCGGTGAAATACGGAGTGACCTTTACATATACGGGAAAATCCGACTGGTTCCTCACCCGCATATGTCTTTCACCGTCTCCCCAGAAGTTCTCCTCTTTCAGCTTGACGCTCCTGCCTATCGCGTTTCCGTCGATATCGCTTTTAAAAACAAGCATGCCGTCGTCCTTCGACGGCAGTATCGCCTTAACGCCCGCTATCCCGCCGACCGTAAGAAACGCGCAGATACAGGAGATAGCGGAAATACGCAAGATCCTGTCAAATCCTTTTTTCCTTTTCATGATCCCCCTCGAAGTCATATCCAAATATTTCCATATATGATATTATAATGGAAATAATTACCATTGTCAAGAGGGATCGACGTTTTTTTTAAATTATTATCTTATACAATATAAAAAGGTCCCTGAAACGTGATATCGTTTCAGGGACCTCGGACGATCGGATTATGATCCGGTCCGGGCGTCAGAAGGAAGGACCCTCCTGCGCGAGCGCAGCCGCCTGCTCGGCTGTCTGCGCGAACTTGATGGATTTGAT
>JAFSSR010000044.1 GCA_017450885.1 Clostridia bacterium | reverse complement strand
GCGGCGCGCCCCTTTTCCACCTTCGCGCGAAGGGCGTCGGTGCCGTAGATCGCCGGATCGGCGAAGTCGGGATTGGCGTGGCCTATCCAGTTGCCTCCCCAGAGGAGATCGCTTTCCATCATCCTCTTCTGGACGGGGGAGTAGAAATTGTCGACGACCAGAGTCGCACGGGTCCAGGGCTCCATCTCGCGGCGGATGAGGGCGAGATCCTCTTTTTCCTCCTCGGAATAACCGTCTTCGCACTCGCACCGCCAGGGCCAGCAGTAGTTGGGATTGCGGTAGCTGAAGCCGGTGACCGACTCCTGCGAAAAGGCGTTGACAAGGTCGGCACGGATAAAGCAGAGCCCCTTTGCGAGGTCGATCTTTATTTTGCTTTCACGGCAGAGGGCGGCGATGCCCGCCGCGGTCCTGACGGCGCGGTCTTTGCTTTCGCAGTTGAGATAGGCGCGCCCGAACGGTTCCGCGTTAGTTTTGAATTCGTACATTTTTCACCTTAGTCCGGGACGGCGTAAACCATGCGGAAAAGATCACGGTTGCGCCGCCTCATATTATATCGTACGGCGGATCGTACAGTCCGCCTATTATTAATATAATACTACAAGTCTGTCTGAAAATCAATAAAAAAATAAAAATACTTCCCCTTGACCAAAGCGGGAAAAAGTAGTATAATGGTATATTATAATAGGATAATAATGTTCGGACGCGGCGAGGGGGTCCGCCTTCCCCGCCCGGTTCGGGATCGAAAGGATAACCGTATGAAAAAGAAAGCCACGGCAGTTCTGCTGATTTTGCTGATGCTGGTACCCGCTCTGGTGGGCTTTGTCAGCTATCACGTCGTCAAGAACTCATCCATCAGCCAGAAGAGCGTTACGAGGATAGACCTCACCGATCTCAATGGCAAGCAGTTCGGTTTTGAACGCAGCGCGGCGGAGCTGGATATAGGCAATCTTTCCACCAACCCGGTGAGGTTCTTTATGCAGCTCAACTCCGCGGCGCAGGAGACGACCGGTCTCCCCGATCCGCTTATGGGCGCCGAGTATTTCAAGGCTGTGTTCACAAGCTACGGGCGCAAGGTGGAGTACAGATATTATTTCACCACCTCCGCGGAGTACTGCTACTATCAGGACAACGACGAGCGCACCTTCAAGATATCGGAGGAGTATTCCAACGCCTTCCTGCGCTCGGAGTACGCCATGTGCCTCTTCGAGGACGCAAAGCTCCCCACCCTCACCGTCTCCGCGGGCGACGTGATCGAGCCCACCGCCATCTCCTGGAAGTACAAGTCGGTCGGCGAGATCAAGTCCGAGTATAAGCACGAGGCGGAGGAGGCCGACACCTCGAACCACACCATCTCCGGCTCAATAGAGCTCAATTTCGATATCCAGCCCGACGCCCTGACCCTTACGGTCGTGCGGGACGGCGAAGCCGTCTACGAAGGCCTTTACGAGGACGTGGGCAGACTGGAGCTCCCCGTCGGATCGCAGATCCAGGTGACCGCCTCCGCCGAATGGGCGGAGACCGAGACCCGCTCCTACAGCGGCGCCGCCACCTACGCCTTCAACGCCGTATATCTCGACAAGCCGATCTTCTATCTCGGCGAGAACAACGTCGAGGTCGGCGACTTCGTGGTGCTTACCGCGAAGAACGTCTCCGACGCCTCGACCATCTCCTTCTCCTCCGAGCCGTCTATCAATTACACGCCTATCTTCTTCCAGGACGGCGTATACTACCGCGCCCTCATCCCCATATCCATTAAGGGCGATCACCCCGAAAGCTATCTCTTTACCTGCTCGGCGGACGGCGTTTCCCAGGATATCACCATGAACGTCTCCCCGCGCAGACAGAAGACCTCGTCCACGGTCGAGAAGATGAGCGATTTCAAGACCTCGCTTTCCTCCGTCTACACCACCCAGACCGCAAAACGCTACTTCAGCGGCATCTTTACCGACCCCTTCGAGAAGGAAAAGACCGCCAAGGTGGGCTTCTATAACAAACGTCCCGACTCCGCGGGCAACACCGTCCTGCACGAGGGCTACGACTATCCCGCCTCCTCCGGCGAGACCGTGTGCGCCGTCAACAACGGCGTCGTCCTCTTCGCCGGCGACGTCGAAAACTGCGGCAAGCTGGTCGTCGTAGACCACGGCTTCGGCCTGATGACCACCTACGTTTATCTCTCCAACGTCACCGTCAAGGCGGGCGACGAGGTCAAGACCGGCGACAAGCTGGGCTCCGCCGGCGCCTCCGACGTCATCCACCTCGAGCTTACCGTTTTCGGCAATCCCGTCGACATCGACACCCTCTGGAAGAGCGGAGTCATCACCAACGACTGATCCCGTCACCATCGGCACGGACCGTCCGTCAGTCCTTAAGCGGCGGCGGCGGGACGCGGCGGGACGCCGCTCGATCCGACCCCACAGCGAGTTTTTAAGGAAACAACAGGAAATCATTTTTCAATTCAAATAAACCATTATTCATAAAGAGGTGAGCTTTTTGAAGCGTTTTATCAAGGCCGCGGCTCTGTTCGTCTGCGCGGCAATGCTGCTCTCCGCCCTCGCCGTATTCCCCTTTGCGGACGACGGTGAGATACCCCCCTGCGAGGAGCACACCTGGGGCGACTGGGTCGTCGATACCCCCGCCACTTATTGGGATGAGGGCAAAGCTACCCGCAAGTGCGAGGTCTGCTCCGCTTCCGAGGACATGATCCTTGACAAGCTGTCCAATCCGTTTAAGGACGTCAACCTCTCCCGCTGGTACGCGCATCCCGTTATGTTCTGCTACGACAGCGGATATATGGTGGGCGTCTCCGAGACCAGATTTTCTCTATCCGATCCCGTCTCACGCGCTATGATCGTCCAGATCATGGCTCGCCTCGCAAACGCCGACCTCAAACTCCCCGAATATAACGTCTCCAATTTCAGCGACGTCGCCGTCGGCAAATGGTATACCCGCGCCGTCGAGTGGGCGCGCGTCAATAATATGGCCAACGGGACCGGCGGCGGTAAATTCTCGCCTAACGCCAGCATTACCCGCCAGGAGCTCGCCGTCTTCCTCTTTAAACTCGCCGAGTTCGTCAAGGGCGAAACACCCGAGTTCGATACAGCCTCCGTCGCCGAGTACCGCGATATCAATGAGCTCGCTTCCTGGGCTAATAAAGCCATGAGCTGGGCGATCGGCTGCGGCATTATGCACGGCACTACCCCCTATCACCTCTCGCCCCGCATTACCCTCACCCGCGCTCAGGTCGCCGAGATCGTCTTCTCCGTCGACAGCTTCCTGAACCCGCCTGAACCGGAAGAACCCGAGGAACCCGAGGAACCGCAAGAGCCTTGATCCGATAATAAGACCCGACCTGCCGCTTTTCGGCAGGTCGTATTTACGATATTCGATCGCGCCGCGATTATTCCGGGGAAACTTTTCGGAGAAAAGCTTTCCCCGCGCCCCTTCAAAAGCCTTTACGACCGCGCTCCCGCGCCGAAGCGACTTTTGCGGCGGTAAAGGGTTAGCCAAGAAAAATATAACATACAGACAGGGATAAAAAATGGAAAATAGAGACGATAATTTGAGGTCGAGGGCCGGCAGACTTGCGGGATCGGCGCTGAAATACTGCTGGACGGCGGCTTTATGGACAGCGGCGGCGCTCGTCATAGGCGGTATATGCGGGGGCATAGGCGCGGGATTTGCGAAGCTGCTGCAGCTTGTCACGGGGCTGCGCGAGTCCAACGGATGGATGATCTATCTGCTTCCGGCGGCGGGCGTGGTTATCGTAGGGCTGTACCGCGCGTGCAGGATGAACGAAGACAAGGGGACCAATCTGGTCATAAAATCGATACGGGCGGCGGAGAACGACAAAGAGGCGCACATAACGATACTGACGGCGCCGCTCATATTTGCGGGAACGGTACTGACGCACATGTTCGGCGGATCGGCGGGCCGCGAGGGAGCGGCGCTGCAGATCGGCGGGAGCGTCGGGGCGTGGATCGGCAAGGTAATGCGAATGGGCGAAAAGACGGTCAAGACCTTCACGATCTGCGGAATGGCGGCGGTCTTTTCGGCGCTGTTCGGGACGCCCGTGACCGCGGCGATATTCAGCATGGAGGTAGTGAGCGTCGGGATAATGTACTATTCGGCGTTCCTGCCGGCGATAATCTCGTCGCTGTTTGCGGCGTGGATCTCCAGGCTGTGCGGATGCGCGCCGACAGCGTTCGCGCTGACGGCGGCGCCGCAGGCGACGGTCTGGCTGTACGTCAGGATCGCGCTGCTGGCGGCGGCGACGGCGGCGGTCAGCATAGTGTTCATCGCGGCGATGCACGCGACGGGGCATTTAGCCGCGAAGTGGATAAAAAACCCCTATCTGCGGGCGGCGGTCGGCGGCGCGCTGATCATCGGGCTGACGCTGATCGTCGGGAACGGCGACTACAACGGCGCGGGCGGTGAGATCATCGCGCAGGCGATCGAGCAGGGCAAGGCGGCGCCGTGGGCGTTCGCCCTGAAGATAGTTTTTACTGCGATAACGCTCGGCTTCGGATTTAAGGGCGGCGAGATAGTGCCGGCGTTCTTCTGCGGAGCCACCTTCGGATGCGCGGTCGGGCCGCTTTTGGGGCTCGATCCGGGATTTTCGGCGGCGGTCGGGCTGATCGCCCTTTTCTGCGGAGTTGTCAACTGTCCGCTCGCGTCGCTGATCCTTTCGGCGGAGCTTTTCGGAGCGGATACGCTGCTTCTGTTCGCGCCTGTCTGCGCCGTCAGCTACGTCATGTCGGGTTATTTCGGGCTGTATTCCAGCCAGAATATCGTCTACTCCAAGTTGAAGAACGAGTACATAAATAAAAAAGTCGGCTGACCGGGAACAAACGTTTGACAAATCGTCCGTTTTGTGATAGAATGATAAAAACGACCGAACTTTTGTTCGGCTAACGGAGGCGCAGATGGAAAAGCTGACCGATAAAGAAAAGCAGGCGTACGATTATATCGCGCGCAAAATTCGGGAGGACGGCTACGCGCCGAGCGTGCGCGACATAGCCGACGCCCTCGGAATAAAGAGCACGTCCACCGTCCACGCGTACCTTGCGAAGCTGGAGGAAAAGGGGTGGATAACCCGCACGTCCGGCAAGAGCAGATCGCTGCGCGCGGTGGAGAGCGGCAGGACCGCCACCGAGACGAGGCGCACGGCGAAGGTCCCGCTTCTCGGTCAGATACGGGCGGGCATGCCCATACTCGCCGTCGAAAATCTTGAGGAGTACATCGACTTCCCGATAGGCAACCGCAGCTATTCGTACAACGACCTCTTCGCCTTGCGGGTAAAGGGGGAGAGCATGATCGGCGCGGGCATACTTGACGGCGACATCGTGATCGTCAAAAAAGAGCCGGTCGCGGCGAACGGGACCATAGCGGTCGCGCTGATCGGCGACGAGGCGACGCTGAAGACCTTCTACAGCGAGGACGGTCACATAAGGCTGCAGCCGGAAAACCCGGACATGGAGCCGATCATAGTCAACGACTGCGTCATACTCGGCCGCGTCATCGCGGTCATGAGGTATTATTGATAATGATATCGTATAAACCGCCGCGGGAGGGCAGCGCGCATATCGTGCTCCCGCTCGCGCTGATACTCTGCGGGCTGACGGCTATGCTCGGCGCGGGATATCAGAAGAGCTTCGCCCCGACGATACTGCAGACAGTCGGGCTCGTCTTCCTTGCGGCGTCCGTCATCGTGATAAACAGGTACTCGACGGCGACCTACCTGTACACACTCGACGAGGAGACGCCGGGGCTGTTGTGCGTCCATAAGATAGTCGGCAAAAAGAAGACCACGCCGATCACCGCGGATATGAGCACGGCGGTCGGAGTCCGCATACTGACGCCGGAGGATCACGGCAGGACCCCGGGGGCGAGGAGGGTCAATATGTGCCTGAACCTGTTTCCGCGGAAGCGGATGGCGATCCTTTTCAGGCGGGGAGAGGACCTGACCGAGCTGGTGATAGAGACGGACGATATCTTTTTTGCGGAGATAGAGAGCAGGATCGAATAGGATAGAGAAAATGAAAAACGTACCGGTTTTGACCGGTACGTTTTTTTCCGACGGGGTGGGGCGACACTAACGTAAAGCTCCCTCCCCCGCGGCGCAGCCGTGGGGAGGGGGAGCTCCCGGCGGAGCCGGGTGAGGGGAGGGGAAAACGAAATCGGTTGCTGACTGTATCCTTTAGGGCGGGGGTGGCACCCCGCCCCTACCGGTTGAAACGGCGTCTGGGATGGACGACGTCGAAGGCGGGATTACGGATTGCCGCGGACGCCGCAGGCGTCCTCGCAATGACAGCGTTGGGGTGCGGCGACTTTGAGGACGGCGGGGTTAAAACCCCGCCCTACGGAGTTGGGTGCGGCGACTTCGAGGGCGGCGGGGTTAAAACCCCGCCCTACGTGGTGAGGCGACACTAACGCAAAGCTCCTTCCCCCGCGGCGCAGCCGTGGGGGAAGGAGCTTTTTTCGTTACGTCCCGCGGAGGTCGTCTTATAACAAAAAATCGAGGCGCTGAAATACACAATCAGCGCCTGACTTTGTTATTAAAATACGGCTGTCCGTGCGGCGGAGTATCCCGTCACGCGAGAGGATCGGGCGCGGAGGCGGCCTCCGCCTTTGCCTTCTCCTTTTCCTCTTTGTCCTTTCTGCGGTATTTGCGGCGTACGCTTGTCAGGACGAGTCCTATCCCACAGGAGACGAGGAAGCCGCATCCTGCTTTGACGAACGGATAGATCCAGTCGAGGGCGGTGGGCGCGTTGGGTCCCATATTGGCGGAAGAGAGGAAGAAATAGAACTGGAAGAGAAGGTCGACCGAAAGGAAAGCGAGGGACGCGTACAAGTAGGTCCTCATGACGGGGAGCTTCTTGTTATGGCGGCGCTGTTTTCTGTAGCTGCTGCCGAGCGAGGAAGCGGTAAACCACAGTATAAACGTGACGGCGAGCGCGGCGACGAAGCGGATGGCGTACTCGATCAGCTTGGTGTTCCAGTCGTACATGAAGAAGACGTCCGAGGTCCTGTCGGGGGAGGCTTCCATACCGACGGAGAGGATGAGCGAGCCCACAGTGATAATAAGCACGGTGACCGAATTCTTCTTCCCGTAATAGAAGGTCACCCACAGAATGAAGGCGCAGCGGATGTAGTTGGAAAGCGGGGACAGGATCATTATCGCTATCTTGAGCCCCTCGAGGCTGCCGTTGAAAAGCAGGTCGGTCGAAAGGCGGGCGAATTTTACCGATATGAGTATTGTGGGGATCTGGACCGCCATCAGCAGGGCGGTGTAGATCCCGGCGAGAACGAGTAGACGTTTGGTAAGCTGTTCCTCGTAATCCTTGAATGCCATTTTCTCCTCCGCAAAAGCGAAATAATAAAAAGTTAAGAACATTATAACAATTATGACTGAAAAAAGCAAGGGGTATGCGGATTTTAGGATGGAAAACATATCTTGTCTTTTTATATTTAATTATCTTTACAAACCGCGAAATATGTGATATAATGTATTATCTATAATTATGCGCGGAAGGAGGCATCCGGCAGAGGCGGGCGTACAGCCGCCGCCGAAGAGCCGGAAAAGGGACAGAATGAAGACCAAAGCGATCCTCAAATATTCGTATATCGCCGTCTATCTCGTCGCCGCCGCGCTCCTCGTCTGGAGATACGTTTTCAACGGAGACAACACGGTCCGCATCGCCGCGATCGCCGCGCTCATCGTCGGATTTGTCATCCAGACGACGTACAACTTCAAATATAAGCCCAGACCGGGCAGGTAGATCGAAAGTATGGATAAAAGAAAATGGGGCGGCCGCCCCGAAAGCGAGCGCTTTCCCGCCGGCGCCGGCGCCGACGACGCCGAAAGCGGCGCCGTAGTAGGCAGGAACGCGGTCCGCGAGCTGCTGCGCTCCGGACGCGACGTGGACAAGCTGCTGGTCCAGCGGCTGGACGGAACGCCAAATCACGCGCTGAGCGAGATAATCTCCCTCGCGAAGAAGCGCGGTATAGTCATACAGAACGTGCCGGGCACCAAGCTCGACGCGCTCGCCGGAGGGGTCCCGCATCAGGGTGTCGCCGCCTTCCCCTCCGAGGTGGAATACGCCTCCGTCGACGACATTTTCGCGCTCGCCGAAAAGAAGGGCGAGCCGCCGCTTATAGTGATATGCGACGAGATCAACGATCCCCACAACCTCGGAGCGATAATCAGGTGCGCCGAGGGAGCGGGAGCCCACGGGGTCATAATCCCCCGCAGGAGGAGCGCGGGCGTCACGCAGACGGTCGCCAAATCCTCCGCGGGAGCCCTCTCATGGCTCCCCGTGGTCCGCTCGCAGAACCTCGCCCGCGAGGTCGAGGAGCTCCAGAAGCGTGGCGTTTGGATCTGGGCCGCCGAGGCGGGCGCCGATCCATACTACGAGCACGACCTTAAAGGTCCCTGCGCGATAATATTCGGCAGCGAGGGGGACGGCGTCTCCCGCCTGCTGAAAGAAAAAAGCGATTTTACCGTTTCCATCCCGATGTACGGACAGGTCAATTCCCTCAACGTCTCGGCGGCGTCGGCAGTCATCCTCTGCGAGGCCGCAAGACAGAGACACACGAAAAGAGAGGTTTGAGATGAGCAGAAAGAACAACGAAAACGACATCTCCCCGGAGGAGCTGCTTCGCAGGCTCCGTGAGAATATGGAGATGGAGGATATGCCGGAGGACTTCAATTTCGAGCTTCCGGAAGAGCCGGCCGCGCCGGACGCCTCCGCGCCCGATCCCGAAGAGACAGTCCGTCTCCGCGCGCTTGCAAAAGCGGACGAGCTCGCCCGTCCGCAGGTCGAGGACGACCGTCCCGCCGCGGAGGAGTATGAGATCGTCCCGGAGATCTATTCCGAAGCCGGGAACGCGGACGACGGCGGGACCGCAGCGGACGATTACGTCATTCCCGAAAACTTTGAGATAGAGCTTCCGGAGGAGCCGGATATAGAGGCGATACTCGACGAAAACGATCAGGCGGCGGAAGACGCGGAGTACGGTCAGGCGGAAGACGCCGAGGAATATCTCCCCGCCGAAGAAGTCGAGGAGTACGCTCCCGCCGAGGACACCGCCGAGTTCGCTCCCGCCGAGGACACCGCCGAGTTCGCTCCCGCCGAGGACACCGCCGAATTCGCTCCCGCCGAGGACACCGCCGAATTCGCTCCCGCCGAGGACACCGCCGAGGACACGGCTGAATTCGAGACCGACGACGATTTCGATCCCGACGCCGTTCCGATGGAAGAGGCCTTCTCACGCGCCATGGGGGTCCAGGACGAGTCCGGACGCCCGTCCACGAGGGAGATCCCCAACATCGCCGGCGAGGACGGAGAGCCCCTGCCGCCCGACGAGCCGATAACCGGCGAGGCGGTCGACGAGCTGATGCGCAAATACCTGAGCGAAGACGAATACAACGCCATAGAACATAGCGAAGACGATCTCGAGCTCCATATGGAGAACGCCGAGGATTACGTCGCCAGCATAGAGAACGCAAAGCAGGCGGACGAGCCGCGCGCTCCCGTGACCGAGACCGAAAAGGCGGTCCAGCAGCTTTCCGGCATAGAGACCGACAGCGACCTCGACGAGGTCGACGTCAACCTGATGATAGCCTTCGGCATGGAAAAGGAGCTTTCCGAGCATATAGGCGAGGAAAACGTCCAGGCGGTGCGCGAGGCTATGGATATCGACGCCGAGATGCTCGATTTCTCGCGCGGCGAAAAGCTGACCACCGAGCTGCCCGACGACATGGAGTTCATCTCCCAGAGCCAGATAAAGGACGTCTTCTCGGTCTACAAGCGCAAGCAGAGACGGCTGATCCTGCGTTTCTTCGGCGCCGTTATCATCGCCGTGGCGATATTCATCTTTGAAAACTTCACACTTTTCGGCGGCAGCTTCGAAGGGACCTGGCTCGATCCGGCGATCTTCCCGACCGTGCGTTCGATGGCGTCGCTACAGCTCTGCTTCTTCGCGCTCGCCCTCGTTCCCTCCGCGCTGTTCGCGGGAATGAAGTCGCTCTTCACCTTCAAGCCCACCGCCCGCAGCGTCCTTTCGCTTATGGCGATAGGCACGGTGATATATCATATAGCCGTCTGCTTCCTCTATGACGGTACGCAGATAATCTTCTGCACCTTCCCGCTCGCCGTCTGCGTGATACTGACCGTGATCTCCGAATATATGGCGCTCCGCCGCGACGTATACTCCTTCCGCATCGTCTCCTCCAAGCGGCAGAAATACGTCATCTCCGAGATACAGAACGACACTCCCTCGCTCGAACGCGACGCGTTTGCCGACTACATCGACGAGGATTACACCGTTTCCCGCGTGGCGAAGACCTCCTTCATCGACGGCTTCTTCCGCCGTACCAAGGCGTCGACCCGCGGCGTCCCCGCTCTCCGCGCCATTCTTCCTCTCCCGATAGTCATCGCGATCTTCTTCTTCATCTTTTCCGCCTTCGTGCGCCGCGATCTCTACCTCGGACTGACCAACGCCTACATCGCTTTCATGCTCGCGGCTCCCGCCTCCGTGCTGCTGCTCTTCGCGGCTCCGCTCGGCAGAGCCTCCCGCATCGCCTATGAGCAGGGCGGCGCGATCATCGGCGAGGACGCCCTCGACGAGTATTCCGACGTCGCCGCCATCTCCTTCGAGGACAAGGACGTCTTCCCGTCCGGCGGCGTGCGCATCCGCTCCATCAAGGTCTTCAACAACAACCGCATTGACCGCGTGATATACAACGTGGCGAGCCTCTTCAAGTACCTCGGCGGTCCGCTCGCCGACGTTTACAGCATAGCCACCAAGGACTTTGAGTGCTCCGACGACGTCGAGATAGTCGACATCGCCGACGACGGCATCGAAGCCGTCGTCTCCGGAAAGCGCATCTTCCTCGGGCGCGAGGATTTCATAGTCAGATGCGGATTTGACCCGGTATACGAGCCGGACGACGCCGCTTTCTTCGGCAATCCCGGCTGCTCGATAACCTATCTCGTCTCCAACGACGAGGTCTCCGCCAAGATCTACACCCAGTATTCCATAGATCCCGGCTTTATCTCGATCGCAAAGCAGCTCTACAACGCCGGTATGTTCCTCGGCATAAAGACCTTTGATCCCGGCATCGACAGCGATCTGCTCGCCGGCTTCGTCGACCTTGAAAAATATCCCATCAAGGTCATCAAGTGCCATTCCACCGCCGACCGCACTCCCACCGAGGAGAAGACGGACAGCGGCATCGTCTCGAAGAAGAGCACCCGCAGCCTGCTCAAGGCGCTCGCCCTCTGCGAGAACGTCAATTCCACGACCAAGGCGGGCACGTTCATCACCATGGCGAGCGTGCTGATCGCCTTCGGCATCTCCGCCTTCCTGACCTTCAATGATGTCATCAAGGGCAGCTCGACAGGAATCTACGTCGCGCTTTACCAGCTGTTCTGGATCATACCCGTGGCGATAATTTCGAGACTGAATATCAAGAGATAGCCGTCAGAAGCAGGTCCCCCGACGGTTGAATATCGTTCGGGCGCGGCGACCTCGAAGACGGGAACACGGATCGCCGCGTCGCGCGGCGGAGCGTGCATACAAGCGACACGTACGCTCCGAGCATACTGCGGATATTTTGATCCGGCCACGCCGGCGCTCCTCGCAATGACAGCGTTTGGGCGGGACGACAACAAAGGCGGCGGGGGCACAAACCCTCGCCGATTTTTATCAGATCGGAGAAAAAATGCGAATTCCGGATGAAATACTGCGCTCCGTTTCCAAGCCGGGCAGATACGTCGGCGGGGAATACGGGCAAATAATCAAAAACAAAGAGGATATCGCGGCGAGGTTCGCCTTCTGCTTTCCCGACACCTACGAGATAGGCATGTCCAATCTCGGCATACGCATCCTCTACGGGACGCTCAACTCGCAGCCGGACATATGGTGCGAGAGGTGCTACTGTCCCTGGACGGATATGTATGAGAAGATGTGCGAGAACGGCATCCCGCTCTACGCGCACGAGTCGGGCGATCCGATAAAGGACTTCGATTTCGTCGGATTTACCTTACAGTACGAGCTCTGCTACACCACCGTCCTCGCCATGCTCAAGCTGGCGGGGATACCGCTGCTCTCCTCCGAGCGCGCGGACGACTGCCCGATAATCATCGGCGGCGGGCCCTGCACCTACAATCCCGAGCCGGTGGCGGACTTCTTCGACCTCTTTTCTATCGGCGAGGGCGAGGACGCGCTGACCGAGGCGGTGCGGCTATATATCGACATGAAAAAATCGGGCTCCTACACCCGCGAAAAGTACCTGCGCGAGGCGTCCCATCTTAAGGGCTTCTACGTCCCCTCGCTGTATGACGTCGAGTACAACGGCGACGGGTCGATCTCCCGCTTTGAGCCCAAATATCCCGACGTTCCGGCGCGCGTCACCAAGCGCATCATGCAGAATATGGACGAGGCGTTCTTCCCCGAATGTTTCGTTATGCCATATATCGAGACGGTGCACGACCGCATCATGCTGGAGGTCTGCCGCGGGTGCTACCGCGGATGCCGCTTCTGTCAGGCGGGCATGACCTACCGCCCCGTCAGGCGGCGCAGTCCCGAGGTGCTGAACGAGCAGGCGCGAAAGCTGTTTGCCAACACCGGCTACGACGAGATCTCGCTGACCTCGCTCTCCATTTCCGACTATCCGTGGCTCGACCGCCTGACCGACTCGCTCCTCGAATGGACGGACGGCGAGCACGTCAGCCTCTCGCTCCCCTCCCTCCGCGCCGACAGCTTTACACGCGAGCTGATGGAGAAGATCTCGTCCGTAAGAGCCTCCGGCATCACCTTCGCCCCCGAGGCGGGGACCCAGCGGCTGCGCGACGTCATAAACAAGAACGTCACCGAGGAGGAGATCCTCGCCGCCTGCCGCATCGCCTTCGCCTTCGGACGCGACTCGGTCAAGCTCTACTTCATGCAGGGACACCCGACCGAAACGGAAGAGGACCTGCGCGGAATAAACGATCTGGCGAAGGACGTGGTCGAGGAGTATTACAAAAATCCCGACCGCAAAAAGGGACGCCAGCCGCACGTTACCATAAGCTGCGCCTGCTTTATTCCCAAGCCCTTCACCCCCTTCCAGTGGGAGGCGCAGGACAGTCTGGAGGAGGCTAAGCGCAAGCAGGAGTTCGTGCGCTCCACCATTACCGACAGAAAGATCAAATACAACTATCACGACGCGACCGTCAGCCGCATAGAGGCGGTCTTCGCGCGCGGGAGCAGGCGGCTCTGCCCCGCTCTCCTCGAAGCGGCAAAGCGCGGCGTGATGCTCGACGCCTGGGAGGAGTTCTTCGACTACGACGGATGGCTCGACATCTTCGCCGCCGTCGGCGTCGAACCCGCCTTCTACGCCGAGCGCGAGATCCCGGAGGACGAGATACTCCCCTGGGACGTGATCGACGCGGGTATAAGAAAAGAGTTCCTGCTCTCCGAGCGTCACCGCGCCTACGAGGGGAAGATAACCCCCGACTGCGTGCACGGATGCGCCGGATGCGGAGCAAACAGACTGGGAGGTGAAATGACGTGCTGCCCGAAACCGAACAAAAAGAAATGAGCGCCGAAAAAGCGCCCGCCGGACAGTCGACTCCCGCCGTCGGAACCCTGCGCGTCAAGTTCTCCAAGACCGGGATGCTGCGGTATATCTCCCACCTCGATCTTTTGCGGACCATGCAGACCGCCATGTCCCGCGCCCGCATCCCCGTCTGGTACACCGAGGGCTTCAATCCCCACCAGAAGCTGGTCTTCGCCCTCCCGCTCCCCCTCGGAGCCGAGAGCGTCTGCGAACTGATCGACGTGAAGGTCACCCGCCGCGTCGATCCGAAAACGGCGGTCGATGCCCTCAACGGCGCCTTCCCGCCCGATCTGCGCGCCATCGACGCCTGGTACGCCGAGACTAAATTCACCGGCATCTTCTGGGCGAGATACGAGCTTTATCCCGTCGATCCAGAAGAAAAGCCCGACCTCTCTCTCCTCGACAAGCCGGAGCTCGTGACCATCGTCCGCACCAAGTCGGGCGAGAAGGAGATCGACGTCAAGCCGAAGATCCGTGATCCCGAGCCGAACGGCAAAGGGGGCGTCGCCATCACCCTCCGCGCCGCCGTCAACGATATCCTTAATCCCGACGTCGCCGCCCGCCTCCTCGGTATGGGCGAGCGCCGTACGCTCCGCACCGCCGTCTTCCGCGAGGACGGAACGACCGAGTTCAGGTGAAAAGAGAAAAATTGGTATTGACAAGTATTCGTTTTTAGTATATACTATTTATGGACAATCAATTTGTCCATAACAGAGGTATATCGCGACCTTAAATGCGAAAGTTATCCGTGGGGTATATCTCGACCCTTAACTGAGACATTTATAAGTGAGTGTTTCGCTGCTCTGAAAGCGAGAGTTAACAACGAGGGGCTCATACCCCTCGTGTTTTTTCAAGGAAAAACTGCCATGAGTTTGAGTTTTTACAACATTGACAACGCTTACGTCTCTTATTTGTCTCAATTTGAACCCCATTTATTTCACAACAAAAAGAGCAGTCAGCAAAACGAAAGAAAGTACATAGGAATACTGTTCTCCATAAACCAATATGAGTATTTTGCCCCGCTGTCATCCTTTAAGCCAAAGCATTCTGCTATGAAGGAAACAATAGATCTTATTAAAGTCGGCAATTACGCGGTCATTAATCTGAACAACATGTTTCCTGTTGTTCCGGGATGCTACAGTTACGTTGATTTCAGTTTGGAAAAAGACGTAAAATATAAACAATTGCTCCAATCAGAATACCGTATCATCCGCCACGATCAAAGCAAGATAATAGGAAGAGCAAACACATTGTATAAGATCATTACGTCCGGCTCCGCCGACCCGAAATTAGTAAAGAGATGCAACGACTTTAAAATGCTGGAGCAGAAATACGACAGCTACACGGTTTGAAAAAAGCAGAATGCCGCACGGCTTTCAAATGAAAGCCGTGCGGCATTTGAATTAGTTCTTACTTCAGTCCTTGTTCTTTCCGAACAATGAGGAGAAGAAGCCGCCCTTATGCTCTTCGGTCCTGGGTTCTTCCGCTTTGGGCGCTTCGGGCGCCGCGGGAGCGGCGGGAGCGACGGGAGTCACGGGAGCTTTGGGCGCTCTGGGAGCGTCGAAATCGCGGGGAGCTCTCGGTCCGTTATTGCGGGGACCTCTGTCGCCGTCGCGTCTGGGACCTCTGTCGCCGCCCTGACGGGGACCGCGATCGCCTCTTTCCGGTCTGTCGCCGCGGGGTCCGCGCTCACGGGGAGCGCGCTCACGCGGGACGTAATCGGCGTAAGCGAGGTTCATTCTGCCCTTCTCGTCGACGCCGAGGAACTTGACCTTGAAGGAGTCGCCGACGTTGACCACGTCCTCGACCTTTTCGACTCTGTGGTCGGCGAGCTTGGAGATATGGACCATGCCCTCCTTGCCGGGAGCGAACTCGACGAACGCGCCGATCTCGATGACGCGGGTGACCTTTCCGTCGTAGATCGCGCCTACCTCGGGCTCGAAGACGATATCGTCGATCATCTTCTTTGCGGCGAAGGCGGCGTCGCGCTTGACGGCGGCGATGTAGATGGTGCCGTCCTCCTCGATGTCGACCTTGGCGCCGGTATCGGCGACTATCTTCTGGATGACCTTTCCGCCGGAGCCGATGACCTCGCGGATCTTGTCGGTATCTATCGTCATGGTGAGCATCTTGGGAGCGTACTCGGAGACTTCGGGTCTTGCCTCGGGGATGGCCTTGAGTATGACCTCGTCGATGATATAATCGCGTCCCTTGTGGGTGACTTCAAGGGCGTTGCGGATGATCTCGGGGGTAAGGCCGTCGATCTTGAGGTCCATCTGGATGGAGGTGATGCCCTTGTGGGTACCGGCGACCTTGAAGTCCATGTCGCCGTAGAAATCCTCGAGACCCTGGATGTCAAGCATGGTCATCCAGCGCTCGCCCTCTGTGATAAGACCGCAGGAGATACCCGCGACAGGCGCCTTTATCGGCACGCCGGCGTCCATGAGAGCCAGGGTGGAGCCGCAGACCGAAGCCTGGGAGGTCGAGCCGTTGGAGGAAACGACCTCGGATACGCAGCGGATGGCGTAGGGGAACTCCTCAACGGAGGGGAGCACCGGGATGAGCGAACGCTCCGCGAGGGCGCCGTGGCCTATCTCGCGTCTGCCGGGGCTGCGGACCGGTTTGGCTTCGCCGGTGGAGTAACCGGGCATATTGTAGTGGTGCATATATCTCTTCTCGGTCTGCTCGTCGATGCCGTCGAGGGACTGCGCCTCGCCGATGGTGCCGAGAGTGGCGACCGTGATGACCTGGGTCTGTCCGCGGGTGAACATTCCGCTTCCGTGAGCGCGGGGGAGAAGTCCGACTTCGGCGGCGAGAGGACGGATCTCGTCCATCGCGCGACCGTCGACGCGCTTTCCGTCGACCAGCAGCCAGGTGCGAACGACTTCCTTCTGGAGCTTATACAGGATCTCGCCCCACTGCGCGGCGGTAACGTCCGGATATTCCTCGGCGAAGTGCTCCGTGACGTTGTCGGTGACGACCACCATGGCGGCGTCGCGGACGGTCTTGTCGTCGGTATCGAGAGCGACACGGACATCGTCTATGCAGAACTCCTTGACCTTGTCGTAGAGATCGTGATCGATATCGCCCGACTCGTACTCGAACTTGGGCTTGCCGATCTCGGCGACGATGCCGTTAATGAACTCGACGACGCCCTTGTTCACTTCGTGAGCCTTCATGATGGCGTCGAACATGGTGTCGTCGTCGACCTCGCGGGCGCCCGCCTCGATCATGACGACCTTCTTCGCGGAGGACGCGACGGTCAGCTCGAGGTCGCTCTTCTGGCGCTGTTCGAGCGTCGGGTTGATGACTATCTCGCCGTCGACCAGTCCGACGTGCACGCCGGAGATGGGTCCGTTCCACGGGATGTCGGAGATGGAGAGCGCGATGGACGCGCCGATCATGGCGGCGACCTCGGGCTCGCAGTCGGGGTCGACGCTCATTACCAGCAGGTCGAGCGCGACGTCGTTGCGCAGATCCTTCGGGAAAAGGGGACGGACCGGGCGGTCGATGACACGGCTGGTCAGGATCGCCTTCTCGGAGGGACGGCCCTCGCGCTTGTTGTAGCTTCCCGGGATGTGTCCGACAGCGTACAGCTTTTCTTCAAAATCGACGGACAGCGGCAGGAAGTCGATGCCGTCGCGGGGCTTTGCGGAAGCGGTGGCGGTGCAGAGCACCACGGTGTCGCCGTAGCGGACAAGGACGGCTCCGTTGGCGAGTCCCGCCATCTTGCCGTTCTCGATGACCAGCTTTCTGCCGGCCAGCTCGTATTCGTAGGTCTTGTAGTGTTCAAAGGTCTCTTTTCTCATTCTTTTCTTTCTCCTTTACGTCTCGCCGCGTCGTGCGGCATATTGATCGCGCCCGAGACCGGTCTCTCTTCTCTTCACGTTCTCTTTTTCGTCTCTTTCCGGGCGTATATATCAACGGCGACCTTCACCGTCGAATTGCTCAAAAACAGGGCGGAGAACCCGTCTCCGCCCGAATTCCTGCGACCGCGGACGGAGATTACTTTCTCAGTCCGAGTTTAGCGACGATTGCGCGGTAGCGCTCGATATCCTTCTTCTGCAGGTAGTTAAGAAGGTTACGTCTGTGACCGACCATCTTGAGAAGACCTCTGCGGCTGTGGTGATCCTTTTTGTTGGTCTTCAGGTGCTCGGTGAGGGTGGTGATGCGATGGGTGAGTATCGCGATCTGGACCTCCGGCGAACCGGTGTCGCCCTCGTGGGTCTTGTACTGCTCGATTACGGCAGACTTTTCTTCCTTTGTG
>JAFSSR010000043.1 GCA_017450885.1 Clostridia bacterium | reverse complement strand
GCGTGCAGCGCACGGATCTTTCGATCGCGCTGATCGTCTGCTTGGGCGGTGGGGTTAAAACCCCGCCCTACGAAGCCGGGTGCGCTTTGTTAATCCGGCGCACTTAATATCTTTCCCTGTCCGAACGCCTTCATTGCGAGGACGTCCGCGGTGTTCGATACCCGCCCGCGGCGATCCCGCGGGCGGGCAATAATAGTGTATTAATACTACCCGATAAAAACGGCACGGTCAAAGTACCTTCTGCATTTTTCAAACGCTTCGTTTTCATCTCCGAAAACCTTTGACCTGTATTTAAATACGCGTGTTTTAATTCCGTCATTCGATTTTATCGTCAGCTTCTCCGGCTTTCCTGCAAAAACGCCTTTGATTACGCTCACCTCATAAACATCGTTATTGTTTACAGACACATTGCCAAATCCTGTCACAAATATGGTATTATGATCGCCAAACTCTATATGGAACGCGTAAGAAAGGACACGAAAAGACAGGACGGCCTCAAATATTATCATCACGACGAACGGGATCGCGCAAATTGCCGCATGCCAGTTCGGGCGCGTTTCGTCATTCAGTATACCGATTATCGTAAGCGTTCCGAGAAGCGCCAAAAAAACGGCGGAGGCTATGAAAAACACTCTGATTTTAAGTATCCTTTTCTCAGTTTTTCCTGGTTTTTTCATTTTTTCGATGATCTCCTTTCATCTATTTATCGCACTTGCCGGAAAGAAGCAGATATCCGCCGTAGACTGCCATTGCGTACAAAAACAGTCCGAGCAGCATAAACCCGGCGGAAGAACTCGCCATAGCGCGGCTCGCGTCCTCGAACGAGAGGATCTCCGTCCCGTCCGCGCGCATCTCCATTATGGTCGGGCTGTTGGGATGTATGAGCATCTCGACTTTCGTCCCCGGCGTGACCGATCTCAATTTTTCGCGCAGCGCATCGGTATTGCACGAGGAGTCGACGAACTTGTTTTCAATATCGGAAAAGCATACCGTGATTTCCTTTCCGCTTTTTTCCCTAACAAGTCCCTCGTACCCGGACCTGATATGATACGACTGATACGTTCCCGTGACCTTAATGGTCTCGTTTACGGAAATACCTTTATTCCAGTACTTCACCCCGAAGGTAAACACGGTCCCCAGCACAAGTCCAACGGCAAGCAGAATGACAGCCTGATGTTTTGCGATCCTTGTGCCGTCGGAGCTTTTTTTGCATTGTCTCATATTTCTTTTCATATCGATCTCACCAATACGGCCCTTGCCGGGCTTTTGCAAAAAGGACCGGGAAATTCCCGGTCCTTTGGTCGTCGTCAGTTTTCAGGGGTGGTCCCGTTCACAACGTCGTCCACCGAGACGAAGGTGGAAGCGCCGCCGGTGACCTTGGGAAGTACGCCGTCCCACTTTTCGAGCTTCTTGTTCTCTATGACCTGGGGAGTGAGGGAGGCGGCAATCGTCTTGTTGGCTTCCGCTTCGGCTTCCGCCTTGATCTTGATCTGATCAGCCTCGGCGTTCGCCTTGATGCGGATGGTCTCGCCCTCCGCCTCAGCGTTCTTGATGGCGGTCTGCTTTTCGGTCTCGGCCTTCAGGAGCTTCTGCTGCGCAACCTGCTTCTCCTCGATAGCGGTTATAAACGCTTCCGAGAAGTCGAAGTTGATGATGTTGACGTCGGTAACGTAAAGACCTATGGCGTTGAGCTTATCGTTGAGTCCGGCGACGAGTCCGTCAGAGATAAGGGCGCGGTTGGTGACGCTCTCCTCGGCGGTATATTTAGCGGTTATCGCTTTGAGCACCTCGTTGACCGCGGGGGTGACGAGCACCGTCTCGTAATTTGCGCCTATGTTCTTATAAATGCTGTAGGACTTGGACGTGTCCACGCGGTAGTTGATGGCGAGCGTGGTCATTACGCTCTGCAGGTCCTTGGAAAAGGCCTCGGTCTGCACCTCGAGCTTGACTATACGGTTGTCGATCTTGACGCACTGCTGGATGAAGGGTATCTTCATATGTATGCCCTCCTGAAGCACCGTCTCGTTGACCTTGCCGAGCGTGACGAGCACTCCGGTGTGTCCCGCCTCGACCACGGTGAAGCTGTTGGCGAGCACGATGGCGAGCACCGCGAGTACCGCGATGATGATTATCGCTTTCTTTGTGATCTTGTTGTTCATTATTTTATCTCCTTCGATTATTATTCTCTTTTTGGTATTGCCGTTCATTGTTATACCTCACATGATATTTTTACAGCGGAGCGCAGGTCCCCGCCCTTATAAACACGGACGTTCTTTTGGGTTATTGCCTCACCATTTCGGCGAAAGCGGCGTCTGACATACGCTTGTACGCGCCGGAGATATATCCGTAAAGCATGACGGCAAGCGCTTTGCCGAGACGTTCGGTCGCCTGCGGATCGGTCACTTCGAGCGACGCGAGCGTTTCCGAAATGCTGTTCTCCGGCGTCATATCCGGGGTGTCGGTGTACCTTTTGAGCGACAGACAGAAGGAGTCGAAAAGCCGGTCCTCCGTTATGATATCGTCGCTCTCGTCGTTCGTATCGCCGTTGATGTAGATCAGTATCGCGCCGATGCGGTCGATGGGCATCGAATCGCGCAGGCATGATATCAAAAGTATGCGGGCAAGGTGTCTCCTGCCGTATTTCTTGTTGAGCGGATGAGGGACAAATCCGCGCTTGACCCAGTTCTGGATCATAAAAGGCTCAAGCCCCGTGATGCTGCATATCTGCCCGAGCGAAAGTCCGTCCGTCGCGCTGATGAACGGGCTGAACCGCTCAAACACCGATCCCGACGAGTCAAATTTGATATTGGTGCCCGGTACGGTCTCCATAATGGTTTACCTCGCTTTCCTTGAGTTTATTAGATTATAGCACGCGGTCACGCGATTGTCAATAGGGTTTTGATGATTTTTTCAACTTTTTTTGTTCAAAACATTTTTACTTGAAACGCGGGGCAAAATATGATAGAATTAACGTACGAAAACAGCGCCGCCCGCCTCTCAATTATCTGTAATATCTGAACTTTGAACTGACGTATGAACTTCAACATCGACGTAAGCGTACCGGCTATAACGGTTTTTCTGCAGGGACTTCTGTCCTTCTTTTCGCCATGCGTTCTTCCGCTCCTGCCCGTATACGTCGGCTATCTGTCGGGCGGCACGGCGGCGAGGGATGCGGACGGAAAGCTCCGCTATAAACGGAGCAAGGCGGCGGTAAACACCCTCTTTTTTGTCCTCGGGATCAGTTTCACCTTCTTTCTGCTCGGACTCGGGATGACCGCCGTCGGAAGATTTCTCGGATCGGGCAGACGTGTCTTTTCGGTGATCGGCGGGGTGATCGTGATACTCTTCGGGCTCTATCAGCTCGGCGTTTTCGGAGGCTCCGCGGTGATCGAACGCGAAAGACGGCTCCCTTTCACGGTGACAAAAATGGCTATGTCTCCGCTGACCGCTTTACTGATGGGCTTTACCTTCAGCTTCGCCTGGACGCCCTGCGTCGGTCCAACGCTTTCGAGCGTTCTCCTGATGACCGCGTCAGCCGACTCGAGCGCAAAGGGCTATCTGATGATCGGCGTTTACACACTCGGTTTTGTCCTTCCCTTTCTCGCGGTCGGACTGTTCGCCGCCTCTCTGCTCGACCTGTTTAAGAAACACAGAAATATTTTAAAGTACACCGTCAGGATAGGCGGCGTGATAATGATAATAATGGGAATAATGATGATAACGGGGCTTATGGACGACCTTTCCGGCTTCTTTGCGCGGCTGGCGTCGTAGGCGGGAGGAGACAATGAAAAGGATATTTGTACTGTTTTTAATAGTATTCGCGGCGGTCATGCTCGTCTCGTGCGAAAGCCGCGAGACCGCCGAAGATACCGGAAAAGCGCAGGCGGATACACAGCAGGAGACGGCTGACGGCGAAACTACTCCCGCGCCGGATTTTGAGCTGTACGACCAGTACGGCGTTCTCCGCCGTCTCTCCGATTACAAGGGCAAGGCGGTCTTTCTCAACTTCTGGGCGACCTGGTGCCCGCCCTGCCGCGGCGAAATGCCGGATATCCAGGCGCTGTACGACAAATACGGCGATAACGGCGAGGTCGCGATCCTGGGCGTCGCCTTCCCCAACGCGTCGGGGGAAACAGACGCGGAGGGAGTCAAAGCGTTCCTTTCGGACAACGGATACACCTATCCCGTGGTGATGGACGAGGGAGGAACGCTGCTCGACGTATACCGCGTCGTTTCCTACCCCACCACCTTTATGATAAGCCCGGACGGCAGCATTTTCGGCTACGTCACCGGCGCGCTGACGCAGGATATCATGCAGCAGATAATCGACCAGACCCTTGCGGGCAAGATGGAGGCAATCAATGGATGAGAGGCTTTCAAGGACGGCTCTGCTCCTCGGAGAAGAGGCGGTCGAAACGCTCGCCGGCAAGCGGGTCGCCGTATTCGGCGTCGGCGGGGTGGGCGGCTTCGCCGTCGAAGCCCTCGTCCGGAGCGGTATAGGAGCGATCGACATAGTGGACAACGACACCGTCGCGCCTTCCAACCTGAACAGGCAGATAATCGCCCTCGGAAGCACGATAGGCAGGTACAAGGTCGACGTCTGCGAGGAGCGGATAAAGGACATATCACCCGGCTGCAAGGTGACAAAGCACAGGGTGTTTTTCACGCCGGAAACAGCGCGCGGATTTGATTTCACTCAATTCGACTACGTGATCGACGCCATCGACACGGTGACGGGAAAGATCGAGCTGGTAATGCGCGCGAACGCCGCGGGAGTACCTATAATCAGCTCGATGGGTGCGGGAAACAAGCTCGACCCGACCCGGTTCGAGGTCGCGGATATATACAAAACGTCGGTCTGCCCGCTGGCGAAGGTCATGCGGCGGGAGTTGAGAGAACGCGGAGTGAAAAAGCTCAAGGTCGTCTTTTCTAAAGAACCTCCCGCGAGCCGCGGGCCCCAAAACGTGTATTCCGACTCGTGCGAACACACAAGCCCGGTATTCAGTAATTCCGAAACTCCCGATAACCAGCTCGCGAGCCGCGGGCCCCAAAACGTGTATTCCGACTCGTGCGAACATATAAGCCCGGTATTCAGTAATTCCGAAACTCCCGATAACCAGCTCGCGAGCCGCGGGCCCCAAAACGTGTATTCCGACTCGTGCGAACACACAAGCCCGGTATTCAGTAATTCCGAAACTCCCGATAACCAACCCGCGAGCCGCGTGTCCCAAAACGTGTATTCCGACTCGTGCGAACATATAAGCCCGGTATTCAGTAATTCCGAAACTCCCGATAACCGACCCGCGAGCCGCCGCTCCGTCCCCGGAAGCGTAGCCTTCGTCCCGTCGGTCGTCGGTCTTATCATTGCCGGGGAGGTCATAAAGGATCTGTGCGGAACGGCGGGAAGCCGTTAACAGTAAGAAAAAAGGGGCTGAAAAGAACTTTCAGCGCCTTTTTTGATTTCTTGTCGGCAAAGCCGACCCTATGAGGTCCCGGCTCCTCACTTGCCGCTTGTCACCTTCATCTGCGGAGTCCAGAATTCGTTATTGTAAATATCGGTGAACAGATACGCCGCGTTCGCTCTGGACCCGTCGATCATCACGTCGCCGATCTCGTTCTTGCCCGTATAGGTGATCGGATCGCCGAACATATAGCTGTCGAGGTAATTTCCGTCGTAGTCGTAGTAATCGCAGACAAGATCTATCTTGTCGCCGACGTTGAGTGCGGTCATCTCCTTTGCCACCGTCTCGGTCTCGCCCTCGACGTAATCGTAGCGCGCGCCGGCGATATAGCCGTAGGGATTGACGTCGTCAAATATAATAATCAGATCGGCGCGGTCGCCGTTGAGAAGCACGGGCACGCGGTATGTGTAAGTCGCTTCATTTCCGTCGATGTGCAGATCGGTGCAGTACGCCGCGACCTTCTGCCCGTCGATGCCGAGCCACGCCCCGTCGTAAGTCCCCACAAGATCGCCGTCATCGGTGAAATTGTAGATACAGTCGAGCCCGAGGTCAATATACCCTTCGCCGTCGTCGTAGAAGACCGACAGCCGCAGATCGTGTACCAGCTCCCACTGCTCCTCGGGCAGGGTCATTACAACGCCGCCGGACTTTTCCTCCCAGACCAGCTTTGTTCCGTCGAACTGGTGGGCGGCGACAAACTCCGCGGACTTATCGGTGATATTCCCTCTGCCGAAGAGACTGCCGAGCGTGTTCAGAACGCTTTCAGCCGACAGGGGCGAGGAGTACGATCCGCCGAACAGCGACGGAAAAACGCTTGTCGATCCGCCGTTCGAGATCGACTGTCCGCCGGTCTCAAGTTTGGCGAACTGCCGTATGCAGCGGGAGTATTCGTCGTCCATGCCGATGGCTTCGTAGGTCTCGACCGCCGTATCGACCTTCGAGACGCGCTGATACGGAAAATACACCGAGAGCCCGTAAGCGTTGCTCATCACCGAAGCGGTCTTATTGTATTTTACGGCTCCGAGCAGAGATGAGGCGAGCGCCTTTGCCTCGGGCGTGCCGATATTGTACGCAAGGTGGACGAGGTCGACCTGATCGAGCTTGCTCGACGGAGAGAACTCGCGAGCGGTACTGCGGGCGTCGGATATCTTTTTGAAGCCGTCGCCGTCGATCATTTCGGAGGTGCTGACCGCAAAGGAGCGCAGGTCGTCCGGCACGGTGTTTTCGAGCTCTGCGAGATCGACTACCGAAAGGGTGGTCTTCTGTCCGCTGCAATTTCGGGTGCAATAAGTGACGTAATCGTCGACTATCTGCCTGCCGAGCTCGGTCGTGGGAATAGAGGTGTTTGCGGACAGTTTGGTCAGCCAGTCGGTGTAGTACCAGCCCACGCCCGGTTCGGTCTCCTCCGAGGCGATCATATAATCGGCGTGATCCGAAAGCATGAGGCCGGTCTCGAGCGTCGCCATCAGGCAGGCGTCAAAGCCTATGAAATCGAACTTCACACCCGCCGAAGTCAAAGCCTCGTTTATCCCCTTCAGGGTCATCGAGCCCGAATTGGGGTTCTTTTCGTCGTAACCGAAGGCGGTCAGCGAGCCGCCGCCGTGGTCCCACATGATAAGCTGATATCTGTCCGCGGGATATTTATCCGCGCAGAATTTGATAAAGCGGGCGAGCGTCGCCGGCTTGACGAGCGAGTCCCTGCCGTCGTCCTTCACGAGACAGCGCAGTCCGCCCGTCTCTACCTTGTAGATCTGGTTCACGCTGCTGCTGACTATCTTGTTCTGCCATTTTCTCGCCCCGCCCGTGTAGACGATGACGTTGACGTCCGCGCCGAGCTTTGCTTTGGTCATCTCGGTGAGATCGGCGGTAGCCATCCCGTTTTTCGATTCGAGATCGGTCCCGCACATATACACCATAAGCGTGACCTTGCATCCGTCCGCGGGGACGGCGGTATATTTGGCGCGGGAGCCCTCGGCTACCGTCGTATCGAGTTTCCCGGTGTTCGGCGAGGCGACCCATCCGCTCGATACGGTGCTTACGCAGCTTTCGCCCGACTGCGCGCCGATAAGCGAGCCGAGAACGGAAAGCCCGTTACCGGAGACGGGAAGCCCGCCCGTTCCGCTTCCCCCGAAAAGCCCGGAGAAAAGATTTCCGCCTCCGAGAGCGAAAAAGGCGACGATGACAATGACGGCGATAATGCTTATCCCGCCGCCCGACCGTCCGCGAAAACCGCCTCCGGAGCCGCTTCCGCCTCCGCCGCCGAACGGTCTTCCGGAATAGCCCTGCTTGCGCCCGACCGGACCTGTACCGAGGCCTGATCCGCGTCTGCCGCCTCCGCTGTCGCTGCCGATTATATGTCTCTGTCTTCCGCCTCCGGGTCTGTTCATACGATCCTCCGATGACTTTTTTGGATTTCTATAAATATTATATCATCAAACATATTGAAAAACAAGATGATTTGTTGTATAATGACAAAGATAAACTACGCTTTGGAGTGAAAAATGTCACAGGAAAACAACGGTCCCCGCGTGGGGGAATGGTATTCTATCTCGCCTGAAGGCTCAAAAAACTCCGAGGGCGGAAAATGGCAGGGATACGTCCGTCTCGGCTCAGAAAATAAAGTAATAGTCTATTTCTACGGCGGAGGAGTCAGCACAGACGAGTACACGGCGTGCCACGCTTTCTATGCCCGCACCTCCGATTTTCATCCGTCTGAAACTCCCGGCATCACCTCGCGCGACGAGGACAACCCCTTCCGCGACTGGACGGTCATTTCTGTCCCCTATTCGACGGGCGACTTTCACACCGGAAACGCCGAGTTCCCCTACACCGATCTCGACGGGACCAAAAAGATCCTTTACCACAACGGATACGTCAACTATACCGGGCTTATGCGCGAGGCCGTGAAATACATACCCGAGCCGGACGCTCTGCTTGTGACCGGCTTCAGCGCGGGCGGCTTTGCCGCGGCGCTGCTCTGCGACGACGTGATATCCAACTATTTCCCAAACGTCAAAAATATAACCATGCTCTGCGACAGCGGCATACTCCGGATGGAGAAATGGCGTTACTACGCCGAGAACGTCTGGCATTCAAAAGAGAGCATATATCACTGCATCTCCACGGACAACGGGTCGCTCGACTGCATAGTCGCGCTCAACAAGAAGTACGGCGACAAGGTCAAGATACTGTTCACCTGCTCGGTAAGAGACGATACTCTCAGCCAGTATCAGATGTACTACGACGGGGCGACCTACGCGGACAAGGCGGACGCGGGAGACGTGTTTTTTGAATTCCTGCGGGACCTCGTGATCGACCTGATACGCGACGTTCCCGAATGCGGCGTGTTTATTTGGGGAGACATCCCGGAAGATGATCCGCGCGCGCTCACCACGCACACCGTCATCTGCTTCAAGGACTTTCACCGGAAAAAGCAAGCCTGCGGCGTAAAGGTATGCGACTGGCTTATGGACGCAGTCAACGGGAAGGTCAGAAAGCTCGGACTTGACCTGCTTAAATGATTTTTTTAACGGTATAACGGTCGGCGCCCCTTGCGGTATGCAAAGGGCGCCGGCCGTTATATATTCATCTTTTATCTTCTCGGTCTGTTTTTCATCTTCTCGGTCTGCGGACCGGGAGCTGACGGCCGTTGACGTATCGCGCGGCGCGGCGGCGTCTGCGGGACCTGTTGATATTGACCGTGCGGATGACGAACACGCCGATTATAAACAGGCATAAGAGGATCAGTATCACAACGACCACCCGGAGGAAGACGTTCCCCGACTCTGACACGATCGGGAAATCGACCGACGCGAGCACGGATGAAAACGAATTGAAGAACGAGACGGCGGCGGCGCCGTCATTTCCGGCAGCGAAGCCGGGCTCGAAGGCGCGTGCGAGCACTCCCTTTATGCTTTCGGAGTCGACGAATTCCGAGACCTCCGAGCCTGCGAGAGCGTAATAATCCCTGTCCTTCGTATCTACGACAAGGATGACCTCGCGCCCGGTCAGCTGCCACTTTTCGAAGGCGGCGACGGCGTAGTCGCGGGCTTTTTTGCCCTCAAATCCCGGAACGGTAAGGAGATAGATGCCCGTGCCGTTCTTTTCGGCGAGCGCGGAGGTAATAGAGGCAAGCTCCTCCGACGTCTCGTCGGGCAGGACGTCCGCCGTATCGCGCACGCAGGTCCCTATCGGCCTTGCGGGAAGATCCGCAAAGGCGGGGACCGCCGCGGCGAGCAGAGCGAATATCAATACGCAGATTGCCGTGATCGTCTTTTTAATTCTCATCTTTCGGACTCCGGATCTATTTTTTCCATTATATAATAATCGTGCGCGTTTGGCAATACCCGCGAGGGAATTACTTGAGCTCGTCCCCGATCATGCCGTAGCTGTCGTCCATGAAGGCGGTCATCTCATCCGCCGTAAGCGGACGCTGTGAAATGAGGGCGAGGTAGTATATCTGTCTCACCGCCCGCTCGTTGACCTCTTCCTTTGCCCCGAGAGCTTTGATCAGCGGCGAATTCGCGTTCAGTATCAGCGTCTGCTCTGTCGGGAGGTCGCCCGCCGGCGCGTCCTCGCCCGCCATACGGTAGATCTTCATCATATCGTTGAAGCGGCGGGACTGCTCGGAGATCGAGAGGATGGCGGGGGTCTTTTCGTCGCGCAGGTTCTCAAATTTAACCGTCAGGTGTTCTCCGCCCAGCTTTTTGAACGCTTCGACCAGCTTTTCGTTTTCATACTGCTCTCCGTCGCCCTTGAGCGCGTCGGCAAGCTCGGCGTCGACGCGGATCATCTTTATCCCCTCGTTCATTTCAAGGGTGGTGACTATCTGGGTATCCATAAAGGTGTCCATAAGGACTACGTCGATGCCCTCGTTCGTGAACATTTTGACGTACTGCGCCTTCGACACCGCGTCGTCTACGTAGTAGACCGTCTTTTCGTGCTTTTCCTTCGCCGCCTCGAGATACTCGGAGACAGTCTGCATACGGCCGTCGGTCAGCTTGAACAACAGGGCGTCCTTGACCCTATCGTAGAACTTGCGGTCGCGTATGGCGGCAAACTCGACGAACAGCTTTATATCGTCCCACAGCTTCTCGTATTTCTCGCGCTCGGTATTGAACAGCGAATTGATCTTATCGGCTACCTTTTTTGTGATATGCGCCGCCATCTTCTTTATATATTCGCTGTTCTGCATATAACTGCGCGACACGTTGAGCGGCAGCTCGGGGCAGTCGATGACGCCGCGCAGCATCAGGAGATAGTCGGGCAGCAGCTCCTTTATGCTGTCCGAGACGAATATCTGATTGTAATAGAGCTTTATCTGTCCCTCGAGCGCGTCGGTCTTGGTGTTGATGCGCGGGAAGTAGAGTATGCCCTTGAAATTGAGCGGATAGTCGGCGTTTATGTGGATGTGGAAGAAGGGCTCGCGGAAGTCGGTGAAGACCTTGTGGTAGAAGGTCTCGTATTCCTCGTCGGTACATTCGGAGGGCTGCTTCTGCCAGAGCGGATGGGTGTCGTTTATCGGCTCGGGCTCCTTCTTTTCCTCTCCCTCCTTGGGCTCCGGCTCCTCTTTGCCGGCTATTTCAAGGAAGATCGGGACCGGGACGAAGGCGCAGTATTTGTTGAGCACCTCGCTTAGACGCCTCTCCTCGAGGAATTCCTTCTCGTCCTCGTTTATATACATAATGACGTCGGTACCGCGTTCTTCCCTCTCCGTGTCCGGAAGGATCTCATACTCGCCGTCGTCGTTGCACTCCCAGCCCACGGCAGGACTGCCGTCCCAGGACTTTGATATCAGCTCCACCTTGTCGCTGACCATGAACGCGGAATAAAAGCCGAGCCCGAAATGACCGATTATGCCGTCCGCTCCGCCGTTTTCGCCCTCGTACTTGTTGATGAAATCGAGAGCGCCGGAGAGAGCGATCTGGCAGATATAACGGCGGATCTCGTCCTCGTTCATGCCGATGCCGTTATCGGATACGGTCAGCGTGCCCGCCTCCTTGTCGGCGCGGACGGTGATGCGGAAATCTCCGTTGTTTATATCCTTCGCTTCGCCGAGCGAAGCGAGTCTTTTGAGCTTGGTGACCGCGTCCGACGCGTTGGAAACGATCTCGCGCAGAAAGATCTCTTTTTCCGAATAGAGCCATTTTTTGATTATCGGGAAAAGGTGTTCGGTATCGACGCTGATGCCGCCCTTCATCTCTTTGTTGTTTTCTTCTGACATTTGTATATCCTCCTTGTCCGATAATTCATTCCGAAATTATATTATATACCTTTTTTCGGAAAAGGTCAAGCGGATGGGCGGCAAATAAACCCAATAAATCAAAACGTAAAATCTTTGTAATATTCGGTCGGGAGTTGTTGACAAAACAGACGCTAAGATATAAAATAATATGATAGATAAATATACAGTATAGTATAAATTGATAGTAATTCTTCGTTATTTTTTTCCGCTGCCGGGAACTTTTCCGTGGGAGACGGAGTCATATGGATAGCGAACGGAGGAAGCATAGATGTATCAGAATGAAGTCTCTGTCGTAATACCGTCATACAACCCGGACGAGAAGCTTGAAAGCGTCGTCTCCGGGCTTTCCGATGCGGGATTTGACGACATCATAGTTATAGACGACGGGAGCAGGCAGGACTGCAAGAAGTATTTCGACGCGCTCAAAGCCTATCCCGCCTGTACCCTGCTGACCCACGAGGTCAACCGCGGCAAGGGCGCGGCGCTGAAAACGGCGTTCGCCTTCTTCGCAAAGGAACGCGAAGGGCGGGTCGGCGCCGTCACCGCGGACGGAGACGCGCAGCACGCCGCCGAAGACATATGCGCCGTCGCCCGGGCGCTCTGCGAGACGCCCGACACCTTTATCATCGGCGCGCGCGACTTCAGCCTTCCGCAGGTTCCGGGACGGAGCAGGTTCGGCAACAACCTGACCTCCTTTATCTTCCGTACCGGAGTGGGGATGAAGATCTCCGATACCCAGAGCGGTCTGCGCGGCATCCCCGCGACCGCTATGGAGGTGATGAGCGGTCTGAAGGGCGACCGCTACGAGTATGAGACGAACGCCCTGCTCGCCCTCAAGAAAAACCGCATCCCCTACCGCGAGATACCGATAAGCACGGTCTACATCGACGAAAACGCGACCTCCCATTTTCGCGTGATACGCGACAGCGTGCGCATTTACGCAAACATACTCAAATACGCCGCCAGCTCGGTGGTCTCCTTCCTCATAGACTACGCCGTCTTCAATCTTTTGCTGCTGATGATCGGCGAAAGCGGGGATTTTGCGGTAGCGATCAGATATATCATCGCCAGAGCCGTCTCCTCGGTCTTCAATTATTTTATAAATATGAAGATCGTTTTCAAAGGGGCGAACAACCGCCGAACACGAATAAAATACTTTTCGCTGGTCATCGTTCAAGGCGCCCTCGGAGCCGGGCTGACCAACCTGCTCGCGGTGACGCTCGGAGCGAACGCGCCGGTGATCCAGAGCCTGCTCAAGCTGGCGGTGGACACCACCCTCTTTTTCGGAAGCTATTATATCCAGAAAAATTGGGTGTTTGCTGAAAAAGACAAATGATCCGGAGATAGAAAAAAGACAATGAATGAAAATGAAAACAAAAACAGAACGAGCATAAGTTCTACCATCCCGAAGGCCGTCAAGGTCAACGGAAGGACCGCGGGAGCCCATGCTTCAAGGCCTTCGACGGCTCCGTCTCACGCAGCGCAGCCGCGTCCCGAGGCGCAGGAGCGCAAGACCGTTCAGGCGCATCCCGCGGCGCGTCAGGCTCCTGCCGCACAGCAGCCCGCCGCCGCGCAGCACCGTACGACCGCTCAACCGCGACCCGCCATACAGTCCCGCCCCGCGGCGCAGTCCCGTCCCGCCGCGCAGCCGCGTCCGGCGGCGCAGCAGGATCCGGCGCTCCGGCAGCGTCCGGCGGTCCATGCGAGCCCCGCCGCGGACGAGAGTTCGACGGTCCGCGCCCGCCCCGCGGCGCAAGCGCAGACAAAGACGTCCGCTCCGGTCAAAACCGTGACCTACGGCTCGCCCTACGTCCGGCAGACGGTTCCATCCGCCGCGCGGGAAAGAAACCCCGTCTCCGCGCACGCGCGGCAGAGCGAGCGGCTCACCGCGGGCAAGATCGTAAAGAGGGTCTTTCTCTGCATCGGCACCGCTCTCCTGTTCGTCATACTCTCCGTATACCTGCTCGTATTCAGCATAGCTCACGGACCGAGCGAGACGATGCGCAACGCGCTCGTCCTCTCCGCCATGCAGGCAAGCGCGACAAAATGGGTTCCCAACCTCTTCCTGTCGCAGGAGACGGTCGACGAGATAATCGCAAACTCGCAAAAACTGACCGTCGATCAGATCGACATCGACGACTATACCGTTCCGACAAAAAATCCTTCCGGAAAGACGGACGAGGAGCCGGTCGACGAGTGGGCAAACTCTACGGACGGAATTATTTACGAAACGGTACACGGCTCCACATATAAGGCGTACATACTGCTTATCAAGGATCCGTCAAAGGTATACGTCGCCACCTCCAGCCCCAACATGGAAGCCTTCAGGAGAGCTTCCGCGGGAATGACCCTTTTCAAATGCGTAGAGCGCGAAAAGCCGCTTGCCGCGATCAACGGCGGCGAATTCGCCGACGGCGGCGGAATGGGATCTGGCGCCGCCCCTATAGGGATCACCTACTCCAACGGCAGCAAGGTCTGGGACGACGGAGCGCGCCGCACCTTCATGGGCTTCGATAAAAACGACAGACTTGTCGTGACCAACTCGATGACCGCGAGAGAGGCGGAGGAGCTCGGCATACGCGACGGAGTCTGCTTCCAGAACAACAACGTGCTTATAGACAACAAGGACGGCAAGGTCAACCTGTACTACGCAAAGGAGAACACCGGCACCTCGCAGCGCACGGCGATAGGTCAGCGCGCGGACGGCACGGTCATCTTCCTCGTCACCGACGGACGCTCCACCAGCAGTCTCGGCGCTACGAAGGACGACGTAATCGACATGCTGGTCCAGTACGGCGCCGTCACCGCGGGTATGCTGGACGGCGGCTCCTCGACCATGATGTACTACGAGGACTACGCCGAGAAGTACAACATAGACAAGTCCACGCTCGACGAGTATCAGCTCAAGGGCATGGTAAATAAATTCAAGGCTTTCACAAGCCCCCGTTATATCCCGACATATTTCTGCGTAAGGGGTGACTGACAGTGACGCGAGAGAATAATAAAATAAAGAAGCCGAAATCGAAATTCTTTAAGATATACGTCGGCGTTCTGATATTTCTTGCCGTCCTGCTCATCGCGGCGTTGATCGTACTCAACGCTCTGCTCCGCGATTTTGAGTCGGTACAGCCGAAATACCTCGCCGCCGAGATGTTCTCCCAGTATTTCACCGACGACACCTCCGCGCTGGTCGATGCGATAAAGTCGACGTCCGGCGGATTTGAGTCGGAGGAGATACTGCGCGGATACGTCGATCAGGCGATGTCCGGCGGAGCTCTCTCATACTACGAGGTCTCGAGCGGCGTCAAGAAAGAATGGATAAAGTACGTCGTCAAATCGGGCGACAAGAGCATTTTCAACTTCACGCTTGTGGAGCAGGACGAGCGCTCGTCCTTCGGATTTAAGAAATACAAGTTCGGCGAGATACAGGCTCCCTCCGGCAAGCTCGCGGTAAAATGCGCCGTGCCCGAGGGTTATTCCCTCTATCTCAACGGCATACAGGTCGGCTCCGATCATCTGACCGGCGAGGAAAGAAGGATCAGCAGCTTCAAATATCTGCCCGAAGGTCTGACCGCTCCCAAAGAAGACGTCTACGAGATAAAAGGGCTGTTCTGCGAACCCGCGGTCACAGCCGATAACGGCAAGGGCAAGGCGGTAGACGTCAACTATATCGAAGAAGAAGGCGTTTACGAGGCCGTCCTCGCCTACGACGAGGAGCTGGAAGCCGAGTTCTCCGAATATGTGATAAAAGCCGCCGAGGCGTACGCCACCTATATGCAGAACGACGCCGGCTTCCGCACCGCGGCGAGATATCTCGACCCGACACCGAGCTGTACGAGAAGACCCGCACCACCGCGACCGGATTTGTATGGGATCACAACGGCTACGATTTCGCCGAAGAGAGCGCTTCCGAATTCACTCGCTTCGACGACAACACCTTCTCCTGCCGGGTCAAGCTGCTCCACATCCTCCATATGCGCGGGCGGGACGACTACAAGGAGTACCTCGACGTCACGCTCTTCATCCACAAGGTGGGAGACGAGTGGCTGATATTTGACAGATTTAATACCAACTGATACCCGGAGGATATTTCCGATATGAACCTGTCCGGACTTGCAAAACTCACTCTGCTCGATTACCCCGGTCACACGGCTTGTACCGTCTTTACGGGCGGATGCAACTTCCGCTGTCCCTTCTGCCACAACGCGCTTCTCGTCACCGGCGAGCTCGCCGGCGGCGGAGAGATATCGGAGGAGGAGGTCTTTGCCCATCTTAAAAAGCGGCAGGGCGTCCTTGACGGAGTCTGCATAACCGGCGGCGAGCCGCTGATCAACCGCGATATAGACGTTTTTATTCGCAGGATACGCGAGCTCGGCTACGCCGTCAAGCTCGACACCAACGGCTCCTTCCCCGAAAGGCTCGAAGCTCTCGCCGCCGAGGGGCTTGTCGACTACGTCGCGGTAGATATCAAAAACTGCCGCGAAAAATACGGGCTGACCGTCGGTATCCCCGGCTTTGACACGGCTCCGGTGGAGCGCACCGTGGAGTTTTTGAAAAAAGGAACGGTGCCGTACGAATTCCGCACCACCGTCGTCCGCGAATTCCACGAGGAGGACGACCTCCGCCGTATCGGCGAATGGATATCAGGTACGGAGCGGTATTTCCTCCAGGCCTTCTCCGACAAGGGCGAGCTTATCGACTCATCCCTTCACGGCGTCCCGAAGGAAGAAATGGAACGGTTCGCCGCCGCCGCCGCGCCTTTCGTCGGTTCCTGCGAGCTCCGCGGGGTGTGACCGTCCGTCAAACGATGTAGAACAAGATATAGTTGCATTTTTTTGAGATAAACACAATATATTGTGTTTTTTGTCTTGACAAACGGTATATTATGTGCTAAAATTGATGTACTTGTTTAAAGCGTTTAACAAGTACATCATTTTATTTTATAAAGAACGCCTTTTGCGGCGGGACGGACGCCGCTACGCCGTATATTTAAATTGTAATTGATTATTTGAAATATAATTACTAAACATAATTTATTCTCGCCCCGGGCGAAGGAAAGGAACAAAAAATGTATCAGGTCACAAAAAGAGACGGAAAAATCGCCGATTTTGACATTTCCAAGATCACGGCTGCGATCACCAAGGCGTTCGACGCGCAAAACAAGAACTACACCCCCGGAATAATCGATTTCCTCGCGCTCAAGGTCACCGCCGACTTCGAGCCTAAAATAAAGAACGACCTCATCGCCGTCGAGGACGTACAGGACAGCGTTGAGAGCGTGCTCGTCCAGGCGGGCTACGCCGACGTCGCAAAGGCTTACATCCTCTACCGTAAGCAGCGCGAAAAGATACGCAATATGAAGTCCACCATCCTTGACTATAAGGAACTGGTAGACAGCTACGTCAAGGCGAACGACTGGCGCGTCAAGGAAAACTCCACCGTCACCTACTCGGTAGGCGGACTCATCCTCTCCAACTCGGGCGCGATAACCGCAAACTACTGGCTCTCCGAGATATACGACGAGGAGATCTCGAACGCGCACCGCAACGCCGACATCCATCTGCACGACCTTTCCATGCTCACCGGATACTGCGCGGGCTGGTCGCTCAAGCAGCTCATCCAGGAGGGTCTCGGCGGCGTTCCCGGCAAGATCACCTCCGCTCCCGCAAAGCACCTCGCCACCCTCTGCAACCAGATGGTCAACTTCCTCGGCATCATGCAGAACGAGTGGGCGGGCGCTCAGGCGTTCTCCAGCTTCGACACCTATCTCGCCCCCTTCGTAAAGGCGGACAATCTCTCCTACGGCGAGGTCAAGAAGTGCATAGAGTCCTTTATCTTTGGCGTCAACACCCCGTCCAGATGGGGCACGCAGGCTCCTTTCTCCAACATAACCCTCGACTGGGTCGTCCCGAACGACCTGGCGGAGCTCAACTGCATCGTCGGCGGCAAGGAGATGGACTTCAAATATAAAGACTGCAAAAAAGAAATGGATATGGTCAACAAGGCGTTCATCGAGACGATGATCGAGGGCGACGCCAACGGACGCGGCTTCCAGTACCCCATCCCGACCTACTCCATCACCCGCGACTTTGACTGGTCCGAGACCGAGAACAACAAGCTCCTTTTCGAGATGACCGCGAAGTACGGCACTCCTTACTTCTCCAACTACATCAACAGCGATATGGAGCCTTCCGACGTCAGATCCATGTGCTGCCGTCTGCGTCTCGACCTGCGCGAGCTGCGCAAAAAGTCGGGCGGCTTCTTCGGCTCGGGCGAATCGACCGGCTCCGTAGGCGTCGTCACGATAAATATGCCGCGTATCGCATATCTCGCTGAGGACGAAGCCGACTTCTACAAGCGCCTCGACAAACTGATGGACCTTGCCGCCCGTTCCCTCAAGATCAAGAGAACGGTCATCACCAAGCTGATGGACGAGGGTCTCTATCCCTACACCAGGCGTTATCTCGGCACCTTCGACAACCATTTCTCCACCATCGGACTTATCGGTATGAACGAGGTCGGTCTCAACGCCAAGTGGCTTGGCGGCGACATGACCGATCCTAAGACCCAGCAGTTCTCCATCGAAGTGCTCAACCATATGCGCGAGCGCCTCTCCGACTATCAGGAGAAGTACGGCGACCTCTACAACCTCGAGGCCACTCCCGCCGAGTCGACCACCTACCGTCTCGCAAAGCACGACAAGCAGCGTTATCCCGATATCAAGACGGCTAACCAGAACGGCACTCCCTACTACACCAACTCCTCTCACCTGCCCGTCGGCTACACCGAGGACATCTTCGCGGCGCTCGACGTTCAGGACGAGCTCCAGACGCTTTACACCTCCGGCACGGTCTTCCACGCCTTCCTCGGCGAAAAGCTCCCCGACTGGAAAGCGGCTGCAAATCTCGTCCGCAAGATAGCGGAAAACTACAAGCTGCCCTACTACACCATGTCCCCGACGTACTCGGTCTGCCGCGAGCACGGATATCTGACCGGCGAGCTCTACACCTGCCCGTACTGCGGCAAGGAGACCGAAGTATACAGCCGTATCACCGGCTATTACCGTCCGGTTCAGAACTTCAACGACGGCAAGGCGCAGGAATTCAAGGACAGGAAGGAATACGTCATAGCCAACTCCCACCTCACCCACAACGGTCCGCGTATGGCGGAGACCGCAAAAGAAAAAGAAGAGGTCTCGGCTAACGGCAGCCTCATCCTCTTTGCCACCAAGACCTGCCCCAACTGCAAGATAGCAAAAGCCCTTCTCCAGAAGGCGGGCATCGAATACACCGTGGTCGACGCGGAAGAGGACGTCGCTATGACTGAGAAATACGGCGTGCGCCAGGCGCCGACGCTTATCGTCACCGACGGCGAAAACTTCAACAAGATCACCAACGTCTCCAACATCAAAAAGTTCATCGAAGAGACCAAGACGGAAACCGTCTGATAACGGTCGAAAGGAAATACAATGAGCAATATTGACTATGACGTCGTCGTCATAGGCGGAGGGCCGGCCGGACTCACGGCCGCCCTTTACGCTTTAAGGGCGGACAAAAGCGTTCTTATAATAGAAAAAGGCGGCTTCGGCGGTCAGATCACCCACTCTCCGAAGATAGAGAATTATCCCGGATTTGAGATGATCTCCGGCAACGAGCTTGCCGACAAGATGGTCGAGCAGGTGCTCGCCCAGGGCGCCGAGGTCGAGATGGACAGGGCGACCGGGATAGAAAAGTCGGACGGCGGATTTGCCGTCAAGTGCGAAGGCTGCGTCCGCACCGGCAAGACGGTGATAATCGCCACGGGCGCGAAACACCGTCAGCTCGGAGTTGAGGGAGAAGACGAACTGGTCGGCGAGGGCATATCATACTGTGCCGTCTGCGACGGCGCGTTCTACAAGGGACAGCACGTCGCGGTCATCGGCGGGGGCAATTCGGCGCTTCAGGAGGCGGTGCTCCTTTCCGAAGGATGCAGCCGAGTCAGCGTTATCCAGAACCTCGGCTTCCTTACCGGGGAGGAGAGGCTCGCCGCTAAACTCCGCGAGCGTGATAACGTCGATTTCACCTTCAACACGGTAGTAGCCGGGTTTGAAAGCGAGAACGGATCACTGAAGGCGGTGAAACTGAAAAACGCCGAAACGGGCGAGGAATCAAAGATGTATCTCGACGGCATATTCGTCGCCATCGGGCTGGTCCCGGAAAACGAGGCGTTCGCGGACGCGGCGGGACTAAACGAATACGGGTACATCGACGCGGACGAACGCTGTACGACCGCGACCCCGGGGATCTTCTGCGCGGGAGACTGCCGGAGCAAGGGAGTACGTCAGATAGCAACAGCCGTCGCGGACGGAGCCACCGCCGCCCTTGCGGCGTGCAGGTTTATCGACAGCTTATAAAAAACTTTCACATATTGATATTTTAAGATTGACAAATAGCAAATCTTAAAGTATAATATAGTATATTTTATTTTCAAGGAGAAAACAATGAAAAAGATTTTCTGCGCAGTTCTTTGCTTGATCCTCTGCCTCGGCGTACTCGCTTCCTGCGGATCAAAAGGTCCGGAATCGCTCTTTGATAAGATGCAGAAGGCGGTCACCGAAAAGAACGCCAAGCTCTTACTCGAGTGCTATGAGCCGTCCGTTCAGGAGCTGTTCAAGAGCCTTATGGGCGACAATCTCGATTCTCTGCTTGACGATTTCGGCGGCGAAGAAGAAGAGACGGCGACTCTCAAGCTTGACAAGGTCGAGTACACCAACGACAGCAAGACCACGGCTACTCTTACCATTACTGTTTCCGCCAACGGTCAGACCGAGACTCAGGATATGCCCGCCAAGCTCGTTGACGGCGACTGGTATCTCGATCTTGCGGGAGCGCTCGGAGGAGCGGAAGACTGATCCGATCGTAAAAAACCTTAAAGGGGTCTGTGCAATAGTGCGGGCCTCTTTTTCTGTTCTCCTTTCAGACGGCGCCGCACGATAGCCGCGAAAACCGTGATCGAACGGTTTATACGGCGAATTTTTTAAAAAATCATCCGTATGGATATTGACTATCATCACAAACTATAATATAATATGATATCACTATATTAAGGAGTAAAATCATGAAAAAGATCCTTTGCGTATCACTTTGCCTTATTTTCTGCCTGGCAGTCCTCGCATCCTGCGGCGGCGGTATCGAGGGGAGCTACAAAGTCAAGTCCGTAATGGGCATGGACCTTGAGGCTCTCGCATCCACGCTTGGACAGGACGCCTCCGAGGTCGAAAAGATGTTCTCCATGGAGCTTAAGTCCGACGGAAAAGGAACCATTACTTCTCAGGGCGAGACCATAGACCTCACCTGGAAGCAGAACGGCAACGATCTGACCATCACGATCAACGGCGAAGACGGAAAAGCGACCGTCAACGGCAACGAGATCACCATTTCCGAAGACGGCGTCGAGATGGTATTCGTTAAGAAATAACTATCCGTCTTACTGCAAAAAGCGCCTCCGAGATATCGGAAGCGCTTTTTGTTTTATAGGATTAAGTAAATCATTCCACTCCGGACGCCGAACTTGTCACCTGTTTTTCTTTATGGTCTATAACGTGACGGGAGGCAAGCTCGCGGATTATATCTCCGCCGCTTATACCCATCTCCGCCATAAGCACCATCACGTGATACACGAGGTCGGCGATCTCATATACCGTCTCGCCCTTGCTGCCCCCCTTGGCGGCGACGATCACCTCGGTCGACTCCTCGCCGACCTTTTTGAGTATTTTGTCAATTCCCTTCTCAAAAAGGTAGGTGGTGTAGCTTCCCTCTTTCTTTTCGGTCTTTCGTCCCTCTATCAGCTTGAGCAGTCCTTCAAGCGAGAACTCGTTGAGATCGGGCGAGCGCCAAACCTCGTTGAAGAAACAGCTCTCGCTTCCCGTATGGCAGGCGGGGCCCTCTTTTTCGACGAGCACGACAAGAGCGTCCTTGTCGCAATCAGCCGTTATGCTGACGATATGCTGTACGTTGCCGGAGGTCTCCCCCTTGCGCCAAAGCTCCTTTCTGGAACGCGACCAAAAGCAGGTGCGGCCTTCTTTTATTGATATTTCAAGGCTCTCTCTGTTCATATAGGCGAGGGTGAGCACCTTTTTGCTCACCGCGTCGACCACTATCGCGGGAATGAGCCCTTTTTCGTCAAATTTCAGTTCTTCAAGATCCATTGATTATCTCCTTACGTTTATTCCCTCGGCGGCGAGCCGGTCCTTCAGATCGGAAATATCCACCTCGCCGAAATGGAAGATGGACGCCGCAAGTCCTGCGTCCGCGCGCGGGACCTTGTTAAACAGTTCGACAAAATGCTCGACGCTCCCAGCCCCGCCGGAGGCGATAACGGGTACGTCGACGATATTGCAGACGGCGGTCAGCATCTCGATATCAAAGCCGCCCTTTACTCCGTCGGTGTCTATCGAGTTGAGCACTATCTCGCCCGCGCCGTCGGACACCCCTTTTTTAATCCATTCGAGGGCGTCTATGCCGGTGTTATCCCTGCCGCCCCGCGCAAATACGGTGAACCTGCCGTCGACGCGCTTGCAGTCTACCGACAGTACGACGCACTGGTCGCCGTACCGCTTTGCCGCGCGCCCTATCAGCGACGGATCGCGGATGGCGCCGGAATTGACGCTGACCTTATCGGCGCCGCATTTGAGCACCCGGTCGAAATCGTCGAGCGAGTTGATCCCGCCTCCTACGGTGAGGGGGATGAACACGCGGCTCGCCGTCTCGCGGAGTATATCCGTAAAGAGCGCGCGCCCTTCCGCCGAAGCCGTGATATCGTAAAATACGAGCTCGTCCGCGCCTCCGCGACTGTAGTGATCGGCAAGCTCCACCGGAGAGGATACGTCCCGCAGACCTTCAAAATTGACCCCCTTGACCACGCGTCCGTCACGAACGTCGAGGCAGGGTATTATTCTTTTAGTTATCATTTTTCCTCTTATTTCGCCGCCTTGAGCGCGTCCCCGAGATCGAGCGTTTTTTCGTAGAGCGCGCGTCCGAGTATCGCCCCGGAGATACCCATCTCCTTCAGCGTCTCGATATCGTCGGTCGTGCTGACCCCGCCGGAGGCTACGAACTTCATCTTGAATTTTCTGACAAGTCTGCGGTAAAGACCGATATTGGTCCCGCCGAGCATACCGTCGCAGGAGATGTCGGTACAGATAACGGTCGAAACGCCCTTGTTTTCAAGCTCGCGGCAGAAATCAAAGCATTCCCTGCCCGTCACCTCACGCCAGCCGTGAACGGCGACAAGTCCGTCCTTTATGTCCACGCCCACGGCGATCCTTTCGCCGTAACGGGCGAGCATCTCGTCGAGAAACTCGGGATCGGAGATCGCCGCGGTGCCGAGGATGACCCTCCAAACGCCGGCGTCGAGATAACGCTCGACCGTTCGGCTGTCGCGGATACCGCCGCCTATCTCCACCTTCAATCCCGAATTGAGGGCGAGATCCTTTATTATCTCAAAATTCGGCGTTGTGCCGTCCTTCGCGCCCTCGAGGTCAACTGTGTGAAGAAACTCCGCGCCGGTCTCAAAAAACGATCGCGCCACCGAAATCGGATCGTCCGAATAGACCGTCATTTCTGAGTAGTCGCCCCGTTTTAGGCGCACCGCCTTTTTTTTATAGAGATCTATCGCAGGAAAAATATCCATTATTTACGTCCTTACTTCAGCTCGGCAAACGCCTTTAGTATCGAAAGCCCGACCTTTCCGCTCTTTTCGGGATGGAACTGCGTTCCGTACACGTTGTCCTTCTCGACCGAGGCGGTGACGGGTATACCGTACTCCGCCGTCGCGGTGACAAAATCGCCGCACTCCGCGGCGTAATATGAGTGAACGAAGTATACGCAGTCGCCCTCGCTCACGCCGCCGTACAGCGCGCTTTTTTCCCTCCCCTTCGGGAAGAAGAGCGGGTTCCAGCCTATGTGCGGGATCTTCAGTTCGGGCGGGATCCTCCCCTTCAGCGGGACGACCTTGCCGGGGATAAGCCCCAACCCGCGGTGCTCGCCGTACTCGAAGCTGACGTCGAAAAGGAGCTGCATCCCGAGGCAGATGCCCAACAGCGGCTTGCCGTCCGCCGCCTCCGCGCAGATAACGCGGTCAAGTCCGCCGGCGCGCAGCTTTTTTGCCGCGTCGGAAAACGCCCCGACGCCCGGCAGCACTATTTTATCGGCTTTTTTCAGCTCGTCGGCATCGCCTGTAACGACCGCGGGTGCGCCTATCTCGCGAAATGACCCCGCAAGTGAAAAGAGATTGCCGACGCCGTAATCCACGATGGCGATCATAAAACGCCCTTCGTGGAGGGAACGCGTCCCGCGTTGCGGGGATCGCCGGAGACCGCCTCGGATATCGCGCGGGCGAACGCCTTGAACGCTCCCTCGGCTATGTGGTGGGAATTGCGTCCCGCCAGCTTGCGGATATGCAGAGTGACGCCGAAATTGCGGACTAATCCGAGGAAGAATTCCTCGATGAGCTCGGTGTCGAAATCGCCTATCTTCTTTGCGCGGATGTCGAGATCGCAGGCGAGGTGCCCCCTGCCGGAGATATCGACGGCGCAGAGGATGAGCGCCTCGTCCATCGGGAGGATGATATCGCCGTAACGCTTTATGCCCGCCTTGTCGCCGAGCGCGCCGGTGAACGCCTTGCCGAGGCATATGCCTATGTCCTCGACCGAGTGATGATAGTCAACCCGGACGTCGCCGTCGCATCTGACCGTCAGGTCAAAATTGCCGTGGCGGGCGAAAAGGGTCAGCATATGATCGAGAAAACCGACGCCGGTATCTATATCGGCTATACCTGTCCCGTCGAGATCAAGCCTGAGGAAGATATCGGTCTCGGCGGTCTTTCTTTTTATCTCGGAAGTTCTATTCATTTTTGCCTCCCAGTATGTTTTTCAGCTCGGCGATAAGGACGGCGCACTCCTCGCGCGTTCCTATCGTTATGCGAAGATAGTCTTTTATCCTTTCCAGCCCGAAGTGGCGGACGAGCACGCCGCGCTCCTTGAGCGCGTGATATATCTCGCCCCCGTCCTTTCCGGGAAATCTGACAAAGATAAAGTTTGCCGTCGACGGAGTCAGCACTCCGCCCAGCTTTTTCAGTTCGGAGACGGTAAACTCGCGGTCGCGGATGATGGCGCGGCAGTTTTCACGGTAGTATTCTCCGTCGAGGAGCGCCGCCTCTCCCGCCGACTGAGTCAGGCGGTTGACGTTATACGGATTGGTCGAATACTTGATCTTTTCGAGATCTGCGATGATCTCCGGCGCGGCGAAGGCGAAGCCAAGCCTTGCGCCGGCCATCGAGCGCGATTTGGAATAGGTGCGGACCACTACGAGATTGGGATGGTCGGCAAGCAGCGGAAGCGCCGTCTGCGCGCCGAAATCGACGTACGCCTCATCGACGCAGACCAGCCGGTCCGGATCGCTTTCAAGTATCTCCTTTATCTCGTCGGGAGAGAGAGCTATACCGGTCGGGGCGTTGGGGTTGGCGATCATTATATGCCCTTTCACGCCGAGGAAGCGGCGGTGATCGACCGACAGATCGTCCTCCATCGGTACGGCGTTATAAGGCGTGCCGTAGTACTGCGCGAACACCGGATAAAAGCCGTAGCTTATCTCGGGGCAGTTGATCGGTACGTCGGTTCCGCAGAAGGCGGCGAAAAAGAACGACAGCGCCTCGTCGGAGCCGTTGCACACGAATACGTTCTCGGCTCCCACGCCGTAATATCCCGCGAGCGCCTTTTTCAAGCGGAGCCCGGTCGGGTCCGAATAGAGGCGAAGGTCGGCGGCGCTTTCGGCGTTGATCGCGGCGATGACCGACGGGGACGGCGGGTAGGGCGACTCGTTGGTGTTGAGCTTAACGTACTTTTTATCACGGGGCTGCTCGCCCGGAACGTACTCCTCAAGCGGGCGGAGACGTTCGATAAGGAAACGGCTCATTTGTCCTCCCCCTTCCGGGAGATCACGGATCTCGCGTGAGCTTCAAGCCCCTCGGCGCGCGCAAAATACGCGATATCGTCGCATTCTTTAGCCAGCGCGTCGGCGGTGTAGTATGTAAACGAAGACTTTTTGACAAAATCGTCGATCGAGAGCGGACTTGAAAATCTCGCCGTACCTCCGGTCGGGAGGACGTGGTTGGTCCCCGCGAAATAGTCGCCAAGCGGCTCGGGACAGTTGCGTCCCATAAATACCGATCCCGCGTTTTTGACCGACAGGAGGAGCAGGAACGGCTCTCCGACCGCGAGTTCAAGATGCTCCGGCGCGAGCTGATTTGATATATCCACCGCCTGCGCGATACTTTCGGTAATGATGATCTTGCCGTTATTTTCTATAGACGCGCGGGCGATCTCCTCGCGCGGAAGAAGCGGGATCTGCCTTTCGAGCTCGGTTGAGACCGCCTCCGCCTCCTCGCGGGTGACCGTGATCAGCACTGCAGAGGCGTTCTTGTCGTGCTCCGCCTGGGAGAGCATATCCGCCGCCAACACGCGCGGATCGTTCTTTCCGTCAGAGACGACGAGTATCTCGCTCGGCCCGGCGATCATATCTATCGAGACTATCCCATAAACCTGCCTCTTCGCCTCGGCGACGTAGGCGTTGCCCGGACCGACGATCTTGTCGGCGCGCGGCACGCTCTCCGTTCCGTATGCGAAAGCGGCTACCGCCTGGGCGCCGCCCAGTTTGAAGATGCGGTCAACTCCCGCGATCTTCGCGGCGGCAAGTATCGAGGACGGGACCGTCCCGTCCTTGGACGGAGGGGTGGTCATTATTATCTCGCCTACTCCCGCGAGCTTTGCGGGGATGGCGTTCATAAGCACCGACGATGGATAACGCGCGGTCCCGCCGGGTATGTAGAGAGCGACCCGGGAAAGGCCCATGACGCGCTGACCGATGACTATCCCGTCCCGCTCGCGGGTCACGCGGGTGTGACGGACCTGCGCCGCGTGGTACTCGCGGATGTTGGCGGCTGCGCGCTCCATTACATCGACGAGCCGGGAATCGGCGTTCTTCGCGCCTTCTTCGTACTCATCGGCTGTCAGCTCGAAAGAGTCGAGCTCCGCCTTGTCGAAACGGGCGGTAAACTCTCTCACCGCCGCGTCGCCTCTCGATCTGACCTCGGAGATGATGCCGGCGACCGCCCCCGATACGTCGAAGGTCGCGTCGGAGCGTTCGAGTATCTTTTCGACCGGGAGCGCCGAAGCGTCAAGGATCTTTATCATTTTTCCGCACACACCCTTTCCACACCCGCCGCAAGCGCGCTGATGCTTTCGTTCTTGAACTTGTGGCTGACCTTGTTGGCTATCAGCCGCGCGCTTATCGGGAATATCTCCTCGTAAACGACGAGATCGTTCTCGGCGAGCGTCTTTCCCGTCTCGACTATATCGACTATGACGTCGGACATACCGAGGATCGGGGCTATCTCTATCGAGCCGTTGAGACGGATTATGTCTATCTCGCGGCCCTTTTTCATATAAAACCGCTTGGCGCATTCAGGGAACTTTGTCGCCACCCGAAGAGCCCGCGACGTGTCGTCGCCGCGATCCTTCTTTCCGGCGACGCACATCCTGCATTTCCCTATCCCGAGGTCGCAGAGCTCGTAAACGTCCGGGCCGTATTCGGCGAGGATGTCGCTTCCCGCCACGCCCACGTCCGCCGCTCCGCGCTCGACGTATACCGCGACGTCGGAGGGCTTGACCCAGAAATAACGGACGCCGCTCTCGTGATCCTCGAAGGTCAGCTTGCGGTTGTTCTCGCGGATCGAGGGGCAGCCGTAACCGGCTTTTTCGAATATATCGTAAACCTTTTCGCCCAGTCTCCCCTTGGGAAGCGCGATATTGATAAGCTCGTCCTTCATTCTGCCGCTCCCTTTCCGAGATATTCTGTCTCCCTTGCGCGTATTTCCCCGGCGTTGCCCTTTACCGCGCGGACGCTCTTGCCCTCGTCGGTGAGCTCCCTGACGCGGGCGATGAGCTGCGCGGGAGTAACGGAGCCGTCGTAGACCAGCTTAACGTCGACGTCCCATTCGGGCGCACGGCCGATGCTTTCGATAGCGTCGAGGTAGACGGCAAAGCCGATGGCTTTGGCGTTTTTGCCGAGCCGGGACATGAGGTTGTCGTACCGACCGCCCGAAAGTACGGCACGGGGAGAGCCGGAGACGAAGCCGCGGAAGGTCAGCCCGTTGTAGTAGTGCATATCGTTGACGATTGAAAAATCGAGCATCACGCCGCCCACTCCCATCTCCGAGAGCAGGGCGTTTATCTCTTCGAGCTCGCCGAGCGCGGGGAGCGCCGCGGCGGGAAGTATCTCTTTGAGACGCGGGATGAGCGCGTCGGGTTTCCCGTACATCTGGGAGATCTCGCAGGCGAGCTCGGCCTTTTCGGGATCGGCTCCGCAGGAAGCGTAAAGAGCGCGCAGTCCGTGCGCGTTCTTTGCCTCGAAAAGCCCAAGCGCCTGCTTGCGCGCGCCGTCACGGAGCCCCGCGTCGTCGAGGACCGCGCCGAGGATGCTGATATCCGAAATGTCGAGCACCCGGTCGGCGGATATCATATCGAGACTGCGGGCGGCGAGCATCAGCACCTCGCAGACCGAATAGACGTCAACGTCGCCCATACATTCGAGCCCCGACTGCATGATTTCACGGAACTCGCCCGAGCTTTCGTCGACGCGATAGACGTTTTCGTTGTAATACAGCTTTTGGATACCGCCTCCGTCGGGGCAGCTCTTGGCGATGGAGAGCGTTACGTCGGGACGAAGAGCCATGAGGCGCCCGCCCGGCTCGTTGAAGGTTATCACCCTGTCGCTGACCAGAAAGCTGCGGTTCTCGGCGTAAAGCGAGTATTCCTCAAAGCGGCTCATACGGAAGCGCTTGTAGCCGAGGCGCCTGTACAGAGCGCCGAAATCGCGCTCGCCCGCGGTATCCTTGCAGAATTGTGAGATCATATTTTTCTCCGATGAATGATTGAAAAACCGAATTTTCGGATATTATAGCACACTTTATCGCATTAGTCAAGTAAAGCGTTAAAGTTTTTTTTAAAAAAAGTTGATATAGCACGACATGGAAAGTGACGAAAAATGGGGCTCGCAGGACGGGAACGAGGTCGTCTTCACCGAGCGGGGCTTCCTTCGGAAGATGAGGCCGCGCTGTAAGTGGACATCGTTTGATCTTCAGGACTGCTCATTCGTCGCGGGCGACCGTATACGCCCGCGCCGCCTCCCCCCAAGGAAAAGGCGGCGGCTGAACATCGTTCGGATTTGACGACCTCGAAGGCGGGGAAACGGATTGCCGCGTCGCTTCGCTCCTCGCAATGACAGCGTTTGGGTGCGAAAACGAAGTTACAGCACCTTACGTTTTCAAATAATCGTCGCCGCAGGCGACACATTAATTCCTAATTCCTAATTCCTAATTGCGAGCGAAGCGAGCCTTGCCCCTCCCCTCAGTCGCCTACGGCGACAGCTCCCCCTCCCCACGGCTGCGCCGCGGGGGAAGGAGCTTTTTTGTATGTGTCGCCTTCGGCGCCCCGCCGGCGACCGGCGACTCGTCTTTGAACTTTGATCTTTGAACTTTGAACTTTGTACTTTGAACTTTGTACTTTCCCTCGTCTTACTTTCTCTCCGGCAGACTTGCGGCGGCGACCGACTGCCCTACGCGGCGGCTGTTCTCGTCCGGGATGTGGAGCGTGATCTTTTCCGCGAGCTCGGGGAATTCGGCGTCGAGGACCTTCTGCGCGTTGTCAAGCACAAGCTGTCCGCCCTCTCCGGAGGTGACGCGTCCCATTATGAGGACGTGCTTTATATCGTAAAATCTGCTGTAGAACGCGATGGTGTAGCCGAAATAGACGCCGATCGTCTCATATATGGCGGCGGCGCGGCTGTCCCCCTCTTTCATTAGCCCCTGGACGACCTTGAGCTTTTCCGCCGGAGAGAGCGAGGGATCGAGTTCTATTCCCGCGGCGGGCGCGAGCTTGATCACGGCGTCCTGCGAGAAGTACTTCACTCCGCAGCCGTAGTCGCCCGACCACTCGTCGACCATAGCGTCCTTTGAATAATCGGCGGGTACGAAGGCGAGCTCGTTGAGCCAGCCGGTGACGTTGCCGTCGCCGTCGACGTAGCCGCCCGCCTCGCTTGTGCCCATAGCCACGCCGAGGACGTTGTTGTCGCCGAGATCCATGGCTCCTGCGAGTGCGGTAACGTCGCCGTCGTTCGCCACCTCGACCGGAACGTCGCCGATCTCACGGGCGGTGTCGAGATATACGTTCTTTGCGACGCGCTCGTAATCCTCCGGGCTGACCGCGAGAAAGATCGACGAGCTCATAAGGCGGTTGTTGATGATGACTCCCGCACTGGAGACGCCGATCGCGTCGACGCGCGGCATATGCGACGCGGCGGTCTTCATGGCGGAGAGGATGCCGTCGTACTGATACTGCGGGTCTTTGGAGGTCTTGGGGAACCATACGACCTCCTCGGAGTATACCGTCTCGCCGTCGATGACCGCGGAGACCTTGCGGTCGCTTCCGCCGGCGTCGAAGCCGATGCGGCAGCCGTCGAGGTGGCGTCCGACAGACGCAGACGCGCCCTTGGTCTCGGGCATATCTGCAAGCTCGCGGTACTCGCACTCGAAGGGATGCTCGAACACTTTTGCCATAAATCCATAGTCGAAGGAGCGCAGTCCGTCCGGCTTGTAGGCGGCGTCGATGCGGTCAAAGACGTTTTTCGGACCGGCGAATATCACCTTGTACCCGCCGTAGACCCAGAGCATCGACTTTATAAGCCTTTCGACGTAGTTGAAGTTCTCGTCCTCGTGTCCGCTCGCAAAGACGGCTGTATTTACGACGTTGACGCGGTCGGAGCCGCGTTCCACGGCGACGGCGACGGAAACGCTCCCCTCCTCGGCAGCGCGGCGCTCGAAATCGAGCATGGCGAGATGTATCGGCATATAGCCGGGATCGAGTTTGGCTGCGACTTTAATTTTCATATCTGACCTCTCCTGCGATTATCGCTTTCTTTATTTCAATATTTTCATCAAAAATTATAATATCGGCGCGTTTGCCCGGCTCGAGCGAGCCGCACTCGCCGTCGATACCCAGCGCCTTCGCGGGGTTGACCGTCGCGCAGGCGACCGCCTCCGCGACGGTGATGCCCGCGTGATCGCGCAGATTTCGGACGGCGGCGTTCAGCTTGAGCACGCTGCCCGCTATCGTGCCGTCTTCAAGAAGACATTGGATACCCTTTACAAAGGTCTTCTGCCCGCCGAGCGAATACTCGCCGTCCGGCATACCGCCCGCGCGGGTGCAGTCGGTTATCAGCACCAGCTTGTCGCGCTTGACCGCGTACACCAGACCGAAAAGTCCGGGGTGGACGTGGAAGGTGTCGGCGATAAGCTCGCAGGAGACGGGATATTTCAGCGCGGCGCCGACGACGCCCGGCTTGCGGTGATGGAGCGGAGTCTGGGCGTTGAAAAGGTGGGTGATGTGCGTCGCGCCCGCCTCGATGCCCTCGATCGCCTGCTCGTATGTCGCGTCGGTGTGACCGATCGAGACGCGCACGTTGGTGTCAGACGTGATCTCGCGTATGGCGGCGCAGTTCTCGTCCATTTCGGGAGCTATCGTGACTATGCGGATGATGTCGGCGTTCTTCTTTATAAACGCGGCGTCGGGAGCCTTGATATGCTCCTCCGCCTGAGCGCCCTTCTTTTTCGGGTTGATATAGGGTCCTTCGAGGTTGACTCCCGCGATGCGCGCTCCGTTCCAGCTCTCGCTTTCGGCTTTGAGGGAGCGCACCGAGTCGAGCGCGGCGTTGATCTCCGCCTCGGAGACGGTCATTGTGGTCGGGAGGAATGTCGTCACTCCGTTTTTGAGTACCCCCTCCGCCATCGTCCGCACCCCCGCGGGATCGCCGTCCGAGGTATCCGCGCCGAGATAGCCGTGGATGTGCATGTCGATAAATCCGGGCGAAACGTAGTTCCCGCCCGCGTCGACGACCTCGGCTCCCTCGGGGAGTCCGAAAGGATCGACTATACCGTACACCTTCTCTCCGTAGGCGAGCGCCTTGCCCTCGACCGTACCGTCGGGAAGCACTATTTTGCCGTTTACTATAAATTTCATTTTTTCCGCCATTTTTATCGCCTTCTTTAAAGAAAAATCATATTAAGTATAACACTATTTATGATATTTTACAAGAAAAATAATTAAGATTTTTCTATAGTTTTTTCTTTTTATTTTCTGATTTTTCCTTACCGACCGATCTTTCGCCCCTTTACAACCGGTTAAAAATGTGATAGAATTTAATATATTAAATAACACACCGGAGGTAATCGAAATGTACTATATAGGAGTCGATCTCGGCGGCACCAACATCGCCATAGGCATATGCGACGAGGAGAGGCATATCGTCCTCAAAGACAAGGTTCCCACCGGGGCGCACCGCGAGACCGACCGCATAATCGAGGACATGGCGGGTCTCTGCCGCGACCTAGTTGAAAGGACGGGCATTTCGTGGGATGAGATCGGGTACGTCGGCATAGCCGCTCCCGGAACGGTCGATCCCGCGCACGGAGTCGTCATGTACTGCAACAATATCAAGATGTTCCACTACCCCATCTGCGACAAGCTGGCTTCCCTGCTCCCCGCCCCGAAGAAGGTCTATCTTGAAAACGACGCCAACGCCGCGGCGCTCGCCGAGGCGAAGGTCGGCGCTGGCGCGGGCAAGGACGACGTTATAATGATAACGCTCGGCACCGGGCTGGGCGGCGGCATAGTCATCGACGGCAAGCTCTATTCCGGCTTCAACTACGCGGGCGCCGAGCTCGGTCATATGATCATCGAGCACAACGGCAAGCACTGCACCTGCGGCAACGACGGCTGCTGGGAGGCGTACTCCTCCGCGACCGGCCTCATCAGGATGACCAAGGAAAAGCTCGCCGAGACCAAAGACACCGTGATGTGGGATATGGTGGAGGGCGATATCGAAAAAGCCTCCGCGCGCACCGCCTTCAACGCGGCAAAGCAGGGCGACCGCGCCGGTAAGGAAGTGGTCGATATGTATATCGACTATCTCGCTACCGGAATGATCAACATAGTCAACATATTCCAGCCGGAGGTCTTCTGCATCGGCGGAGGAGTCTGCGGCGAGGGCGATTATCTGCTCAAGCCCCTTACAAAGATAGTGGACGAGCGTCAGTACGGCGCCGCATCCCGCGAGATCAAGACCGCCATCCGCATAGCCGAGCTGGGCAACGACGCCGGCATCATCGGCGCGGCGCTGATCGGGGAGTAAGAGAGCCAAAGGGGGACTTTTGAAAAAGTCCCCCTTTTAAAGCCCTTCATAACTTTTTAAAAAAGGATATTACAATGTCTAAAACCTACGATGTGATAGCGCTCGGTGAGGCGCTTATTGATTTCACCCCCGCGGGACTGAGCGCAAAGGGACTCCCGCTCTACGAGGCAAATCCGGGAGGAGCTCCCGCAAACGTGCTCGCCTGCGTCAATAAGCTGGGCGGCAGGGCGTGCTTTATCGGGAAGGTGGGCGACGACGCCCACGGGCGTTTCCTCACCGACAATATGGCGCGTTACGGCGTCGATCTCGCCGGACTGCGTATAGACCGCGAGATACCGACGACCCTCGCCTTCGTCACGCTTGACGAGAAGGGCGACCGCAGCTTTTCCTTCTACCGCAAACCGGGCGCGGATCTGATGCTCCGCGAGAGCGAGCTTGACGCCTGCCTGCTCTGCGACTGCCGGATATTCCATTTCGGCTCGGTGTCGCTTACAGCCGATCCTGCGCGGACCGCGACCTTTGTCGCCGCGCGGGAGGCAAAGCGCGACGGAGCGATGATAAGCTTCGATCCCAACTACCGTCCCCTGCTCTGGGAGAGCGAGGACGCCGCCGTCATGCAGATGAAGCGCGGCGCCGAGATCGCCGATATCGTCAAGGTCTCGGACAACGAGCTTGTCATGCTGACCGGCACCGACGATCTCAGCCGCGGAGCAGACGCGCTCCTCGATATGGGCGCGACCCTCGCCCTCGTCTCGATGGGCGCGGGCGGATCCTACATCGCCACACGCAAATACGCCGTGCGCCTCCCCACCTACGACGTCGCCACGGTCGACACCACCGGCGCGGGCGACGCCTTCCTCGGCTGCATACTCAAGGCGGTCTGCGATATGACCCTCGACGAGATAGCCGACCTCGACCCCTTCGCCCTGCAGGACATCCTCGACCGGGCGAACGCCTGCGGATCGCTCACAACGACCAAGACCGGCGCCGCTCCAGCCCTCCCAGCCGACGAGGAGATAGAGGAGTGCAGGAAAACGGTAAAATATATAGGCGAATAAAAAAACACTTGACAAAACGCTTTACACGTGATACAATGTGTAAAGTGTTTTGCTTTACTGTAAAGCAAATCGCTTTACTCTTCCCGATCCGCGAAAGAACGGAGGGCTAAAAAATGTCGCTTGAAAAGAATATCGACCTTTCCATGCTGCTTGATTTCTACGGCGATATGCTGACCGACAAGCAGCGCGAGACGGTCGAGATGTACGTAAACGACGATCTTTCCCTCTCCGAGATAGCGGACATCACCGGGCTGACGCGTCCGGGCGTGCGCGATCGCATAGTAAAAAGTGAGGCGGCTCTGCGCGAGTACGAAAGCAAGCTGGGTCTGCTTCACCGCTTCCTTACCGTGCGTGGGGAGATAGAACGGATAACCGACCGTCTCGAGGAGATAGCCGCAAACAGCGGCGTCGATCTTCGCGACGTGATAAACGAATTACGAAGGATAGAGAGTCAGGAGGGCTGATAATAAATGGCGGTATTCGGCAATTTAAGCGATAAGCTTTCCGAGGCTTTCAAGAAATTCCGCAGCAAGGGCAAGCTGACCGAGTCCGACGTTCGCGCGGGCATGCGCGAGATAAAGCTCGCGCTCCTCGAAGCTGACGTTAACTTCAAGGTAGTCAAGGCGTTCATCAACACCGTCACCGAACGCGCCGTCGGCGCGGAGGTGCTGGAGAGCCTGATGCCCGCCCAGCAGGTGATAAAGATAGTCAACGAGGAGCTTACCGCGCTTATGGGCGGCACGAACTCCAAGCTGACCATAGCCTCCGCCCCGCCCACCGTCGTCATGATGTGCGGTCTGCAGGGCTCCGGTAAGACCACCCATTCCGGCAAGCTGGCGGGAATGTACAAAAAGCAGGGCAAGCGCCCGCTGCTTGCCGCCTGCGACGTATACCGTCCGGCGGCGATAGAACAGCTCAAGGTGGTGGGCGGCAAGCTCGACATCCCCGTATTCGAGATGGGCGACAAGATAAGCCCGGTGGTCATAGCGAAAGAGGCGGTCGCCTACGCGAAAAAGAACGGCTACGATATGGTCTTCCTCGACACGGCGGGCCGTCTGCACGTTGACGAAAAGCTGATGGGCGAGCTGAAGCAGATAAAAGAAGAGGTCTCCCCCACCGAGATACTCCTTGTCGTCGACTCGATGACCGGTCAGGACGCCGTAAACGTGGCGCAGAGCTTCAACGATCTTCTCGACATCACCGGCGTCATACTCACCAAGCTGGACGGCGACACACGCGGCGGCGCGGCGCTCTCGATACGCTACGTCACCGGCAAGCCGATAAAGTTCGTAGGTATGGGCGAGAAGCTGGATCAGATAGAGCCCTTCCATCCCGACAGGATGGCTTCCCGCATACTCGGTATGGGCGACGTGCTCTCGCTTATCGAAAAAGCGGAGCAGGCGTACGACGAGAAGCAGGCGGCGGAGCTCGAGCGCAAGATGCGCGAGAACACCTTCACCCTCGCCGACTTCCTCGACCAGTTCAAACAGCTCCGCAAGATGGGCTCGATGGAGTCGCTTCTCGGAATGATCCCCGGCATGAAAGCGGGCGCTCTGAAGGACGCAAAGATCGACGAAAAGATGATCGACCGCTACGAGGCGATAATCCTTTCGATGACTCCTAAAGAAAGGAACGATCCCGATCTTATCAACGCCTCCCGCAAAAAGCGCATCGCCGCCGGATGCGGAAACAGCGTTGAGGAGGTCAACAAGCTGCTGAAGCAGTTCGACTCCACCCGCAAGATGATGAAACAATTCGCCTCCGGGCGGTTTGGCAAAAAGGGCAAGTTCAAGCTTCCCTTCTGATAAAATAAAAAATAATATTCCATAAACGGAGGAAACAAAAATGGCAGTAAAAATCAGACTGAGAAGAATCGGTGCGAAGAAAAACCCCTTCTACCGCGTTGTCGTAGCGGACAGCCGTTCGCCCCGCAACGGAAGATTTATCGAGGAGATCGGCACTTACGATCCCATGGTGGATCCCGCCGCTGTCAAGATCGATAACGAGAAGGCCAAGGCTTGGATCGCCAACGGCGCTCAGCCGACCGATACCGTTAAGTCCCTGCTCAAGAAGACCGGCGCGATAGACTGAGTCCGGCAAAGGGCAGTAAGCTATGGCGGATATGAAAACAATTCTTTCTGACATGGTCTGCGCCATCGTAGAATACCCCGACCAGATCTCCATAGTCGAGGAGAACAAGGGCGACGAGCTCGTGCTCACGCTCACTGTCGCTCCCTCCGATATGGGCAAGGTCATCGGCAGGCACGGTAAGATCGCACATTCGCTGCGTCTTATCATGCGCGTGGCTTCCGCGCGCACCGGTCAGAAAGTGACGGTCAACATCAGGTAAACGTATTGCCTGAAAAAAAGAAAGTCCCGCATATCGCGGGGCTTTCTTTTTGCCGTTTTTTCCGGGGGTTGAAAAAAGGGGAGTTTAATGATATAATATATTAAAATAAACCCGGATAAACGATAGATCGACAAGGAGGGCCCGATGAAAAAAAGCGTCTGTTTTGTTCTGATATTCGTCGTCTTTTTGACCGCTTTTGTCGGTACAACCTCCCTTGCGAACGGTACGAAGACCCTGGCGATCGACGATACCGCCGTCACCCTGCCGTCCAATCCGTTCAAGGATCTGCCGAACGGAAAATGGTACACGGACGCCGCGCTCTGGTGCTACAAGTACGGATATATGTCCGGCACCGCCGACGAGACCTTCTCGCCCAACACCGTCCTTTCCCGCGCTATGTTCGTGCAGATACTCTTCAACGCCGAGCTTGCAAAAGAGAAATATACCGAGCCGAGCTTCACCGACGTTCTGCCCGGAAAATGGTACTTCAACGCGGTGGAATGGGCGTACAGGAACGGATACACCTCCGGCACCGGTCACGGGAAATTCAGTCCCAACGCTTCGGTGACCAGAGAACAGCTCGCGGTTTTCCTGTATAACGTCGCAAAGCGAAAAAACGCCGACGTCTCCGAGATCGCCGATCTCACCCCGTACACCGACCGCGGCGAGGTCTCGCGCTGGGCGAGGACCGCTCTCGCCTGGGCTGTAGGTCAGGGATTTATCTCCGGCACGGGCGGCGGCAGGTTGTCCCCGCTCTCCCCCGCCTCGCGCTCTCAGGCGGCGGTGATACTTTCATCATTTCTGAAAAAATACGGCATCCCGTGGGACAACGGCAGAGTTATTACCGCGCGCACCTGCACGACGGACGGAGTGACCGAATACCGCGCGCTCGACGGCTCCGGCCGCACCATGACGGTAACGCTGAAGGCGTGGCATAACTACGGATATCCCGTTCTGACCAGAGAGGTGACCTGCGAGGTCGACGGAGTGTGGACGTACACCTGCTCGGTCTGCAAGACGACCCGCGAGGAGTACGTCAAAGCGAAGGGACACAAATGGAACTCCGGCGAAGTAACAAAAGAGCCGACCTGCGATAAGGACGGCGTACGCACGTTTACCTGCAGGGTATGTCAGGGCACGCGCAGAGAGGCCATCCCCGCTTTCGGGCACAAATGGGACGCCGGAAAGGTCACGCGGGATCCCGCCTGCACGGCAGACGGGATAAAAACGTACACCTGCGCCACCTGCGGATCTCAGCGGCAAGAGCCGATCCCCGCTCTCGGACACACCACCTCCAACGGCATATGCGCAAGGTGCGGAGCGGAGGTCTTTCCGAATATATCCGAAAAGCTGCGGTATTATCTGAAGCTCAACGCGGAGCGCGAGTCGGACGAGTATCCGGGCGGTCTCTGCATAGACTGCAAAAACATCGTTAATAACGCGAACTACTATTGCACGGTCACCGTTATCCCCTCCATGAAAAACATGATAATAACGGAAATGCGTTCCCGGTATTATGACACCTCGTCCGGGAAGTACGCCGGGACTCTCAAGATAAAGCTCAATATGCAGTACGTCAGCACGTCGTATGAATATGAGGTCTTCTGGGACGAAAAGGGAAACGGCGACTATTCCGCGATCACAAGCGGATGGATCAAATCGGCAAACGTATCAGCCGACCCCTCCGTCAACACCGTGACGGCGTTCGGACGGTATAACGGCAAGGCGGAGATGAAGCAGTTTTTCCTGCGCGAGATGAACGAGGTGCTGACGGACGGCCTGCACGCAATGGAAGGCAAGATCTTCGGCACAGACAAGGTCGGCAAAATCACTTTGAGCGATCTGTATTTCTTGAATTTCAAATAAACGGTCACGGCGTCGCCCGGATGACCGACGGCGATAAACAAAACGTATCCTCCGTCTCAACGAGACGGAGGATACGTTTTTTATACGGAGATCACTCGAACCGTCCGACAAGATCTACGAGGATATCGACCACGCGGTCCATCTCCTCGACCACGGCGAATTCTCCCCTGCCGTGGTGATTGTGGCTTCCCGTCCCGAGATTGGGGCAAGGCAGTCCCATAAACGAGAGCCGCGAGCCGTCGGTGCCGCCCCGGACGGGATCGGATACCGGCTCCGCGCCGCAGGCGCGCGCGGCAGCCCTTGCCGCCTCGAGGAGCTGCGGATACTTGAGAACGACCTCCGCCATATTGTAGTAGCTGTCCCTTATCGAGACGGACGCGCGTTCCTCGCCGTACTTTTCATTCATCATTTCGGCGGCCCGGCGGAAAAACTCCTTGCGTTCCTCGAGCTTTGCCCGGTCATGGTCGCGGATGATATACCTGCAGGTCACGCTCTCCACGCCGCCCTCTATGCCGACCATGTGATAAAATCCCTCGTAGCCGGAGGTGAACTGCGGACGCTGCTTTTCGGGGAGGAGACGGTCGAACTCGAAGGCGAGATCAACTGCGTTTATCATCTTGCCCTTGGCCTCACCGGGGTGTATGGAAAAGCCCGTCAGCGTGACCGTCGCGCCCGCGGCGTTGAAGGTCTCGTATTCGACCTCTCCCGCCGCCGCTCCGTCTACGGTAAACGCAAAGTCGGCGCCGAATTTACCGACGTCAAAGTGGTCGGCGCCCTCGCCGATCTCCTCGTCGGGAGTAAAGGCGACGCGGATCTTACCGTGCTTTATCGTCTTGTCGTTGATCAGCCTCTCGGCGGCGGTGAGTATCTCCGCGATACCCGCTTTGTCGTCCGCGCCGAGCAGCGTTGTCCCGTCGGTGGTGAGCAGCGTCTTGCCGACATATTTTTTGAGCACAGGATAGTCGGCGGGGTCGAGCCTGATCGAGCCGTCGGCGGAGATATCGACTATCCCCCCGTCGTAGCCGGGATGGAGAACGGGCTTTACGTTTTCGCAGGGAGCGTCCGGGGAGACGTCCATGTGCGCTATCAGCCCGAGGGTCGTCCTGACCGCCGGATCGGTGGCGGGGATGGTCCCCATGACGTAACAATTCCCGTCGACCTCGGCGTCGGCGAAACCCATAGCCTTCATCTCTTCGACGAGATACCTTGCAAAATCGAACTGAACGTCGGTGCTCGGAGTCTTTCCTGTCGTCTCGTCCGAGGCGGTCGGGAACGTCGTGTATTTTATAAGTCTTTCGTAGGCTCTCATTCTATGCTGAGTCCCCCTATGTATTTTTTACAGATGTTTATATGGTCGAATATCGGCTTCCACCGCCCGCTTCCCATGCAGGTTACTATAACGTACTCCCTGCCGTCCGCGTCGGCGCGGGCGAACGTAGCGAGGCAGTATTTTGACTCGGTGACGTAGCCGGTCTTTCCGCCCAGGATGCGCGCGACGCCCGACTCTCCGCCTTCCATACGCGCCTGAAGATCGCTCGTAAGCTCTATCCCCTCGGGATGCTGCTCTGTCGGCGCGGTAGTGTACTTGTAGGTCGAAAGCACCGTGCGGCAGGTGGGATCCTGTATCGCGTAATCGAGGATGATCGCAAGCTCCGTGCAGGTCGAATACTGCTCCGGATCGTGAAGTCCGGAGGCGTTGGCGAAGTGGGTCTTTTTCAAGCCCAATTCCTTTGCCTTCTCGTTCATCAGGGCGACGAAATGCTCGTCGTCGCCGGCGACGCAAATACATATCCCCTCCGCGGCGTCCGCCCCGGACGGAAGTATCATTCCGTAGAGCATATCCCGCAGGGTAACGGTCTCGCCGTTGTCAAAGCCCGCCATCGAAGCCCCCTGCCTGAAAACGGGGTCGATGATCGCGTTTGTGAAGGTCAGAGTGTCGTCGAGACTGCCGCAGTTCTCCACGGCGACGATAAGACTCATCACCTTTGTAAGCGAGGCGGGATAGACCTTTGCGTCGGGATCGCGGCGGGCGACTATACGCCCGGTCCCGCGCTCGACCATTATCCCGTATTCCGAATCTATCGCGGGGTCGAAAGAGGCGCTCGAGCTGTCGCGGTATGGCGCGAGTACGGTGCGCCCGGAGTTATCAACGATCTTTTCGTCCGGCTTTTCCGT
>JAFSSR010000042.1 GCA_017450885.1 Clostridia bacterium | reverse complement strand
GATATACACGTTTCGGGTCCGGCGCCCCGCCGGTGAAAAGCGGGTTAAACACTATGAAAACCCGATTCCGTGCCGCCGGGGAATAAGTATGAACCGACCTCGAGGCGCGTTTGGCTCCGGCGCCCCGCCGGTGAAAAGCGGGTTAAACACTATGAAAACCCGATTCCGTGCCGCAGGGGAATTAGTATGAACTGACCTCGAGGCGCGTTTGGCTCCGGCGCCTCGCCGGCGACCGGCGACCGGCGACTCATCTTTTAACACTTATCACGTATGAAAAAACCATTCCGTAAAAATCAAATAATCACCGCCCGGGTCGTCGATATGAACAATCTCGGGTACGGGGTCTGCCGCGCGGACGGGGCGGTCTGTTTCGTCGCGGGCGGAGTGACCGGCGACGAGCTGGAGATCAGGATCATAAAGGTCGCCCGCGACTATCTCGTCGGGCGGATAGAAAAGATAAACCTCCCCTCTCCGCACCGCGCCGAGCGGGTCTGCCCACTTTCAAAAAGGTGCGGCGGATGCTCCTTCGACGGGGTGGATCCCGCGTACGAGCTGGAGATCAAGCGCGGCATAGTCGCCTCGGCTTTCAGGCGCGAGGGGATCGACGCCGAGGTGGGAGCCGTCGTCTCCGACGGGCGGGTCTACGGCTACCGCAACAAGGTCGCCTACCCGGTCGAGAACGGAGCCGTGGGCTACTACGGCTGCCACACCCACGATATACTCGACTGCGGCGGGAGCTGTCCGCTCGCCTCGCCGCTTATCGACCCGATCTCCGCGTACGTCGCCGGAGAGATCAAAAGATCGCCCGTTCCGTCCCTGCGGCACATCTACATCCGCGCGGGAGAAGGGACAGGCGAGGCGGCAGTCTGCTTCGTTTCGCGCAAAAACGATCCGGGGGCTTACCTGCCGCTCGCGGACAGGCTGTGCGCCCGCTTCCCCGAGGTCAAAAGCGTCACGCTCAACGTCAATCCCGCCGAGACAAACGTTATACTCGGCAAAGAGTATATCTCTCTTTGCGGAAAAGACAGCATAGAAGACCTGCTCTGCGGACTGCGCTTTACCGTTTCGCCCGCCTCCTTCTGGCAGGTCAACCGCCCGATGGCGGAGCTGCTGTACAAAGCCGCCGCCCAAAAAGCGGACCTGAAGCCGGGCGAACGCCTGCTCGACCTCTTCTGCGGCACCGGCTCGGTGGGGCTCTGCATGGCGGCGAACCTGCCCGGCGTAGAGCTGACCGGCGTCGAGATCGTCCCGGAGGCGGTGGAGAACGCCCGCGCCAACGCCGCGCTCAACGGCATCGCCGACGCGCGTTTCATCTGCGCCGACGCCAACTCGACAGATATCGGCGAGTACGACGTCATAGTCGTCGACCCGCCGCGCAAGGGGCTCGCCCCGGAGCTGATCGACCGCATAGCCGCCTCCGGCAACCAGCGGCTGGTCTACATTTCCTGCAATCCCGCCACACTCGCCCGCGACTGCAAGCTGTTCATCTCTCACGGCTACGCGATCGGCGAGGCGACGCCGTTCGATCTCTTTCCGCGAACGGGGCACGTGGAGTCAGTCGCGTTGATCACTCGAGCCCGGGTCGTGACTACAGGATAGATGTTGATGGCTTTTTCATGGTCAATAAGTAGAGAGGTAAAGAAATTGGATGAGGGTTTGAAATCATTATTTGCCCTGTACAAGGGAACGCGGTGGAGTGAATTAAAAGTTTCCGAAGAAGAACTATCTGTTGCAAAGAGGCAAGGGTATCTCTTTGATTATCCAAATTTCGAATCGCATTCAGAATCTTTGAACAGAAGACACGATCTTCTCTCGAAGATTGATCCTAAGGACATTGCGAATGCTTTTCTTTTCAGTTTATCCACACGAAAACTTGAATATAGATCGGCCCTGGGAAGTTATTATTACCTGAATGCTGTTCCTGAACATGATTTTATGAAGAGCCATAATGAGACTTTAGCAGCGGCTGGTGTTCATTGTTATCTTTGCGGGTGGTATGCATGGGAAACAATACCGAGCAGGCAATCCATAGAGAGCGGCTATAACTTTTATAATTGGCTGCGATACAAATACGGCGGCAGCCCTATCGGCAGCATGACAATCAATTATGCGCTTTTTGATTTGGAGCGTTTTCTGGAGCTTCCGAAAGTTATTCCTACTGAAGAAGATAAACGGATCTTTATAGAAATACTGTCCTGTGTAGAACGTTTGAACAGTTCAGATAAAGCGGGCAAACTCAGAGATACAATTACAAAAGCAAAAATATTGAAGAGCAATAAGGATGAATTATCGGTTTTGCTGGGAGAGTTGGGGATCTGCGGCATTCTTGCAGGCAATGATTTCCCCTCTTATGATATTTACTTTGCGAATGAATATGAAAGGGATCCAACAGAATACAGGAACGACTTTGCATATCCCCTCAACAGATGGCATGCGAAGGATGGTATCAATACCGTGAAGCTGAACGCAGTCTTTGGATTGGCGTTGAATCCCTGATTTTTGGAGGCTGGTCAACGGCATATTCCTGACGCCGAAGCTCGTGACAACAGCGTGAATATGTGCATTTTTATTCACGCTGTTGTCCCGAGGCATTGCGAAGCAGTTTGTAAACTGCCTCGCAGCGAGATAGATCCCTGACGGGATTTTCGATATACGCTTCGCGTTCGATATACGCTTCGCGTTCGATATGCGCCTGCGGCGCGAGGGATATATCTTATACAGGAAGGAAAGACAACTATGGAAAAGTTAAGACTGAGAAGAAGCGCCCGCAAAGACTCGGAGCGGATAGAAAAGCTCGTTTACGAGCACTATTTCAAGCTCGTGCCGGTGGCGGACGGGTTCAGCGATGAAGAAGAGCTGATCTGCAAAAAGATAGTCGACAAAGACGGCAATATCATAGCCGGATGCGTCGCGTACGTTTTTCAATGGGGCTGTCTGTACGTGGACGACCTGTGGGTGGACGAAAAATATCGCCGGCAGGAAATAGGCTCCAACCTTTTGCAGCTCGTGGAAGATATCGGAAGAAGCAAGGGCTGTTACATTTCCTATCTCGACACCGGGGATTTTCAGGCCAGGCCCTTTTATCTGAAACACGGATATACGATCTTCGGGACCGTTAAGAACAATCCCGTCGGACACGAGGATTACATGTTGTTCAAGCGCTTTGACGAAGAACAGACGGAAAGACCGCGCAGGCCGATAGAGTATGAAATATCGGACGGCACCGAGGAAGACGGCGAGTATATAGACGACAAGCTGTACGAGTACAATCTGCCCTTCCTCGGCCCCAAACACGAATATATCAAGATCAACCGCAAGCTGGTCGACGAAAGCGGCAGGGTGGTCGCCGCCATCATGGCGGGAGTGTCCGGTACCGACGCCGGCTGGATCTGGAAAATATGGGTCGACGAGGAATACCGCGGTCGGGGGCTGGGGACCCTGCTTTTAAAGCATTACGAAAAGAAAGCCCGGGACAAGGGCGCGCACAAATTCATCGCCGAGGAAATATACGACTGGAACGTCGGCTTCTTCCTGAAAAACGGATATAAGGTCGCCGGCGAGCTGCCCGGTCTGCCAAAAGGACACAGCTACTACGTCATTGACAAGGACATCTGAAATTTGCGGTAGAAAAAAATGCTCAAGGAATATCTATTACAAAACTGGGCGCTGATCATGACCCTGACGGCGTTCGCGATGCTGCT
>JAFSSR010000010.1 GCA_017450885.1 Clostridia bacterium | reverse complement strand
TCGCCTACGCCGATATGATCGGGCGAAAGATTTGTAAAAACGCCGCAATCGAAGGTTATACCGTAGACGCGCCACAGCTTATACGCCTGCGACGAGACCTCCATTATACAATGAGTAGTGCCTGACGATACCATATCGGCAAATGCGGAAAACAGCTCGTAGCTTTCGGGCGGGGTGTTTTTGGTGTCATAGTGCTTTCCGTCGATCATCATGCCGTTGGTGCCGATGACGGCGGCCTTGAACCCGGCCTTGGTCATTATCTGATATACGACGTTGGCGGTGGTGGTCTTGCCCTTGGTGCCGGTTATACCTATGATTTTGAGCTTCTCGTCAGGTCTGCCGAAAAATTCTTTTGACCGGGCCGCAAGCTCGATGCGGGTATTTTCAACTACGATCTGACGCGCGTCCGGCGGGAGATCGAGCGGCTTTTCGCAAAAGAATACGCGGGCGCCGTTATCGTACGACTTCGCCGCGAAATCGTGCCCGTCGGCGGAGATACCGCGCAGGCAGAAGAAGGCGGACCCGGGGGACGCCTTACGCGAGTCGTATACTATTGACGAATACCTGACGTCATCGCTCATACTTCAAGTTCTCCAAATCCGACACTCTGTTTCCCGCACGCCTCGATCGCCGACTTTGCAAGCACTTCCAGCGCGTCGATATACCACGCGCCGAGGCCGAGCTGCTTCTTTGCGACCGAAAGCTCGGTGCAGCCGAGGACCGCGATATCGCATCCCTTTTCACGAAGATCGGCGGACGCGAGTTCTATATCGTCCATTGAAGCCGGCTTTCCGGCTTTTATCTCATCGTAGATTATTCGCGTCACGGCCTTCTGCCCTTCGGCGGACGGGGCGACGCACTCGATCCCGTGACGGCGGCAGACTTTGTCGTATATCCCCGCTCCGACTGTCCCCTCGGTAGCCATTATCCCAAGTCTTTTGACGCCGCGCTCTTGGCATATAACGACGGTATCGTCCACCATGTTGAGCACCTCGCAGGAGACGGTATCGACCAGCTTGTCGTAAAAATAATGGGCTGTGTTGCATGGGATGGCGATCACGTCGGCGCCGTAAGCCTCGAGCTTTTTGAGCTCTTCGATCATATATACCGACGGGTCGTCTTTGCTTCTGCCCAATATGTAGTCGGTGCGGTCGGGAGTGGTCGACCGGGAGCTGATGACCATATCTATATGCTCCTGATCGGACAAGGCGGCGGTATGAGCGGTCAGCATCTCGTAAAAATACGCGCTTGACATCGGACCGAGTCCGCCGAGTATCCCGAGGACGCGGTTTTTGTTTCGGGTCATTTCCGGACCTCCGTATAATTATTTAACAGCCGGATAGTATCTGGCAAACTTCTTTTTGTGATTGTGCTCGTGCAGCATGACGAACAGCCTGCGCTTGGGATTGAATTTGAGATCAAATTTATACCTCATCGAAGAGGTAGCGTTCCCCGCCTTTTTGATCTCTTTTATCTTTTTCCACTGCGCGTCGGAAACGCGGGCTTTTACGATGCTGTCGGGTATATAGCGCCAGTAGATCTCCTTTTCGTTGAAGAGAGTACCCTCAAACGGCTTGTTTTCGATCCTGTCTTCGACCACCATACGGGCGATGTTTATACCGGCGGAGGTGACGTAATAGTTGCTTCTTCCCTGTCTGACGTTGATCTCAAAGGCGCGGAAGGTCCCGTCGCGCTCGTCGAACTTGATATCGAAATTGGAGAACCCGACAAAATGTATCTCCTCAAGGAACGCCTTGAATTTCTCCATAAGCTCTCTGCGGTACTCGGTAACGATCGCGCAATGATTGCCCAGTCCCTTGGGGGTGTGCTCCTCGAGAAGGACGTGCCCGAGACACATCATGCGGACGTTCGCGTCCGAGTCCGAATAGGAGGTAAGGACGTACATATGCGTATCGTCCCCGGGGACGGTATCCTGGATTATCACCTTTTCGGGATAACCGGAGCCGTATATCGCGTCGAGGACGGACTGCGCCTCCTCCTTCGTCTTTGCTCTGTAGACCTTTTTCATCCCCTCGAACTCGTGCTTCCAGTAAAGCACGCTGCTCGACGGCTTGATTATTATCGGATAGTCGAAAGGAAGCCCGTCTATAGACATCCCCTTTTCGTGAATAAAAGTCTTGGGATGCGGGATATCGTATTTATCGCAGTACGCGTAGAAATGCTCTTTTAACGTGATGTCGTCGATAAGCTCCCTTGTCGTATACGGGGCGATATAGGAAGGATCGAGCTTTTCCCTGTTGCGCACGATCAGAGATACGTAATCGTCCGTACAGCCGAGGACGATCAGCCTATAGCCCTCGTGCTCCTTTGCAAAAGCGTTGAGAGTTTCGACCATACGTTCGTCGGTATCGAAATCAGGGATTGCGGTAAAGCGCACTATTTTCGAATTCATCGTCGCGCCGATGGCGTATCTGCCGAAGGCGTAGGAAACGCAGCCGTACTCCTCGTGAAAGGCGCGCGCAACATTATAGCAGTTGAGATCGGCGCCGAGAAGCACCGGAATGAATTTATCCATCGTTTATTCCTTTCAGTCAGCCTTTTCGTCAATAAAGAAGCGTTTATACCAGGTAAGAAAGGTAAAAACGGTCCATATCTTACGCTGATTTCTCTGCTTGCCCGATTTGTGAGCGTCAAGCATTTTCATCAGTTTGTTACGGTCGAAGAAAACGCCCGCGTAGTCGGAGGTGAAGTACTCCTTGACTATGTTGTAATACTTATCCTCGCGGAGCCAGTAGCGTATCGGCACCGGGAAACCGACCTTTATGCGGTCCGCCCACTCGTCCGGGAGAGTGTGCCTCGACGCCTCGCGGAGAACGTATTTTGTGTTTTTGCCGTTGATCTTATATTCGTGGGGTATGCCCTGCGCGTGCTTCATGACCACGCGGTCGAGGAAAGGAACGCGAAGCTCGAGCGAATGAGCCATGCTCATCTTATCGGCTTTGAGCAGAATATCGCCGGGAAGCCAGAGATTGAGGTCGAGATACTGTTTTTTGGTGAGCTCGTCCTTATCGGCGACCTTGTCGTATACTTTGCGGCAGATCTCCTTTACGGTCGGCGCGCCGCGGTATTCCTTGTTGACTATATCGTTCGCCTCTTTTTCCGAGAAAACGTGAGCCTCGCCGACAAAGTAGTCCTCCGGCCGCTCGCCGCCGCGGATAAGGAAATCGTGCCCTTTAAAGTAAGGAAGATGCTTGACGACGCCGGCGACTGCCTTGCGGATGGGACGCGGGATCCTGCGGTACTTCTTTTCGTTGGGGGTGATATCGTACTCCTCGTATCCGGCGTAGATCTCGTCGGCCCCCTCGCCGGAAAGGACGACAGTTACGTGTTGAGTCGCAAGCTCCGCAAGAAAATAGAGCGGGACGGACGAGGGGTTGGACTGCGGCTCGTCCATATGGTACTGGATGGTCGGAAACTTGTCGAAGCACTCGTCGGCGGTGATGAGCTTACGGACGTTCTCTATCCCCAGAATATCGGAAAGCTCTTTTGCGTAATTGGTCTCATTGAAGCGGTCGAAATCGAACCCGACCGAGAAGGTCTTGTCGGGCATGAGCGAAGCCGTGATATAGCTCGAATCTATTCCGCCCGAAAGGAACGACGCCACCTTTACGTCGCTTATACGGTGGGCGTTTACCGATTCGTTTATTACGCCGTCAAGCTCTTTGACGTACTCGTCGAACGGCTTTTCGACGCGGGAAAAATCGACGTCCCAGAAGCGGGTCACGTCCATTTTGCCGTCCTTCCAGACAAAGAAATGAGCCGGAGGCAGCTTGTAGACGCCTTTGAAGAAGGTCTCCTCCTGCGAGGAATACTGGAAGGTGAGATAGGGTCTCAACGCGTCCGGATTGACCTCTTTTATAAAATGCGGATGGTCGAGGAAGCTCTTTATCTCCGAGCCGAAGATGAATTCGCCCTCCGATCCCGTAGTATAGTAGAACGGCTTTATGCCGAAGAAATCCCTCGCGCCGAAAGCCTGCCTTTTCCCGCTGTCCCAGATGACAAAAGCGAACATTCCGCGGAGCTTATACACCACGTCCGTGCCGTATTCGAGATATCCGTGCAGAAGGACTTCGGTATCGCAATGAGAGACGAATGAATGTCCCTTTGCTTCGAGCTCTTCTCTGATCTGAGGAAAGTTATAGATCTCGCCGTTATACACGATGGTCACTCTGCCGTCCGGGGAGGTCATCGGCTGTTTTCCCGCCTCGGAAAGGTCCTGTATGCTCAAGCGGCGAAATCCGAGAGCTACGTCGTCGTCTATGTATTCGCCCGCCATATCAGGTCCGCGATGGATTATGCGATCCATCATTTTATTCAGGATCTCTTTTCTGTTTTCTATGGCTCCGGTAAAACCGACAAAACCGCACATATAAAGTCAAATTCTCCGTTATTATTTAAGTCCGGCGGCGCGTTTAGCCGCGGTGAAGGTATTTTTCATAAGAGTGGTGATGGTCATGGGTCCGACTCCGCCCGGGACGGGAGTTATGTAGGACGCCTTGGGCTCGACGGACGCGAAATCGACGTCGCCGGTCAGCTTTCCGTCGGCGCGTCTGTTCATACCCACGTCGATGACGACGGCGCCTTCCTTGACCATATCGCCGGTGATATAATCGGCTCGACCGATAGCGACGACAAGTATATCCGCCTGTCTGCACTCGGCGGCGAGGTCGGCGGTCTTGGAATGGCAGACGGTTACAGTCGCGTTGGCGTGAAGCATAAGGAGCGCCTGCGGCTTGCCGACGATATTGCTCCTTCCGACGACGACGCACTTCCTGCCCTTGGGATCTATGCCGCTCCGCTCGAGCAGAGTCATAACGCCCGCGGGAGTACAGGGGAGATAGTCGTAATCGCCCGTAACTATCCTTCCGACGTTGACGGGGTGGAAAGCGTCGACGTCCTTTGCCGGATCAATGGCGAGGATGACCGCTTTCTCGTCGATATGCTTGGGCAGAGGAAGCTGTACGAGTATGCCGTGTATCGTATCTTTTTTGTTGAGTGTTCCGATAAGCGAGAGCAGCTCCTCCTGCGTGGTCTCTGCCGGAAGCTCATAGCTTTCCGAATAGATGCCGACCTCGGCGCAGGCTCTTTTTTTGTTGCGAACGTAAACGGCGGACGCCGGATCGTCGCCGACAAGTATGACCGCGAGCCCGGGCGTAAGTCCGCTCGCCGCGATCTCTTCCTTGATCTCCGAGCGGATAGCCCCGGATATCGCTTTTCCGTCAATCAGCTTTGCCATCTTCGGGCTCCTTTGTTTCTTCAGTGATCGTTTCTTTTGCGATGCTTGCGCCTTCCGCCGCGTCAGTCACGGTAGTTTCCGCGGTTTCGACAGATGCGTTTACTGCGGCGGCCTCATCGGCGGTTACCGCGGAGGACAAAACGGCGGCTGTCGGATCATTCTCCGCTTTTTGATCGGACCCCGCCGGTCCGTTCAGCTTTAAAAACCGGTGTCCGATAAAGAACATGACCGTTCCGCCGATAAAGAACACCGCTCCGAGAAGCTGCGATATCTTGACAGGTCCGACGTAAAGGCTGTCGGTGCGGAAGCCCTCGATGAACATACGGCCGAAGCCGTACCACGCAAGGTATGCGAAGAATATCTGACCGTCGAATTTCTTTTTCTTGTAGAAAATGTTGATAAGTACAAAACCGATCAAATTCCAGAGCGACTCGTAAAGGAAGGTCGGCTGGCAATCGACGGAAGACCTCGCGACGCCGTCCTTGATCTCGTCTATGTGCATTGCCCACGGGAGCGAGGCGGCGTTGGGGGTGTTGAACTTCATGCCGAAAAACTCGTATACGGTGTTGCTTCCGTACGCTTCACCGTTTACGAAATTTCCCCAGCGGCCGATTATCTGACCGAGCATCATAGCGGGAGATATAAGATCGAACAGCTTGAGGGTGCTCTGCTTCTTTCGCCGCGAGACGAGCCAGACGGCAAGCGCACCGCCGATAAGCGAGCCGTAGAAGCCGAGTCCGCCTTCCCATATCTTGAATATCGACCAGAAATCGGAGTAGTTTTCAAGAGAGGTAAGGACGTAATACAGCCTTGCGCCGATTATACCGAGGATTATACCGAAAATGGCGTAATCCATGATGTCGTCGGTGGAAACGCCCTCAAATTTTCTGCGCATCATGACGTAGACCACGCCGAGTATGATGGCGGTGGTCATTATGATGGCGTACCAGTATACGTCGCGGCCGAAGACCGTGAAGGCGGTCTCCTTTACCGAAAGGCGTATCCCCATATTCGGGAACGAAATGTTATTTACCGTCATTATTATCCCCCTCCAGAGGAAGAACAGTCATAAGCGTATAGTGGGAAGGCTTAAACAGTTCTTTTATCAGAGCGTTGGTATATTCGAGATCGAGAGAGGCGCAGATATCCGAATAGTCGAGCATATCGCCGCCGTCGGTAAGATAATCGAGGAACTCTCCGGCGATCTCCTCCGTGTTGTCGAACGAGCTGACGAAGCCGGAATACATAACCCGCTTGCACCTTGTGAAATCGTCGGGGTCGAGACCGTTTTCAACAGCGCGGGACGCGGTCTTTTTGAATTCGGAATAGACCTTTTCCGGGTCGGGAGCCTCTCCCGAAAGGCAGATAAAGGAGAACGCGCGGTTGTGCTCGGTCCAGATATCCACCGTCCCGGTGACGGCGCCCTCTTCGTACATACGGTTGAAAAACTCGCTCGACTTTCCGAACAGAGTGTCGCAGATGACCGAGATCGCGGCGGACTGCTTCATCCTTTCGCGGGGATCCCGCGAGATGAGCGAATTCTTTATCCCGACGGCAAAGAGCGGATTTGCGACCTGCATACGCCGCGACGATCTCTCGCGGACCGCTTCCTCCGGCTCGTCTGGCAGATAGGGCTCGACGTCGAACGGCTCGGCTTCTTTTAACATACGGTCGGCGGACGAAAGGATCTCATCCATCGTTAAGTCGCCCGAAACGCAGAGCGCCATATTGTTGAGATTGTAAAACGTGTCGTAACAGTCGTAAAGGAGCGGAGCGGTGATCTCCGAGATCGACTCTACCGTTCCCGCGACCTCGTTTCTGACGTTATTGACCTTATAAAGTGACCGGAGCATTCCGAACACAAGTGCGCGCCCGGGATTGTCGTCTCCCATACGTATTTCCTGCGCGATTATCCCCTGCTCCTTATTCACCGTGTCTTCGGTAAAATACGGATGTGTGACGAAATCGAAAAGCACGTCGAGGGACTCCCCGAAGCGGTCCGTGCAGGAGAAAAGATACGCTGTTATATCAAAGGAAGTAAAAGCGTTGGCCTGCGCTCCGAGCTTGGCGAACCGCTCAAAGGTATCGACCCCGTCCTCGTTCTCGAACATCTTATGCTCGAGAAAATGCGCGATCCCGGACGGGACCCTGACAAGCTCGCCGGAGCCGCCCTTTTTGAAGCTGTCATAAAGCGATCCGTATTTTACACCGATGACCGCGTAGGCGGTCGAGAGCTTTTTGGGTATGAAATAGATATCGAGTCCGCTTTTATGCTTGGTGTAGAAATACTTTTCACCGATCAAAGCGTTCTTTTTTTCAATTATTTCACTCACCGTCGTCTTCCTCCTCTCCGTTAAGAGTAGGATTCATAAAGTAGATCGTATCAAGAGAGACGCCGCGCGCCGCCTCGGAAACGTCTTCCTTCGTAACAGAAAGGATGCGGCGGGCGTTTTCGGCGGGCGAATCGCTCCTCCCCGCCATCATACGGACGGTATACCAGTTCTCGAAGGCGGAGGGGATATCCTCCATCTCGCGGTAGGAATTGACTATCGACGCTTTCGCGGCGTCGAGCTCGGCGTCGGTGATCTCGCCTTTGGCGATCAGATCGAGTTGGCGGGCGACCTCTTCCTCTGTCTTTTCGAGGTTTGCGGGGTCTATACCCGCGTTGACAAGCATTATCCCCTT
>JAFSSR010000041.1 GCA_017450885.1 Clostridia bacterium | reverse complement strand
ATAGCTGTCTTTGAGGCCTACTATAAGGTTGAAGGTGTTTTCGTTCTTTGTATCCTTGATGTAGTAACCGGAACGAACGAACTGAAATCTGTCGCCGGGCTTCGCTTCGGCGAGGGAGGCTTCGAGCTTGCAGCCCTCGAGCTTTACAGCGGACTCCTTGTTGAGGTAAAGGTCGTACTCCTCAGTCGGGACGTCGCCCATGTTGTCGCGGGTGAACAGTCTGTCGTAAAGCATCACGTCGGAGTCTACGGCGTTTGACGCGCTGACCCAATGGATGGTGCCTTTGACCTTGCGTCCGTCGATCGGCTTATTGCATCCCGACTCGAGATCGGCGGTGACGTGGATCTCTTTGACGGTCCCGTCTTCGTTCTTGATGATCTCGCCGCATCTGACGATGTAGGCGCCCATCAGTCTGACCTCGCCTTCCGGCTTGAGGCGGAAGAACTTCGGAGGCGGATCGAGCGAAAAGTCGTCCGCGTCGATATAGAGCTCGCGCGTGAAGGCGACCTTGCGTGTTCCGGTGTTTTCGTCGTTCGGGTTGTTGGAGATCTCAAAATATTCCGTCTTGTCAGTGGGGTAGTTGTCAACGATCACCTTTATCGGTCTGAGGACCGCGATCCTGCGCGGAGCGGTCATATTGAGCTCCTCGCGTATGCAGTGTTCAAGCAGCTCGACCTCAACAAGGCTGTTCTGCCTCGAAACGCCGACGCGTCCGAGAAAGTCGAAGATCGACTCGGGCGTATATCCGCGTCTGCGGAGCCCGCGGAGGGTGGGGAGCCTGGGATCGTCCCAGCCGTCGACCAGCCCCGTCTCGACAAGATTGCGGAGGTAGCGCTTGCTCATCACCGTGTACGTGATGTTCAGCCTGGCGAACTCGTACTGGTGCGGACGGTGTTCAAAGCCGCCTACGTTGTCGAGCACCCAGTCGTAAAGTGCGCGGTTCGGAATAAATCCCGTGTCGCAGAGCGAGTATGTTATCCCTTCAAGCGCGTCCTGGAGGGGATGCGCGAAGTCGTAGAAGGGGTAGATGCACCATTTGTTGCCCTGGCGGTGATGCGCGGCGTGACGGATGCGGTAGATCGCCGGGTCGCGCAGCTTGTAGTTGGGAGCCGACATATCTATTTTTGCGCGCAGGGTCTTCGAGCCGTCCGGAAATTCGCCGTTCTTCATGCGCTCAAAGAGATCGAGGTTTTCCTCGACGCTTCTGCTGCGGTAGGGGCTTTCCTTACCGGCTTCGGAAAGGGAACCGCGGTAGTTCTCGGCGAACTCCTCGCGGGAAAGGTCGCAGACGTACGCTTTGCCTTATTTTATGAGCTTTACGGCGAATTCGTAGCACTTATCGAAGTAGTCGGAACCGAAAAACACGCCGCCGGTCGGCTCGGCGCCGAGCCAGCACATATCCTCATAGATCGACTTGACGTACTCGTCATCCTCTTTTTCGGGGTTGGTGTCGTCGTAGCGGAGATTGAAAAGTCCGCCGTATTTTTTCGCCGTGGACGAGCTGATGTATATCGCCTTTGCGGAGCCGATGTGGAGATATCCGTTGGGCTCGGGAGGGAAGCGGGTGTGTACGGTGTCGTTGACCCCCGCGGCGAGATCGGCGTCGATAATATCGTGTATGAAATTGCCTGTCGTCTTCTCTTCCATATCAAAGTTCCTCGATCTTTCTTGTAATTCTCTCCCGGACGCGGTCCTCGCCGAGAATGTTCATGACGGCGTACATATCGGGCGAGTTGAATTTTCCCGTCACGGCGACGCGCAGGAACATACTGACGTCCGCCACGTTTCCGGGATAAGCGCCGGGATCCTGCTTATACTGCTTCATATCGGAGCAGAAGCCGAGAGCGTCGGTGACCGCCTTGATCTTATCGAACCAGACGTTCTGATCGTCGGCCGGGTCGTAGCTTTCAAGGAACAATTCAAGTCCGCGCCTGACGTCCTCTTTTTTGAAGTTGTCGGGATACTCCTCTGTCTTGCCGAAAAGCTCGTCGTAGAAAAATCCCATATATTCTGGCAGAGAAGCGAGTGTGACTATATCCTTGCGCGGCTTCTTTCCGCCTCTGCCTATGTTGAGTATCGCCTTGGCGTAATCAGGATCGCGTTCGAGCAGGGCGGCGAAACGCGGGTCGTAGTCCTTCGCCCACCCGAGCGCCGCTTCATATACCTCGTCGGCGGTCATGCGTGAAATTACGTTCTTTGAAACGTCGTTCAGCTTGTCGAAGTCAAAGAGACAGCCCGAGGTGGACATCTTCTTGATGCTGAACGGGAAGTCGGTGTAGGGCTTGTCCGGATTGGCGGCTCGCCACTCCTCGTAGTTTGAGTTGAGGAGGGTCATAATATACTCGTTCACGCATACCGGAGAGTAGCCCATGCGCGAATAATCGTCGAGATTTGCTCCCATGTCGCGCTTGGAGAGCTTCTTTTTGTTGCCCTCCTCGTCCAGCCGCATT
>JAFSSR010000040.1 GCA_017450885.1 Clostridia bacterium | reverse complement strand
TGAGGACGGGACAGAGCCTCCCGCGTCGAGGGCTACCCTGAACGACAACGAGGTCTATGTCTCCTCCGGCCGCGCCTGGCGCTGGCGCGTCCGCAAGGGGGCGTGGGAGGAGCTCGAGACCATGACCTGCCGCATAGAGCTGTCCGGCTCCGATCCCATCCCCGCCGCCGTCGCCGAGGGCAACGAGGTCACGCTGGACGGACTGACGTATTTGTACTACACGGACGAGCCGCAAGCGTCGCAGGAAGGGTCCGGCGCTCAAACGTCGGGGGGCACGGTCTCCCGCGTCTCCCCGGTCTTCACCGGCAAGGCGAAGGTCAAGGGGGTCGGGAGCAGCCTCTCGGTCGACTGGTTCGACCTCGGCGGGATAAAGGTCGACTGCGACATCCTCGCCTCGATGGGGCGCCGCTACCTCGACGAGGCGCGGCTCGATCTTCCGGTCGTCACCTTCAGGATACTCGGGGGCTGTCCCGATCTCGCCTTTGTCTGCGCCGCCGAGAACCGCGTCTGGGGGTGCGCCTCCAACGGGCGCGAGATCTTCGCGTCGGCGCTCGGCGATCCGCGGATCTGGTACGCCTACGGCGGGAGCTCCGCCGATTCGTGGGCGGGCACGGTCGGCGACGGCAGTCCGTGGACGGGAGCCGTGACCTTCCGCGGAAAGCCCTGCTTTTTCAAGCGGGACAGGCTTTACTGCGTCAACGGCGCAAGGCCGTCCAACTTCGGATGGTCGGTCTTTTCCATGCAGGGGACGGTCGCTCCGGGCTCGCCCGCCGTCGTTTCCGACCGGCTCTATTATCTCGGCGCGGACGGAGTGTACGCCTGGGCGGGCGGCGTCGCCGAGAGGGTGTCGGACAAGCTGGGCGGGCTGTTTTCCGCCGGTGTTCCGGCGCCGGAGATCGCGCCCGGCTCCGCGGCGCGCGCTTTTGCCTGCTCCTTTAACGGTAAATACTACCTGAACGCGGGGGAGAGGACGCTTGTCTACGAGCCGAGGCGCCGCGTCTGGCACTCCGAGAGCGACGGGAACTGGCTCTGCTGCGCGGAGGCTCCCGACACCGTTTATTACGTCAGGAAGAAAAACGGCGGGGCAAAGATCTGCAGCTTCGCCCCGCGGACCGGCGCGGAGCCGGTCGCGGAGGACGGCTGGACGCTCGAGACCGGCGAGCTTATGCGCGGTCCGGGAAAGAGATATCTTTCGCGGGTCGAGCTGACCATGGATCTCGACTCCGGCGCGGAATGTACCCTTTACGCCGCCTTCGACGGTGGGGAGTGGATCCCGCAGAAGAGCTGGGACAGCGTTTCGATCGGCCGCGGACCGGCTGCGGTCGCTCCGCGCAGGATCGGGAGCTTCCGGCTGAAGCTGGCGGGCAAAGGAGGGTTCACGCTCTACGCGCTCACCCTCGTCACGGAGGAGGCGGTTGAGCATGGCTGATATCTCGTTCCGCCGGCCCTCGCCGGACGCCGACGCCCGCGAGCTTGCCGATTACCTCAACTATCTCGCCGACGAGCTGGAGTACGTTCTGACCCACCTCGACGGCGAAAACATGACAGAAGCATACCAGAACAAGGAGGAAAAATAAGTGGCTGAAATAAAAAAAGACCGCCGCGATTACGGACAGCCGACGTCCGATCCCGCGGGCGGCAAATACGAGCGCCTTGCCCGGGCGCTGCTTGAAAGCTACCTTTCCCGCCCGTCCTTTTCCTACGATCCCGAGGAGGATCCCGCATACCTCGCCTACCGCGACGCCTATACCGCCGCGGGCAGGCGCGCGATGGAGGACGCCTACGCGTCCGCCGCGTCCCTTACCGGCGGATACGGGAACAGCTACGCGATGACGGCGGGAGCGGCGGCGTATCAGAGCTATCTCGACCGCCTGAACGACGCGCTGCCGGAGCTCTACTCCGCGGCGTACAAGCGTTATCAGCAGGACAACGACGAGGCGTACCGCCGCTACAACGCGGCGTTCGGCTATTACGACTCGCTGTCCGACCGCTACGAGAGCGACAGGAAGTTCTACTCCGCCCTCGATCAGCAGGATTACGACGACGCGTACAAGCGTTACGCCGACGCCCTCGCCTACGACAAGTGGCTTTCGGAGTTCGAATACAAAAAGCGGCGCGACGCCGTTTCGGACGATCAGTGGGACCGCAAGTTCGATTATAACAAGGCGCGCGACGCGGTATCCGACTCGCAGTGGGAACGCAAACACGCGCTCGACCGCGCCCGCTACGCGCGGTTTCTGTAAGGGGGCGGTAAAATGAACGCAGCGCGTTATAATATCGCTCTCGATCTGCACGGGACGGGCAGACAGGCGGTCGTCAACGCAAAGGCGGGTGACGCGTCGTCCCGCACGGTGAGGATATCGCTGACCGAGAGGGGAAGGCCCTTTCCCGTCCCGGCGGGGACCACGGCGACCCTTTACGCCGTAAGGCCGGACGGCGCGGTCCTCTTCGATAACTGCACGGTCGCCGGCGGCGCGGTCGAGCTGACTCTCGCTTCGTCGGCGCTCTCCGTCCCCGGCGAGCTGGAGGCGGAGCTCCGCGTCTCCGACGGCAGCCGCGTCATCGGCACGCCCCGCTTCGCCGTCACCGTCGAAGGGAGCCTCTTTTCCGACTCGGCGGTCCAGTCGCAGGACGAGTATCCCGCTCTGATCGCCGCGCTCGAGGCCGCCCAAGCCGTGGCGGAAGCCGCCGCGAACGGCGATTTCGACGGCGCGGACGGCGCGGACGGGGCTGACGGCGCGGACGGCGAAAAAGGCGACAAGGGGGATAAAGGCGACAAGGGAGACAAGGGGGACAAGGGCGATCCGATCAAGACGATAGGCGGGTCGGCGCCCTTCAGGAACTGGGTGCAGAACTACACCGGGAGCGCGGGCCCCGAGGTCTGCCTCACCACCTCCGCGATAGAATTCGACTTCACGGTCGAGCGGACGATCAACGGCGAGACGGTGAGCGTCCGCTATAACGGAACGACCGCCCCCGGCGACGTCTGGAGGATGCGCGGCAGCGACTTTTCGCTCGACAGGCTGTTCAGCATGGTCGGCGAAAAGGGAGACAAGGGGGACAAGGGCGACAAAGGCGAAAAAGGCGACAAGGGGGACAAGGGCGACGCGGGAGACACGCCCTCCCTTACGGGCTACGCCACCGAGACCTACGTCAATACAGCCATAGCCGCGGCTATAGGAACAGCGATAGGAGGGAGCTACTGATGCCTAACGTACATTCCACGCTGACCTCGCTCTTTTCCGACATCGCCGACGCCATCCGCGCAAAGACGGGCGGGAGCGGGACGATGACCGCCGATAACTTTCCCTCCGCCATCGCCGCCATCCCGTCGGGGGGGACGCTCGATCTCGGATATCTCACTTTCACAGGCACGGCGGCGTTCACGCTGAAAACCAAAAACGCGGCGAAAAACTGGCCGGGGAGGCTTGAGTATTCGACCGACGCGGAGAACTGGACCGAGTGGGACGGAAGTCTGATATCCTCTGTAAACAACAAGCTGTATCTGCGGGGCATGAACAACACCTACATAACCGGCTCGGCAGGATCGGACAAACGCTTTGAGATCGGAGGAGACTTCGTTAACCAATCCGTGTCCTGCAGCGGGAACATTATGGATCTGCTCGATTGCAGGATCGTCGCGCTGGGGGACGTTCCGTTGATGGACTGGTCGTGCTTCCGGGGACTGTTCGACTCCTGCGCTATGCTGGCGTCGGGCCCCACGCTGCCCGCGACAAGACTGTCGCCGAACTGTTACCGCGGTATGTTTGCCGGAAGCGGGCTGACGACGGCGCCCGAACTTCCGGCTACGACGCTTGCGGAGTATTGCTACGCATCTATGTTTTACAGCTGTTCGAAGCTCGCCTCGGCTCCCGCGCTCCCGGCGACGACTCTCGCGCAGTATTGCTATCACTATATGTTCTATCAATGTACCGCGCTGACGACGGCTCCCGCGCTCCCGGCGACGACTCTCGTGCAGTATTGCTATCAGTATATGTTCTATAAGTGCTCCGCGCTGACGTCGGCGCCGGCTTTGCCCGCGACGACGCTGGCAACGTACTGCTATGACAATATGTTCAGCTACTGCACCAAACTTGTAAGCATCCCCGCGCTTCCGGCGACCACGCTCGCGCTGTGCTGCTACCAGTACATGTTCCGGTATTGCAGCAAGGTCAAGATCTCGGATACCGAGGACAGCACCTATAAGTACGCATACAGGATACCGACGTCCGGTACCGGCACGACGGCGAGCAGCGCGACCTATTACATGTTCAACTCCACCGGAGGCAGCTTTACCGGCACGCCG